>NZ_JALNWM010000047.1 GCF_023230885.1 Desulfocurvus sp. | reverse complement strand
ACCCCGGCCAGGGCGTCCAGCACCAGGGTCCGCAGGCGCGCCGCCGCCCCGCCCCGGGCCAGGGCCAGCCGCGACATGACCTCACTGCCCGCGCCCATCTGCGGGTTCAGCAGGGCGCCCTCGGCCACGAGCGCCCCGTCGGGCCCCAGGGCCTGCCAGTGAATGGACGTGGTGCCCAGGTCCACGGCCAGGGCCAGGGCCGCTCCCGTGCGCGGCGGCCGGGGGGCCGGGGCCGCAGGCCGCGCGGGCAGCAGCACCGCCACGCCGGGCAGGGCCGCGTGGCGGCAGCCCAGGCGCCAGCCCCCGGCCAGCTCCTCCGGCGCCAGCACCTCGTCCTCGCCGGGCGCGGGCGGCGGCGCCGCCGCCAGGAAACGCACCCGGCAACGCCCGCAGCGCCCCAGGCCCGAGCACAGCGCGGGGGCGGGCCAATGCCCGCTCAGGTAGGCGGCCTGGGCCAGGGTCAGGGCGGGGTCGGCGGGCAGGGTCAGGGTGCGCCCGCAGGCGTCGGTGATGGCGATGGTCATGGCATCCTTGCGGCCCGGGCCGGGCGGGAGGTCAGAGCAGATGCAGTACGCCCCTGGCCCCGGCGGCGGGGCGCACGCGGCCGACCACGGCGGCCAGGTCGCCCCCGGCCAGGAGCATGGCCCGGGCGCGGTCCAGCAGCGCGGGCGGCACGGCCAGCACCAGCCCGCCCGAGGTCTGGGCGTCGAAAACCAGATCCGTCAGCAGCGCGGGGACGTCCGGGCCGATCCGTACGCGCGAGGCGCAGAAATGGCGGTTGGCGTGGCTTCCGGCGGGAACAAGGCCCATGCCCGCCAGCTCCAGGGCCTGGGGCAGCAGGGGCACCGCCGCCACGTCCAGCTCCACGTCCAGCTCCGAGGCGCGGCACATCTCCAGCAGGTGCCCGCCCAGGCCGAAGCCGGTCACGTCCGTCGCGCCGAGCAGCCCCAGCTCGCGGATCACCGCGCCGCCCACCGCGTTCAGCCGCCCGGCGGTCTCCCAGACCAGGCGCTCCAGCTCGTCGGCGCCCTCCCAGCGGCCCTTGACGGCGGTGGCCAGCACCCCCGTGCCCAGGGCCTTGGTCAGCACCAGGTGGTCGCCGGGGCGCAGGCCCGCGTTGGTGGCCACGCGGGCCGGGTCGACGGTTCCCGACACGGCCAGGCCGTATTTGATCTCCGCCGCCTCCACGCTGTGCCCGCCCGCCGGAACGGCCCCGGCCTCCAGAACCTTGTCGCGGCCCCCGCGCAGGATGTCCTGGAGGATCTCCAGGGGCATGGTCCTGGCCGGGAAGCACACGATGTTCATGGCCGCCAGCGGCTCGCCGCCCATGGCGTACACGTCCGACAGCGCGTTGGCCGCCGCGATCTGCCCGAAGCGGTAGGGATCGTTGACGACGGGCGTGAAGAAGTCCACGGTCTGCACCAGGGCGCGACCATCGGGAAAGCGGACCACTGCGGCGTCCTCGCCCACGGCCTGCCCGGCCAGGAGCCGGGGGTCGGGGCGCACCGGCAGCGCCGAAAGAACTCGCTCCAGATCCCCGGGAGCGATCTTGGCGGCTCAACCGGCCGCTTTGACGGTGTCCATCAGCCGGGGCGTGTCGCTCATGGCCGGGCTCCTTTGACTGTCCGTGGTGGGCGCGGGGGCGCCGGGCCTAGCGGCTCAGGCTGCATTCCCTGCGCAAAAATTCGATGAAATAGCGCATGACCGGAAACTGGTGGCGCCGGGCATGGTACACAAGGTAGAAATTGCGCTGCATGTCCAGCCCGGGCACGCGCACCTCGCGCACCTGCCCGGCCTCCAGCAGGGGCCGGGCCGCCAGGCGCGAGGTGGCCGTCAGCCCCAGCCCTGCGCGGACGCAGGCCAGGGCGGCCTGGGTGCTCTCCACGGTCAGGGCCGTCTTGAGCCCGCGCGGATCCTGCCCGGCCCGGGCCAGGCTCTGCTCGAAGGCCCGGCGCGTGCCCGAGCCGGGCTCGCGCACCACCCAGGGCAGGGCCGCCAGTTCCTGCGGCGAGCATTCGGGGCCCGGCGCGGCCGGGCCCTCCACCGGGCCCAGGACCACCAGCTCGTCCCGAAGGATGGGCTCGAACACGAGGTCCGGATGATCCCCCGCCGCGCCGACCAGGGCCACCAGCTCCTCCCCTTCCAGCAGGCGGCGCACGACGCTTTGCGAATCGCCCCCCCGCAGCTCCACGCGCACCTCGGGGTGTTGGCGCACAAAACGCGCCAGGAGCGTGGGCAGCACATAATGGGCCGGGATTGTGCTGCCGCCCACGGCCAGGTCGCCCGCCACGCGCTCCTGGAGGAGCTGGATCTCGGCCCGGGCCGAGGCCACGCGGGCGAAGATGTCCTGGGCGTGACGATAGAGCACCTCGGCGGCCTGGGTGGGCAGGATGCTGCGGCCCAGGCGGTCGAACAGGCGCACTTCCAGCTCGGCCTCCAGGGCCGAAACGTGGGCCGAGATGGTCGGCTGTGAAAGGTACAACTCCTGCCCGGCCTTGGAGAAGCTGCGCATCTCATAGACCTTGGCGAAGGCTTCCAGGCGGCGTATGTCCATCCGTTCCCATCCTGTTTGCCCGCCGGGCGCCCGGGGGCCGGGGTGCGGCGGCGGCACGCCCGCACAATGCGGGGCGCCGCCGCCGGACATGAAAAAAGACAGGCCTTGCGGCCTGTCTTTTTATCGTTTTCCATCGAAAAAGGCTATAGCCTATTCGGCGGGCTTTTCAGCCTCGGCCTTGGGTTCGGCCTTGGGTTCGGCCTTGGGCTCAGCCTTGGCGGGCTTGGCCTCGGCCTTGGCGGCAGGCGCCGGGGCGTCGGCCTGCTCGGCCGAGCGCGAGAACTCGATCACGGCCATGGGCGCACTGTCGCCCGTACGCGGCAGGCCAAGCTTCAGCACGCGGGTGTAGCCGCCGGGAACACCGGCGAACAGCGGGCCGATTTCGTCGAAGAGCTTCTTGACCAGCGAATGGTTGCCCAGGACCTTGTAGGCCTCGCGGCGCGCCGGGACATCGTTTTGCAGGGCGAAACGCACCAGGCGCTCCACCACGCCGCGCAGTTCCTTGGCCCGCTTCTCGGTGGTGCGGATGCGACCATACACGATCAGCGACTTGGCCATATTACGGAACATGGCCTTCCGATGGGAGCTGCTGCGGTTGAACTTTCTTCCGCTTTTTCTATGCCTCATCGCTTTCCTTCCTCTTCAGCCAGTCCTCGTAGTGTTCCTGGAAGCCGTCAACGGTCATGCCGAATTCCAGGCCCATGTCGGCCAGGATGCGCTTGATCTCGTCGAGGGACTTGCGCCCGAAGTTCTTGGTCTTGAGCATCTCGCCCTCGGAGCGCTGCACCAGTTCGCCGACGGTGCGGATATTGGCACTCTTCAGGCAGTTGGTGGCGCGCACGGAGAGCTCCAGCTCGTCGATGCCCTTGAACAGGTTCGGATTGACGCTGTCGCACCCGCCGGGCTGCGAGCGGTCCTCGTCGGAGGTCTGCTCATCGAAGTTGATGAACACCGTGAGCTGGTCCTTGAGGATCTTGGCGCTGTAGGCCACGGCATCCTCGGGCGAAACGGAACCGTCGGTCCACACTTCGAGGATGAGCTTGTCGTAGTTGGTCATCTGGCCCACGCGGGCCTGCTCCACCGTATAGGCGACCTTCTTCACGGGCGAATAGCTGGCGTCCAGCCGGATGAGGCCGATCTCGTCGGAGACCTCCTCGTGCATGTCGGCGGGCACATAGCCTTTGCCCATGCGGATCTCCAGGTCGATGCGCAGCTTCACGTCCTCGGTCAGGGTCGCGATGTGCTGATCCTTGTTCAGCACGGTCACACGCTGGTTCTCGCGGATGGCGGAGGCGGTCACCCTGCCCTGCTTGTTGGCCTCCAGCACCAGGCGCTGGGGCTCCTCGGAGGACATGGCGAAACGCACCATCTTGAGGTTGAGGACGACGTCCGTCACATCCTCGAGCACGCCGGGGATGGTGGTGAACTCATGCTGGACGCCCTCGATCCGGGCGGAAACCGCCGCCGCCCCCTGCAGGGAGGACAGCAGCACGCGCCGCAACGCGTTGCCGATGGTGGTGCCGAAGCCGCGCTCCAGGGGCTCGCAGGTGAACCTGGCGTAGGTCCCCGTGCTCTTGGAGTCGCGAACGATCTGCTCCGGCTTCACCAGTTCGGACCAGTTTCGCGTGTTGATCAGTTTGTCGCCGTCTTGGATGATCATCTTGGCTCCCTAGCTATTTGGAGTACAACTCGACGATCAGCTGCTCGTTGATGGGGAACTGGATGTCCTCGCGCACCGGACGGGCCTTGATGGTGCCCTTGAGGTTCGGACCGTCAACTTCGAGCCAATCGGGGCAGCCGCGCCGGGCGATCACTTCCTGAGCCTCTTGGATCACGGGGATCTTGCGGCTCTCTTCGCGCACGGTGACCACGTCGGACTGGCGCACCTGCATGGAGGGGATGTTGACGCGCTGCCCGTTGAGCTGGAACACGCCGTGGCGCACCAGCTGGCGGGCCTGGTCGCGCGAGTTGGCGAAGCCCATGCGGTAGATCACGTTGTCCAGGCGCATTTCGAGCAGGGCCAGCAGGTTGGTGCCGGTGACGCCCTTTTGCATGTCGGCCTGCTCGAAGTAGCTGCGGAACTGCTTCTCCAGAACGCCGTACATGCGGCGAACCTTCTGCTTCTCGCGCAGCTGGATCGCGTAGTCGCTGATCTTCTTGCGGCCGCGGCCGTGCTGGCCGGGCACATAGGGACGGCGCTCGTAGGAGCACTTGTCCGTGAAGCAGCGGTCACCCTTCAAAAACAGCTTCTGCCCTTCGCGGCGGCAGATGCGGCATTTCGCTTCGGTATATCTAGCCAAAACAGATTCCTCCGAAAATTCGGGCGGTTAGACCCGGCGCCGCTTGGGCGGACGGCAGCCGTTGTGCGGGATGGGCGTCACGTCGCGCATGAAGGACACCTTCATGCCAGCGTTGTTGATGGCGCGCATGGCGGCCTCGCGCCCGGCGCCAGGGCCCTTCACGAGCACGCCCACGGTGCGCATGCCGTTTTCCATGGCCTTCTTGGCCGCGGTCTCCGCGGCGACCTGGGCGGCGAAGGGAGTGCTCTTGCGCGAGCCCTTGAAGCCCATGCCGCCAGCGGTGGCCCAGGAGACCACGTTGCCCTTCAGGTCGGTGAAGGTGATGATCGTGTTGTTGAAGGAAGCACGAACGTGGGCGATGCCCACCGGAACGTTCTTCTTTTCCTTCTTCTTGCCGGTACGGCGGGGTCTAGCCATTGTCCTTCATCTCCGTACTATTGAAATGTGTCTGCCGCAGCTACTTTTTCTTCTTGCCCACCACCGAACGGCGCGGACCCTTGCGGGTGCGGGCGTTGGTGTGGGTGCGCTGGCCGTGGACCGGCAGGCCGCGACGGTGCCGCAGGCCGCGGTAGCAGCCGATATCCATCAGCCGCTTGATGTTGGCCTGGACCTCGCGGCGCAGGTCGCCTTCGACCTTGTGGTTGTCCTCGATCTCCTTGCGGATCTCGTTGGCGGCCTCAGCCGAAAGGTCGTCGGTGTTCTGGTTCCAGTCCACGCCGACCGTGTCCAGGATCTGCAGCGCGGTGGTGTGCCCGATGCCGTAGATGTACGTCAGGGCGATGTCCAGACGCTTGTTCCTGGGCAGTTCGATACCAGCAATACGTGCCACGTCGATTTCCCCTTATTCCTTAGCCCTGGCGCTGCTTGTGCCGGGGGTTTTCGCAAATCACGCGCAGAACGCCCTTGCGGCGGATCACCTTGCACTTAGGGCACATTCTCTTGACAGAGGGTCTGACTTTCATGACCTGTTCTCCACTTGCATTGCAACCGGGCGGAAGCGCTCCGGTCTTGAATTCGTTGCCCAGGCAGACGCCCGCGGCGCTCAGCTCACACTCAGGACGACGGGCCCGTCGTGGGTCACCGCCACCGTATGCTCGAAATGGGCGGACAATTTACGATCTTTTGTCACGGCTGTCCACTTGTCTTCGAGTATCTCCACTTCGTAGCTCCCGACGCAGACCATGGGCTCGATGGCCAACACCATGCCCGGCTTGAGCACCGGGCCGACCGTGCCCGAGGGCACGAAGTTCGGGACCTCGGGCTTCTCGTGCAGCTTGCTGCCGATGCCGTGGCCCACGAACCGGCGCACCACGCTGAACCCCAGCCCCTCGACATAGTCCTGCACGGCCCGGGACACATCGTACAGGTTGTTGCCGGGCATCGCCTGGGCGATGCCCCGGTTCAGGGACTCGCGGGTCACGTCCAGCAACGTGCGGGCCTGCTCGCTCACCGTTCCCACCGGGTAGGTCCGGGCCGAGTCGCCGTAG
Source organism: Desulfocurvus sp. (assembly GCF_023230885.1). Taxonomy (GTDB): domain Bacteria; phylum Desulfobacterota; class Desulfovibrionia; order Desulfovibrionales; family Desulfovibrionaceae; genus Desulfocurvus. The sequence continues at coordinate 11,681 of NZ_JALNWM010000047.1, read as the reverse complement.
AAGCGCTCGTAGATCACGCCCATGTCGAAGCTCACCACATCGCCCTCGCGCAGGATGCGCTCGCGCGACGGGAACCCGTGGACGATCTCCTCGTTCACAGAGCAGCACAGCGCGAAAGGGAAACCGCCGTAGCCCTGAAAGGCGGGCTGCACCCCGAACCGCCGGCACATGTCCTGGGCGATGTCCTCGAAGTGCATGGTGGGAACACCAGGCTCCACGGCTTCGCCCAGGGCGTCGAGGATCACCGACACGATGCGGCTGGCCTCACGCATCAGCGCGATTTCCGCGCTGTTCTTGATGTAGATGCCCCGAAACTTTTTCAAAGCCTAACGCCGCCCCTTGATTCTGCCCTGCTTGCCCATGAGCCCCTCATACTGGCGGCTGATGAGATAGGACTCGATCTGGGACATGAAGTCCATGGACACGCCGACAACGATCAGCAGCGAGGTGCCGCCGAAGTAGAACGGCACGCCGATCTTGCTGATGAGCACCATGGGCAGCACGCAGACGGCGGAAATGTACAGCGCGCCCCACAGGGTGATGCGGACCAGGACCCGGTCGATGTACTCGTGGGTCTTGGCGCCCGGGCGGATGCCCGGGATGAAACCGCCCTGCTTCTTGATGTTCTCGGCGATGTCTTTCGGATCGAAAATGATCGCCGTGTAGAAGAAGCAGAAGAACACGATCATCCCGACGAAACACACGTTGTAGATCAGCCCCGCGGGGTCGAACCACGCGGCGGCCTCCTGGAGCCAGTCCACCTGGGAGAACTGGGCCAAAGTCGCCGGGAACATCAGGATCGACGACGCGAAGATGGGCGGGATCACACCGGCGGTGTTCACCCGCAAGGGCAGGTGCGTGGTCTGCCCGCCATACATGCGCCGCCCGACCATACGCTTGGCGTACTGGATGGGGATCCTGCGCTGCGCGCGCTCCATGTACACGATGCCGCCCAGAACCGCAACCATGAACGCGACCACCAGCAGCAGGACGAACAGGCTGATCTCGCCCGCGCCCATGAGCTGGAAGGTGTTGCCGATGCCTGCGGGCAGCCCGGCGACGATGCCGCCGAAGATGATCAGCGAGATGCCGTTGCCGATGCCGCGCTCGGTCATCTGCTCGCCCAGCCACATGATCAGCACCGTGCCCGCAGTGAGCGTGATGATGGTCGTCAGCCGGAAGCCCCAGCCGGCGTCCAGCACCACGGGCGCGCCCGTGGGGCTTTGCATGTTCTCCAGGCCGATGGCGATGAACAGGCCCTGGACCACGGTGATCAGCACGGTGCCGTAGCGGGTGTACTGCGTGATCTTCTTGCGGCCCGCAGCGCCCTCCTCCTTGGACAGGCGCTTGAGCTCGGGGCTGACCACCGTCAACAGCTGGATGATGATGGACGCCGAGATGTACGGCATGATGCCCAGGGCGAAGATGGAGAAGTTCTCCAACCCTCCGCCCGAGAACATGTTGAATATGCCGAACAGCGTATTGGAAACCTGGGCGAAGAAGTCCTGCAGCGCGGCGGTGTCCACCCCAGGGGTGGGGACATGGATGCCGACGCGGTAGAACGCCAGCAGACCGAGCGTCCACAGGAGCCTTTTCTTCAGTTCAGGCAGCCTGGCGAGATTCTCAACCCCGGATAATGCCACGTCAATTACCCTTCCAGTGCCTTAGCGGTTCCGCCGGCGGCAGCGATCTTCTCTGCCGCGGACTTGCTGAAGCGGTGCGCCTCCACGGTGATGGCCGCCGCGAGTTCCCCGTCGGCCAGGACCTTGACCAGCGCGCCGCGACGCACCAGACCCTTGGCGTAGATGTCCTCCAGGGAGATCTCGGCCTGCCCGGCGAAGGCGGCGGCAATGCGGCCCACGGCCAGGGGCTGGTAGACCACGCGGAACAGGCTGTTCTTGAAGCCGCGCTTGGGCAGACGCCGGGCCAGGGGCATCTGGCCGCCCTCGAAGTGGGCGGGGGTGCCGCCGCCGGAGCGGGCGTTCTGGCCCTTGTGGCCCTTGCCGGAGGTGCCGCCCTGGCCGGAGGCGTGGCCGCGGCCGACGCGCTTGCGGTCCCGGCGCTCTTCCGGATACGGATACAGTTCGTGCAGTCTCATTATTCCACAACCTCGACGAGATGGTTGATTCTCTCGACCATGCCGAGCACGGCATCGTTCTTGGGCAGTTCCTTCACCTGGCGGATCTTGCGCAGGCCCAGAGCGTGCACGGTGGCGCGCTGCTTGGGGGAACAGCCGATCAGGCTCTTCACCAGTGTGACCTTGATGGTGTCCATGTCGCGTCTCCCCCGCTACTTCCTGGGCGTTTCGACTTTCTTCCCGCGCAGCCTGGAGACCTGGTCGGCGCTACGCAGGGAGGTCAGCCCTTCCATGGTCGCCTTGAGGACGTTGTGCGGGTTGTTGGTGCCGATGGCCTTGGTCAGGATGTCGTGGACACCCGCGGCCTCCATGACGGCACGCACCGGGCCGCCGGCGATGATTCCGGTACCCTTGGAAGCGGGCTTGAGCATGACGCGCGCGGCGCCAAAGCGGCCAAGGGTCTCATACGGCAGGGTGCCGTCGAGCAGGGCGACCTTCTTCATGGTCTTCTTGGCCTGCTCGCTGGCCTTGCGGATGGCCTCGGGGACCTCGACGGCCTTGCCCAGGCCGTAGCCCACCGAACCCTTGCCGTCGCCCACAACCACCAGGGCGCTGAAGCTGAAGCGCCGGCCGCCCTTGACGACCTTGGCCACGCGGTTCAGGTAGACGATCTTCTCGATGATGCCGAGGTCTTCCTGGGGCTCCTTGCGAGCCTCCTTCCGGGGACCCTTACGTTCGCGTTCAATAGCCATTTGTCCCTTCCGCAGCTTAGAATTTCAGACCGCCCTCGCGGGCGCCGTCGGCCAAGGCCTTGATACGGCCATGATACAGGTAGCCGTTGCGGTCGAACACCACGGTCTCGACGTTCTTTTCCTTAGCCAGCTTCGCGATCTCGCGGCCCACGGCCTCGGCGCCAACCTTGTTGGGCTTGGTCTCCTGGCCGCTCTTGACGAAGGCCAGGGACGAGGCGGAGGCGATGGTGGAGCCCGTCAGGTCGTCGACGAGCTGCGCATAGATGTGCGCATTGGAACGGTACACGCACAGCCGGGGGCGCTCGGCAGTCCCGCTCACCTTCTTGCGGATGCGGATCTTCCTGCGCAGACGCGCTTCGTTCTTAGAAAGCTTCATGGCCTTACCCTACTTCTTGGCGCCGGATTTGCCGGCCTTGCGACGGATGGTCTCATCCGCGTACTTGATGCCCTTGCCCTTGAAAGGCTCCGGCGGACGCACGCGACGGATCTGCGCGGCCACCTCGCCCACAGCCTGCTTGTCGATGCCGGTCAGGGTGAGCTTGTTGCCTTCGGCTTTGGCCTCCACGCCCGAGGGCAGCGGGAACTCCACCGGATGCGAGAAGCCCACGGTGAGCACCACGTTCTTGCCCTGCACCTGGACCTTGTAGCCGACGCCGACCACTTCGAGAACCTTCTCGAAGCCCTTGGTCACGCCCAGCACGCAGTTGGACAACAGCGTGCGGCGCAACCCGTGCTGGGCCCGGGCGGTGCGGCTGTCGTCGGCGCGGGTGAGCACCAGGTGGTCGCCGTCCTTGGCCACGAGAACCTTCTCGTGGGCCGGGGTGGCCAGGGCGCCCTTGGGGCCTTTGACATTGATCATATCTTTGCCGATCGTCACTTCCACCCCGGAAGGGATGGCGATGGGCTGCTTTCCGATTCTGGACATGACTCTTCCTCGTTACCAGACTTCAAACAGCAGTTCGCCGCCCACGTTCTGCGCCTTGGCCCGCTCGCCGTCCAGGACGCCCTGGGAGGTGGACAGGACACAGATGCCCAGACCGTTCTGCACGCGGGGGATCTGCGACGCGGCGACATACACCCGCCGGCCGGGCTTGCTGATCTTCTTCATGCCGCTGATCAGCGGGCGCCCGCCCTCGTACTTGAGCGCGATCTTCAGGGCGCGCTCATCCTCGTTGAAATCGGCGATATACCCCTCCTCCTTGAGGATGCCCGCGATGGCGGACTTCACTTTGGAGCGGGGGATGGCCACCTCGCCGTGCAGGGCCTGGTGGGCGTTGCGAATGCGCGTCAGCATATCCGCAATGGGATCAACCACTGCCATGATGGACTCCTTGGAGATTACCAGCTCGATTTACGGACACCCGGCAGTTCGCCAGCCAGCGCCTTGTTGCGGAAGCAGATGCGGCAGATGCCGAACCGACGCAGGAACGCGCGGGGGCGTCCGCAAATCGGACACCGGTTATACGCGCGGCTCGAAAACTTGGGTTTGCCCTGGGACTTGTTCAAAAGTGCTTTGCGGGACAAGGCGGACTCCTCCTTACTTCTTGAAAGGCATGCCCAGGAGATCGAGCAGCACCTTCCCTTCCTTGTCGGTCGGGGCCGTAGTGACGATGGTCACGTTCATACCCTTGACCTGATCGACGCGGTCGATGTTCAGCTCGGGGAAGATCGTGTGCTCCTTGATGCCCATGGTGAAGTTGCCACGCCCGTCGAAGCCGCGATCGGGAACGCCGCGGAAGTCGCGCACGCGGGGCAGGGCGAAGTTCATCAGCTTGTCGAGGAAATCCCACATCCGCTCACCGCGCAGGGTCACGCGGCAGCCGATGGGCATCCCCTCGCGCAGCTTGAAGTTCGCGATGGACTTCTTGGCGCGCGTGGTCACGGCGCGCTGTCCGGCGATGGCGGTCATTTCCGCCACGGCGTCTTCAAGCAGCTTGTTGTTGTTGCCCGCCTCGCCCAGCCCCATGTTCAGGCTGACGCTCTTGACTTTCGGAAGCTGCATCGGGCTCTTGTACCCGAACTCCTTCTGCAGGGCGGGGACGACCTTCTCTTGGTATATCTTCTCAAGACGTGCCATACTCGTCACCCTAGTCGATCGTTTCGTTGCATTTCTTGCAGAAACGGACCTTCTTGCCGTCGGTCGTTTCCTTGAACCCCACCCGGGTGGGCTTGGTGCACGCGTCACACATCAGCGCGACGTTGGAGATGTGGATCGGGGCTTCCTTTTCCACAATGCCACCGGGTTGCTGGGCGTAGGGGTTGGCCTTGGTGTGGCGCTTGACCATGTTCACCTTTTCGACCAGGACCCGATCCTTCTTGCGCAGGATCTTGAGCACCTTGCCGACCTTCCCCTTGTCCTTGCCGGAGATGACCATCACTTTGTCATCTTTACGAATCTTGTACTTCTGCATGATCTGCTCCTACAGCACTTCCGGCGCCAGGGAAACGATCTTCATGAAGTTCTTCGCGCGAAGCTCGCGGGCCACGGGGCCGAAAATGCGAGTTCCCACGGGCTCCATCTGCTTGTTGAGCAGCACTGCGGAATTGTTGTCGAACTTGATGTAGGTCCCGTCGGGGCGGCCAACTTCCTTGGTGGTCCGGACGACGACGGCCTTCATCACATCGCCCTTCTTCACCTTGGCGTGGGGCATGGCCTCCTTGACGGAAACCACGATGATATCGCCCACAGTCGCATAGCGCCGGCGGCTGCCGCCCAGCACCTTGATGCAGGCCACCCGTTTGGCGCCGGAGTTGTCGGCGACGTCGAGATTGGATTCAACCTGGATCATTGGTCACTCCTAGACGGCTTTTTCCAGAATGGTCTTCAGGTGCCACCGCTTGCGGCTGCTCAGGGGGCGGTGCTCGATGATCTGCACCTTGTCGCCCACGCCGCACGCGTTCTCGGGATCGTGGGCCATGAACTTGCCGCGACGGCGGATGTACTTCTTGAGCAGGGGGTGCTTGATCAGGGTCTCGACGCGCACGACGATGGTCTTGTCGCCCTTGTCGCTGACGACGATGCCGGTCAGCACCCGCTTGTTCGCGCTCTGTGCCTGTTGTTCCATGGCTTACGCTCCAACTTCCTTCGTCCGGAGAACGGTCAGGATCCGGGCGATGTTCTTTTTCACTGCGGGAATCCGCTGGGTGTTCTCCAGCTGGGCCGTCGCGTGCTGAAAGCGGAGGTTGAACAGCTCCTGACGATAGGCGCTGAGCTTCTCGTTCAACTGCTCGACGGAAAGCTCACGCATGTCCTTGGCTTTCATCCTACAGGCCCTCCCTCATGACGATGGCGGTCTTCACCGACAGCTTGTGCGCGGCGCGGGTCAGCGCCTCGCGGGCGAGCTCCATGCTCACGCCCTTGATCTCGTACAGCACATGGCCGGGCTTGACCGGGGCATAGTAGCCCGCGGGAGCGCCCTTGCCCTTGCCCTGACGGACTTCGGCGGGCTTGGAGGTGTAGACCTGGTCAGGGAAGATGCGAATCCAGACCTGGCCGCCGCGCTTGATGTGGCGCATCATCGCGATACGGGCGGCCTCGATCTCCTGGCTGGTCAGCTTCCCGTGCTCCAGGGTCTTGATGCCGATATCACCGAAGGCAACGGTGTTGCCACGGGTGGCCATCCCGCGCAGGCGCCCTTTCATGCGCTTGCGGAATTTGGTTCTTCTGGGGGTCAGCATTTACTTCTCCACCTCTTGGTCTAAGATCTCACCCTTGAAAATCCAGACCTTGACGCCGATGACGCCGTAGGTCGTGCGCGCGGTGGCCAGACCGTAGTCCAGGTCGGCGCGCAGGGTGTGCAGCGGCACGCGGCCGTCGCGATACCACTCGGAGCGGGCGATCTCGGCCCCGGCCAGGCGGCCGGCGCAGAAGACCTTGATGCCCTCGGCGCCGAACTTGCGGGCCATGCCCACCGTGCGCTTCATGGCGCGGCGGAAGGCCACGCGGCGCTCAAGCTGCTGGGCGATGTTCTCCGCCACCAGCTGGGCGTCGGTCTCGGGGCGGCGCACCTCGTTCACCTCGATGGAGAACTCCTGGCCGAACTTCTGGCGCAGGTCGGCGCGGATCTTCTCGATCTCCGCACCCTTGCGGCCGATGACGATGCCCGGACGCGCGGTGTGGATGATCAAGCGGATCTTGCCGCCGGCGCGCTCGATCTCCAGGCGGGAGATCCCGGCCTGGAAGAGCTTCTCCTTGACGTACTTGCGGATCTGGTGATCGGCGAAGACGTTGGCGGCGTAATCCTTGCCGGCAAACCAGCGGGAGGTCCAGTTCTTGTTGTACCCCAGCCGAAATCCGTACGGATGTACTTTCTGTCCCACGGTTGCCTCCTAGGACTCTTCCACAACCACGGTGATGTGGGCGGTGCGTTTGAGGATGCGATTGGCGCGGCCCATGGCGCGGGGCATGATGCGCTTCATGGTCGGCCCCTCGTCCACCACCACCTGCTTGACCACCAGGCTGTCCACGTCCACCCCGGGCAGCTGCTCGGCGTTGGCCACCGCGGAATGCAGCACCTTGCCGATCATCTGCGCGGCCTTCTTGGGCGTGAAGCGCAAGATATTCATGGCGTCCTCGACCGGCAGGCCCTTGATGTTGCGGGCCACCAGGCGCGCCTTTTGCGGCGACAGGCGGACGTATTTGGCGATTGCTCTCGTTTCCATGACGGGCACCTATCCTTTAGCGTTTGGCCTTGCTCTTCTTGTCGGCGGCGTGGCCGAAGTAGGTGCGCGTGGGCGCGAACTCGCCCAGCTTATGCCCCACCATGTTCTCGGTCACGAACACCGGGATGAACTTCCGCCCGTTGTGCACGGCGAAGGTCATGCCCACCATCTCGGGGATGATCGTGGAGCGGCGCGACCACGTCTTGATGACGCGACGGTCCCCGCTCTCGGTGGCCTTGTCCACCTTGCGGACGAGGTGCCCGTCGACGAACGGACCTTTTTTAAGCGACCTGGGCATTGGCTACTCCTACTTCTGACCGCGTCGCTTGATGATGAGCCGGGACGACGCTTTCTTCTTGTTGCGGGTCTTGTAACCCTTGGTGGGCATACCCCAGGGGGACACGGGGTGACGGCCGCCGGAGCTGCGGCCCTCGCCGCCGCCCAGGGGGTGGTCCACCGGGTTCATGGCGACGCCGCGGACCTCGGGGCGCTTGCCCATCCAGCGGGCGCGACCAGCCTTGCCGATGCTGATGTTCTCGTGCTGGATGTTGCCGACCTGGCCCACCGTGGCGATGCAGGTGGCCAGCACGTTGCGCACCTCGCCCGAGGGCATGCGCAGCAGGGCGTACTTGCCCTCCTTGGCCACCAGCTGGGCGTAGGTTCCGGCGGCGCGGCAGAACTGCCCTCCGCGGCCGGGGTGCAGCTCGATGTTGTGCACCACGGTACCCACCGGGATGCGCGCCAGGGTCAGCGCGTTGCCGGGCTTGATGTCGGCCTTGTCGCCGGCCAGGATCTGGTCGCCGACGCTGATCCCGAGCGGGGCCAGGATGTAGCGCTTCTCGCCGTCGGCGTAGTGCAGAAGCGCGATCCGGGCACTGCGGTTGGGGTCGTATTCAATGGTCGCGACGGTGGCCGCGATGTCCACCTTGTCGCGCTTGAAATCGATGATCCGGTACAGCCGCTTGTGGCCGCCGCCGCGCCGCCGCGCGGTCACGCGCCCGAAGCTGTTGCGGCCGCTCTTCTTGCGCAGCCCCACGGTGAGGGACTTCTCGGGCGTGGTCGCGGTGATCTCCTCGAAGGTGGAGATGGTCTGGAAGCGACGGCCAGCCGAGGTGGGTTTCAGTTTACGCGTGGCCATGCCTAGACTCCTTCGAACAGTTCGATCTTTTCGCCTTCGGCCAGCGTGACGTACGCCTTCTTGCAGCCGGACATGGTGCCGACCGTGCGACCAAAGCGGGTGCGGGCGCGGGCGCGGCGCTTGACCACGTTGACGCCCTCGACCTTGACGCCGAAAGCCTTCTCCACCGCCTTGCGAATCTCGATCTTGTTGGCATCGGGATGCACATAGAAGGCGATCTGGTTGGCCATTTCCTTCATGGAAGTGGCCTTCTCGGAGATCAGCGGCTTGATGAGTATCTGCGTGTAGTCCATTACTTCAACCTCTCTTCCACGGCCCTGGCGGCGTCCTGGAACAGCACCAGCTGGGGGTAGCGCAGAACGTCGTACACGTTGAGCATGTCCTGGCGCAGCACCTTGATGCCGGGAATATTCCGCGCAGAAAGACTGAGGACGGTATCGTCTTCGGGCAGAACAATCAAGGCTTTTGTCAGCCCGAGGGTCTTGGCCACCAGGGCGAAGTCCTTGGTCTTCACGGCCTCGAGCTTGATCCGGTCCACCACCGTGAGGCTGGAATCCAGCATCCGCGAGGACAGGGCCATCTTCAGGGCGAGCTTGCGCACCTTCTTGTTGACCTTGAACTCGTAGCTGCGCGGCTGCGGGCCGAAGATCGTGCCGCCGCCGGGCCACAGGGGCGAGCGGTTGGAGCCCGCGCGCGCCCGGCCCGTGCCCTTCTGGCGCCAGGGCTTGGCCCCGCCGCCGGACACCAGGCCCTTGGTCTTGGTGGCATGGGTGCCCGCGCGCAGCTTGGCCCGCTGGGCACGCACCACCAGGTTCAGAATCTCGGGCCTGACCTCGACCTCGAAGATCTCCGGGGCCAGCGTCAGCTCGCCCACTTCCTTCTTCGCCTGATCATACACTTTCACGACTGCCATCGTGCTAACCTCGATTCTGCTTGCGGACGAGGACCAGTCCGTTCTTGGGGCCGGGCACCTGGCCCTTGAGGATCAGCAGGTTGTCCTCGGGGCGCACGTCGAGAATCTCGACGTTCAGGCAGGTCACCTTGCGGTTGCCCATCTGTCCGGCCATCTTCTTGCCCTTGAAGACCTTGGACGGCCAGGCGCACATGCCCACGCTGCCCGGGGAGCGGTGAATCTTCTCGTGCCCGTGCGAAGCCGGGGCGCCGCGGAAGTTCCAGCGCTTCATGACGCCCTGGAAGCCCTTGCCCTTGGAGGTGCCGGTCACCTTGACCTTCTCACCGGGGGCGAACATCTCCACCGTCAGATCCTGGCCGAGCTCGTGCCCCTCCACGGAGTCCATGCGCAGCTCCTTGAGGAAGCGGTAGTAGTCGCGCCCGGCCTTGGCCTGGTGGCCCTTTTCGGGCTTGTTGACTTTCTTCTCGTCGATTTCCTCGAAACCGATCTGAAGAGCCGTATATTTGTCTTTCGTGGTCGCAGCGTCCTTCACCTGAAGGACGGGGCACGGACCGGCGGCAATGACGGTGCAGGGAATGGCGGTACCGTCGTCACCGAAGATGCGGGTCATGCCCAGCTTGCGTCCCATGATGCCAAGCGTGTCAGCCATCATGCATTCCTCGTTCTAGAGTTTGATCTCAACGTCCACGCCCGCGGGCAGCGAAAGCTTGCCCAGGGCATCGACGGTCTGCTGGGTGGGCTCCAGGATGTCGAGCAGGCGCTTGTGCACGCGCATCTCGAACTGCTCCCGGGACTTCTTATCCACGTGCACCGACTTCTGCACGGTGTACTTGTGGATATTGGTCGGCAGGGGGATCGGCCCCGCGATGCTCGCACCCGTGTTGCGGGCCGTGTCCACGATCTCGGAGACGGCCTTGTCCAGAATGCGATAGTCGTACGCTTTCAGCTTGATCCTGATGCGATCGCTCTGCATGGAAACCATGATTAACTCCTCTACTCCACGATCTCGGAGACGACGCCCGCGCCCACGGTGCGGCCACCCTCACGGATGGCGAAGCGCAGGCCGAGCTCCATGGCGATGGGAGCGATCAGCTCGACGTTGAACGTCGCGTTGTCGCCGGGCATGACCATCTCGACGCCCTCTTCCAGAGTCACCACGCCGGTCACGTCGGTGGTCCGGAAGTAGAACTGCGGACGGTACCCGCTGAAGAACGGGGTGTGGCGGCCGCCCTCATCCTTGGACAGGACGTACACCTCGGCCTTGAACTTCGTGTGCGGGGTGATGGAGCCCGGAGCGGCCAGAACCTGCCCGCGCTCGACCTCGTCACGCTTCACGCCGCGAAGCAGCGCGCCGATGTTGTCGCCGGCCTGGCCCTGGTCCAGAAGCTTGCGGAACATCTCGACGCCCGTGCAGGTCGTCTTCACCGTCGGGCGGATGCCGATGATCGCCACTTCGTCGCCGACCTTCAGGATGCCGCGCTCGACGCGACCCGTCACCACCGTGCCGCGCCCAGAAATCGAGAACACGTCCTCGATGGGCATCAGGAACGGCTTGTCGATGTCGCGCTGCGGCTCGGGAATGTACGAGTCGCAAGCGTCCAGAAGGTTCAGGATCGGCTTGGCCGCCTCGTCGTCGGCGCTGTCGGCCTCCAGGGCCTTGAGCGCGGAGCCGAGGATCACCGGGATGTCGTCGCCGGGGAACTCGTACTTGGACAGCAGCTCGCGAACCTCGAGCTCCACCAGCTCCAGCAGCTCGGCGTCGTCCACCATGTCGCACTTGTTCAGGAAGACGACCATGGACGGCACGCCCACCTGACGCGCGAGCAGGATGTGCTCACGGGTCTGCGGCATGGGGCCGTCGGTGGCCGCGACCACCAGGATGGCGCCGTCCATCTGGGCCGCGCCGGTGATCATGTTCTTGATATAGTCGGCGTGACCGGGGCAGTCCACGTGCGCGTAGTGACGGCTGTCAGTCTCGTATTCCACATGCGCGGTGGCGATGGTGATGCCGCGTTCCTTCTCCTCGGGGGCCTTGTCGATCTCGTCGAAGGCCACAAAGGCGCCGCCGCCACGCAGGGCGGCGATCTTGGTGATCGCGGCGGTCAGGGTGGTCTTGCCGTGGTCGATGTGACCAATGGT
>NZ_JALNWM010000046.1 GCF_023230885.1 Desulfocurvus sp. | reverse complement strand
TCGTCGATGTGAAAGGGCTTCATGACGTAGTCGTAGGCCCCAAGGCTCATGCCGCGCAGGCCGGACTCCGCCGAGCCGTGGCCCGTGAGCATGATGACCTCGATCAGCGGATGGCGGCGCTTGATCTCGCGCAGGACCTCCAGCCCGTCCATGCCGGGCATCCGCACGTCCAGGACCACCACGTCCACGGGCGTGGCGCGCAAAAGCTCCAGCGCCTCGCGCCCGCCCGGGGCCGACACCACGTCGAGGTTGCGCTTGGCAAAGCGCTTGACGAACAGCTGGACGAAATCGGGCTCGTCGTCCACGACCAGCACCTTGATGGGGTCCATGTCAGCCCTCCTCGGCGGCCTGCGCCGCATGGGCCGCGCCGTGCCCTTCCAGGGGCAGGGTGATGGTGAACACCGCGCCGCCATGCTGGCCGTTGGACGCCGCAAGCCGCCCGCCGAGCTTGCGGATGATGCTGTAGGCGATGGACAGGCCCAGGCCCGTGCCCTCGCCGGGGGCCTTGGTGGTGAAGAAGGGGTCGAAAATGCGCGACAGGTAGCCCTCGGGGATGCCCGGGCCGGTGTCGCTCACGCTGAGCCACACGGCCTGGCCGTCCTCGGTGCGCCCCGTGGCCAGGGCCACGGTGCCGTTGCGGCCCACGGCGTCGATGGCGTTCTCCAGGATGTTCAGCAGCACCTGCTGGACCTGGGCCGTGTCGGTGCTGATGCGCGGCAGGTCCTGGGCGTAGTCGCGGCGCAGGGCGATGTCGCGGTGCATGGCCTCGCTGCGCAAAAACGACAGGGTCTGCTCGGCCACATGGTTCATGTCCACGTCCTCCTCCACCGGCTCCATGCGCCGGGCGAAGCCGAGCATGCGGTGGGTCACGGCCCGGGCGCGCTCCACATGGTCTTCGATCTTGTGCACGGCGGACTCAATCTCGGTGAAGTTCTCGATGGTCTCGGGGTTCTCCTCGGTGAGCAGGTCCTTGATCCAGCCCGCGCTCTCCATGATGAGCGTCAGGGGGTTGTTGATCTCGTGGGCCACCCCGGCCGCCAGCTTGCCCAGGGCGGCCATCTTGGCCGACTGCATGAGCCCGGCGTCCAGGGTGGCGCGCTCGCGGTCGGCGGCCTCCAGCTTGGCGACCATGGAGCGCGCCGTGAGCACCGTGCCGGTGACGATCATCAGCGCCACCAGGCCCAAGGCCAGGGCGCCGATGGAACGCGTGCGGATCAGCGGCGACATGGTCTCGTCGGGGTCTTCGGTGACCACGAGCAGCCAGCGCGCGCGCGTGAGCCACGACTGGCCGGTGATGACCCGCCGCCCGCCCAGGGTCGTCTCCTCCACGCGCTCGCCGTGGAACAGGTTCACCCCGGGCAGCCCCGACTCCTGGAGCACGCTGCCGCCAAAGCGCGTGGGCGTCTGGAGCTGCCCGGCGGCGTTGACCAGGAAGGCGTCGCCCGTCTGGCCCGTGCGCAGGCTCTGCACCAGCGAGTTGAACACCTCGGAGTCGATGGTCGCCCGCAGGATCCAGGCCTTGTCGCCCTGGCCGCAGCGCACGGCGATGATGAAGTGCGGGAAGTTGCGGAACCCCAGGAACACGTCGCTCATGTATTGGCCCTTGAGCATGGCCTCGGCGAACCACTCCTCGCCGCTGTAGTTGATCCCGGCCAGCTTGTAGGGGCCCACATAGGCCACATGGCGGCCCTGGGCGTCGATGACGCCCAGGTCGATGTAGGAGCGGGAGTTGGCCTGCACCACGCCGAACACCGCCGCCAGCCCTCCGGACTCGGTCAGATCGGCGAAGGAATGGGTCTGGCCGAGGGTGCGCAGCTGGGACAGGCGCTCGTCCAGGAACAGGTCCAGGGAGCGGCGCTTGTTGACCACCGTGGAGGCCATGGATGTCATGACCTTCTCGGTGTACGCCTCGCTGAACTGGCGGTGGATCACATAGCCCATGAGCAGCAGGGGAATGAGGGAAAAGGCCAGGGTCGTGGCCGTTATCCTCCACCGCAGCCGCCTGTATTCCTGCATCGCCATCGCCGCCTCCAGCGCTGTGCCGCAGGGCCGGGAAAACCGGCCCCGCCCAAGAGGGACAGAGCAAGACACGAGCCAGGATGTCGCCTTGCGCGACTTACGCAACATGTCGTGCCTGCTGGAAAACTAAGTGGCAAAATCGCGCAAGGGCCGGATTTCTAGCGCCGGGGGGAGCCGCCCGCCAGGGCCAGCAGTCCGTCGCGCACGGCCCTGGTCCGCCGGGCGGACTCGACAGGATCGGCCATGATCATATCCAGTTGCCTCGTGTGTATCACAAGATATCCCAGGACTTCCAGCAATTCCAGGACCCGGGGGGCGGCCAGGGCCTCGGCCCGCGCGGCCAGGGCGTCCCCGGTCACATCCACGCGCATCCCGCGCTCCTCGAGCAGCCCGGCGATGAACCGGGCGCGCAGCTCGCGGCGCTGGCGGTCGGCGGCCCCGCCGTTGAAGCGCAGGCTCACATGGTTGCCCCCGGGATCCTCCCCGGCCTCGGCCTCCACGATGCTGAAATGGAACCCGAACCGCGAATGCAGGTTGCAGAACGTCTTGGAGATCATGAAATAGTTGCGCTCGCTGAAGCGTGAGGCCGCCGCGGCCTCCAGGTCCGGGTTGGCCGTGGCCTCGGCCAGCACGGAGAGGAAGCCCCGGGCGTTCACCGGCGGGGGGCCCGCCCAGGGCTGCGCGGTCATGCCGCGCCACAGGGCCAGCATGGGCGCGCAGGCGATGTCGTCCAGGGTCACGGTGGGCCCGTCCACGGCCCGGGCGAGTCCGCCGCCCAGGTCCACCACCCAGTACTGCATGGGCACGCCGCAGACCAGCCGCCGGGCCGCGCCTTCGGGCAGGGGCAGGGCGTTGTCCGGGTCGAACATCTCGGCCACGGCCTTCTCGTGGCAGAAGCGGGTGATGTCGTGCAGGGTGGCGCAGGCCTCGGGGCGGAAGCCCTCCCCCTGCGGGTCCAGCAGGCGCAGGGGCACCACCAGCTCCGCGGCGCGGGCCAGGGCCTGGTGGACGGGCGAGCCGTGGATGGGGCTGCGGCGCGGCTCCCGGGATTGCGGCGCGACCTCGCGGCGCCCGGCCAGGATCACGGCGGCGTCGGCGTCCACGGTGACCTCGCCGCCCTCCGGCAGGGCGGCGACCGCCCCCTGGCAGGCAAAAAGCGCCGGGACGGCGAACTCGCGGGCCACGGTGGCCAGGTGGCCGGTGACCCCGCCGCGCTCGCAGACCAGGGCCGCCGCCCGCGAAAGCAGCGGCGCCCACTCCGGCAGGGCCAGGGGTGCCACGAGCACCGCGCCCTCGGGAAAGCCCAGGGCGTCCGCAGGCCTGCGCGCCACGCGCACGGGCCCGGACCCGACCCCGGAACTGGCCGTGACTCCCCCGCGATACAGGACGGACGGGCCATCCGGCCCCTCGGCGGCAGGCGGCGGAGCCGCGGCGGAGGGCGCCTGCGCGGCCCCGGGGCCGTCCCCGGCGGCCAGGCCCAGGGGCCGGGCCTGGAGCAGGGTGAATTCCCCGTCGGGCTCCAGGGCCCATTCGATGTCCTGCGGGCCGCCGCAATGGGCCTCCACGGCCAGGGCCAGCCGCGCCAGCCGCAGCACGGCTTCGGGCTCCAGGGTCGGGCGCCCGGCCGTGGCCGCGTCCAGCAGCTCGCGCTCCAGGCCCTCCCCGGCGCCGGGAACGTAGGCCGTCTCCTGGGCCGTGTGCTCGGCGCGCACAAGCTCGGGCCCCTGCGGGCCGCGCGCCAGGAGCCAGGTGTCGGCCGCGTCGGAGCCGTCCACCACGGCCTTGGGCAGGCCGTGCACGGCGCTGACGGTCAGGGTCCGGTCGGCGGCGTCCAGGGGGTTGGCGGTGTAGGCCACCCCGCCGCACAGGCTGGGGACCATGGGCAGCACCAGGACGGCCATGGGCACGTCCTCGTCGCGCAGGCCGCGGCCCAGGCGGTAGGCCATCGCCGTGGCGCCGTACAGCGAGGCGACCACGTCGCGATACACGTCGCCCAGGGAATCGGGATGCACGTTGAGCTCCGAGCGGTATTGCCCGGCGAAGGATGTCTGGGCAGCGTCCTCGCCCACGGCGCTGGAGCGCACGGCCAGGCGCAGGCCCGGCCCGTGGGCGGCCAGCAGCTCCGCCAGCCCGGCGGCCAGGGCCTCGCCCAGGGCCGGGGGCAGCGGCGTGGCCACGATGCGCTGTTGCAGGGCGGCGGACAGCGAATACAGCCCGTCCAACCCGCTTCCGGCCTGGGTCTGGCCCAGCCGCTCCAGCTCCACGCGCAGGTCCTGATGGGCCATGAAGGCCGCGAACCCGGACACGGTGACCACGAACCCCCGGGGCACGCGCACCCCGGGCAGCGTGCCCAGCTCGCCGAGCATGGCGGCCTTGCCCCCGGCGCGCGGAGCGTCGGCGGCGCGCAGGGCCGCCACGGGCAGCACCAGCGGCCCCGGGGCGGGCGGCGGGCCGGGGGCCAGCAGGGCCTCCAGGCGCCCGGCAATGGCCGCATGGCGCGGCAGCAGGGCCTCGTACCGTCCCGGAGCCAGGGCGCACAGGGCCCGGGCCATGCGCAGCACCTCGGCGCTCACGGCGGTGCAACTGGCGCGCACGAAGTTCATGCCGAAGGCCCGCGGGCCGCGCAGGGCCTCCTGCATGGCGCCCATGAGCTCCAGGGCCCGGTTGTTGGCGGCCAGCAGGACGCGGAAGTTGAGGCAGCGCTCGCGGTGGGCCTGGAGCAGGGCCGCCTCGCGCGCCGGGTCGGGCGCGTCGCGCAAAAGCCCGGCCAGGGAGCGCAGCAGCCGACGCAGCGAACCCATGCGCCCCCCTAGCCGCGGCCCGCCCTCAGGCGGCTGCGCTGGCAGGCGTCCTGGATGCGGAACAGGAACTCGTTGATGGGCACCGGCTTGAGCAGATAGTCGAAGGCGCCCAGCTCCAGCCCCTTGCGCGCCGATTCCACGCTGGCGTGCCCGGTGAGCAGCAGGACCTCGGCCCGGTGATCCACCGAGCGCAGGCGCTCCAGGATCTCAAGGCCGTCCATGCCCGGCATGCGCACATCCAGCACGATGACATCGAAGCGCTGGGTCGCGGCCAGGGCCAGGGCCTCCTCGCCGCCGGAGGCGACGGTCAATTCCACATTGCGCCGCGAAAGCCGCTTGCGCATCAGGTCCAGGAACTCGCTCTCGTCGTCCACAAGGAGCAATCGGATGGCGCTCATGGGTCCTCCCTGGGTGCGGGCCCGGCCCGTCGCACGGCGTTGCCCGGCGCGACGGGCCGCAGCCCCGGGGTGTCTTGTGCAGAGTAAAAGAGCAAGCCATGTTCCAGAACGGCCAACGGCGCGCAAAGACAACACACCGGATTAAAAGACTTTAATCTGGAAAAACCGCGCAGGGTCGCGCAAGGCCCCGCAGGGTCGCGCAAGCCCGGCCCGGCGGCGGGCGGCGTTGCGGCGGCTGAGGCCGGCCGGCCCGGTCAGCGCCCCCGGGCCCGCAGGGCCAAAATGGCCTCGGCCATCTCCCGGGCCAGGGCGCCCAGGGCCCGACCGTGGGCGGCCACCAGGGCGGCGTGGTCCGCCCCGGCCACGGGCTCGCGCAGGGTGGTGCGCCGCACGACCTCGGCCCGTTCGGCCCCGCGCGGAAGCACGCCCCAGGTGGCCTCCAGCACAACCTCGCCCCCCGGGGCGCCGTCCAGCCGGGCCACGGTCACCGGCACCCGGTAGTCGGGGTCGATGAATCCCTCCCACGGGTGGCCCACCACGCGCTGGGAATCCAGCAGCGCGGCGATGTCGCCCACCAGGGCGCCGAGCACGGCCTCGTCCAGGGGCCCGGCCCAGCGGTGGAACTCCTCCAGGTGCACGCTCTGGCCCGAGTCTCGGATCACCAGCTGCGGGCGGTCGATGACCCGGGGAATCTCCAGCGGACCCACGCCCACGGCCGGGCCGGGCCCGGGGGCCAGGGCCGCCGGGCTCCGGGACTCCAGGGTGTAGAAGGCCGTGGGTTCCACGGCGCCCCGGCAGCCGCACAGGGCCGCCGCGAGGCCCAGGAGCAGGGCCAGGGTCCGCAGGGTTCGGGCCGGGGCGGGGCGGGCGCGCATCACGGGGCCTCCTTGCCGTAGAGCAGCGCGTCGGGCTGCCGTTCGAGGGTTTCGGAAAGCACGCGCAAGGAGCGCGCCGCGTCGCCCAGCTCGCGCAGCAGCTTGCGCATGTCCGTGCGCAGGGTGGCGTCGGGCGCCAGGGCGGCTTCGGCCCGCTCCAGGGTGGCGGTGGCCTGGTCCAGGGTCCGGGCCATGCCCGGCAAGAGGTCCAGCTCGCGCGCGGTGCCCATGAGCTGGCGCATCTGCTCCAGGGTCACGCGGATGGAGTCCATAGTGGAGCGCAGCTCGCGGGCGATGTCGCCCATAGGCACCTGCTCCACCCGAGCCAGCACGCGCTGGACGCTGGCCAGCAGCCCGCCCAGGGCCGAGGGCGCCGTGGGCAGCTCGGGCAGCTGCCCGGAGGTGTCCACGCGCCCGGGGGCCATGCGCGGGTACAGGTCCATGTCCACATAGGTCTGGCCGGTGAGCAGGTTGCCGGTCTTGAGCTGGGCGCGCATGCCCATCGCCACCAGGGAGCGCACCACCGCGTCGCGCCCGGCGTCCCGGCCGCGCAGGGTGAACCGCTCGGGCTCGATCTCGATGGTCACGGGGATGCGCGCGAGCCTGCGCCGGGGGTCCATCTCCAGGCGGATGTCCGTCACGCGGCCGATGGACATGCCCCGGAACTCCACGGGCGCCCCCACGGCGAGGCCGCGCACGGATTCGTCGAAATGCAGCACATAGCGCTCGCGGTAGTCGAAGGCGCGCTCGAAGCCGCGCTCGCGCGAGGGATGCAGGGTGAACAGCGCCTCGGGCGGGGCGGGCTCCGAGGCATCGTCGGCCCCGGGGCTGTCGAAGGCCACGCCGCCCAGCAGCAGGGACACCAGGGACTCGGTCTGCATGCGCAGGCCCCGGGCGTCCAGGCGCAGGTCCACGCCGGAGGCGTTCCAAAAGCGCGTGTTGCGGCGCACGCGCTCATGGTACGGCGCCTGGACGAAGACCTTGACCTCCACCTGGTCGTTCTTCTTCAGCTCGTAGCCCACCACCTGGCCGACCTTGATCCGGCGGAAGTAGACCGGCGAGCCGATGTCCAGGGATCCGAGGGTGGTTGTCCGCAGCAGGAAGTGGCTGCCGCCCGCGTCGCTGGTGACCAGGGGCGGGGCCTTGAGGGCCGTGAACTCGCTTTGCAGCTTGCCCTTCCTGGACGGCCAGATGCCGATGTAGGCCCCGGAGAACAGGGTTTCCAGGCCCGAGACCTCGCTGGGCGTGATCCTCGGGCGCACGAGCCAGAACTGCGTTTCCGAGCGCAGGTAGCGGTCCAGGTCGCTGACCAGGCGCGCCGTGACCAGCACATGCTCCAGGGTGTCGTCGAAGCGCACGGACTCCACCAGCCCCACCTCGACATCCTTGAACTTGACCCTGGTCTTGCCGGCGACGATGCCCTCGGCCGTGTCCATCTTGATGGTGATCAGCGTGCCCTGGGCCTTGAAGGCGTCGAAGGCCATCCAGGCGGCGGCCACGGCGGCCACCAGGGGGATGAGCCAGACGATGGACACCAGGCGCCTGCGGCGCACCCGGGCCGTGGGCAGCGCCGCGAAATCCGGCGCGGGCCCGGCGCTCCCGGCCTCGGGGGTGGGGTGGACGGACGGTTCGGTCATGACGGACTCTCGCTTTTCTGGTCCCAGATCAGGCGGGGATCGAAGCTGCGGGCGGCGAACATGGTCAACACCACCACGGCGGCGAAAAACACGGCGCCCTGCTCGGCCTCGATGAACGCCAGGGCCTGGAGGCGCACCAGGGCCACCAGGATGGTCACCACATAGACATCGACCATGGACCAGCGGCCCACGGCCTCCGTCAGCCGGTAGAGGCGGGCCCGGTCGTGGCGGCGCCAGCTCCCGCCGTGGCGCGAGGAGAGCAGCAGCAGCACGAGGACGACGATCTTGAGCACGGGCACCACCACGCTGGCGAAGAACACGATGGCCGCCAGGGGCCACATGCCCGTGGTCAGCAGATAGTAGACTCCCGAGAGCACCGTGTCCTTGCGCGCCCCGCCGAAGGTGGTCACGGTGGTCATGATGGGCAGGGTCATGGCCGGGACGTAGAAGATCACGGCGGTGACGAGATAGGCCCAGGTGCGCCCGAAGCTGTCGGGCTTGCGGCTGTGCAGGGCGGCGCCGCAACGCGGGCAGGCCGCGTGGTCCGCGCCCCCTGCCGGCGGGCGCACCAGCAGATGGCAGCAGTGGCAGCTCACCAGCCCGGCGCCGGCCGCGGTGGGCGCGGGGCCGGGCTCCGGGGCGGGCGCGCCGAGGCCGGGCGGCCGGGAAAGGCCGGACGCGGCGCTCACCGGCGGATCTCCAGCCGGTCCCAGACCGCGCGGGGGTCCAGGCTGGAGGTGATGCCTGCCAGCACCAGCACAAGGAACCCGAAGGCATACAGCGCCGGGCCGACGACGATCTCGGCCATGGACGACAGCTTGACCATGGCCACCAGCACGCCCAGCAGGAAGACCTCCATCATGGCCCAGGGTTGCAGGGCCAGCACGGCGCGCAGGGCCCGGGCCGTGCCCGGGGCGGGCAGGCCCAGACGCAGGGGCAGGAGGATGTAGGCCAGCAGGGTCAGCTTGAGCAGCGGGATCACCGCGCTGGTCAGGACCACCAGCAGCGCCAGCCCGGCCATGCCCTGGTCGGCCAGCAGCCAGGCGCCGGAAAGCAGCGAGGCCTGCTGCACGTTGGCCTCGATGCGCATGGTCAGGAGCGGAAAGGCGTTGGCCAGGACGAAGAGGATCAACCCGGCCACGGTCAGGGCCAGGACCTGGTCCAGCCCCGTGGCGCCGTGGCGGTAGAGCACGGCGCCGCACCGCGCGCAGCGGGCCACCCCGCCCGGGGGCAGGGCCACCGCGCGTTGCAGCAGATCGCATTCGTGGCAGGCGATGATCGTACCGTGCATGGCCGCATCCCGGTGTCTCCCCCGTCCGCGACGCGGGGCGCGCCGCCCCGGGCGGCCTGCGCACGCTTCCTTAAACCACGGGACGCAAAGACATGTAAAGCCCGGCGGGCGCCGAACGGACAGGAATCGATCGGCCCGGGGACGCGGGAATCGATCATCCCCGGCGCGCGGCCGTTTTCGCGCCCCGGGCCGCCCGCTCAGGCCGGGGCGCCCCCCCGCGCACCGCCCTCCCAGGGTTCGAGCATTCGCCGCGCGCCCCGGGCCAGGGCCTCGCTCAGGGCCTCCAGCAGCGGCGAGCGCAGGTTCCAGCGGTGCCAATAGAGGGCCACGGGGACCTCGGTGCGCGGGTCCACGCAGACCAGCCGCCCGGCCTCCAGGGCGGCGGCGGCCTGGATGAACGGCGTCATGCCGCAGGCCAGCCCGGCCTCGGCCAGGGCCATGAAGCGCCCCGGCGCGGGCACGAAGTGCACGGGATAGTCCCGGGGCGGGTCGGGGAACAGCCGCCCCAGCACCAGGTCGTGCAGGTCGTCGGCGCGGTTGAAGCGCACCGCCGGAGCCCGGGCGGCGGCCTCGCGGGTCAGCCCCCGGGGGAAGTACCGGCGCACGAAGCCCGGCGTGGCCAGCAGGCCGTAGCGCATGACGCCCAGGAGGCGCACGGTGCAGCCCTGCATGGGCTCGGCGCGCGCGCTCACGCAGCCGAGCACCTCGCCGTCGGCCAGCATGCGGTGGGTGCGCTCCTGGTCGTCCACGGCCAGGTCCAGCAGGGCGCCGCGCTCGCGCACGAAGTCCGTCACCGCGTCCATGAACCAGAAATCCAGGCTGTCGGCGTTGATGCCGATGCGCAGCACGGGCCGTCCGCCCGGGGCCGCCGGGTCCAGCTCCGCGGCGAGGTCCTCCTCCAGGCGGCGGACCTGGAGGCAGTGGCGGATGAGGCGGCGGCCGTCGGCCGTGGGACGCGGCGGCGAGGCGCGCGTGAGCAGCACCCGCCCGGTGCGCTCCTCCAGCAGGCGCACCCGCTGGGACACGGCCGACTGCGTCAGGCACAGGGAGCGCGCCGCCCGCTCGAACCCGCCCTCCCGGACAACGGCCGCCAGGGCCTCAAGAAGCTTGTAGTCGTGCATGGCGCGTCATTAGCATCTCTAATGGAAAATCAAAACAATCAATTTTACTGCGAGTCGCGGCCGGAATACAAGGCCCTGGCGCGGCGCATCCGTCCGCGCCAGGGAGGTTTCGCCATGCTCATGCCGTTTTTCCAGGGGTTCGGGGTCGGGGGCGGGCTCATCGCGGCCATCGGCGCGCAGAACGCCTTCGTCCTGACCCAGAGCGTGCGCCGCAACCACGCCTGGGCCGTGGCCCTGCTGTGCAGCCTGTGCGACGCGCTGCTCATCGGCGCGGGGGTGGTGGGCATGGGCGCCGCGGTGGCGGCCAACCCGTTCCTGGGGCGCGTGGCGGCCTGGGGCGGGGCGGCGTTCCTGTTCTGCTACGGCCTGGGGGCCCTGCGTTCGGCCCTGCGCGGCGGGCGCCTGGACGCGGGCGGCCGGGGGCCGACGGGCCTGGGCCCGACCCTGGCGGCGACCCTGGCCGTGACCCTGCTGAACCCCCACGTCTACCTGGACACGGTGGTCATGCTGGGCAGCCTGAGCGGGCAGTTCCCGGGGCCGGGGCGCTATGCCTTCGGCGCGGGCGCGGCCTGCGCGTCGCTGTCATGGTTCCTGGCCCTGGGCCTGGGCGGGCGGCTGCTGGCCCCGGTCTTCGCCCGCCCGGGGGCCTGGCGCACCCTGGACGCCCTGGTCTGCGCCACCATGTGGACCATCGGCGCGGCCCTGCTGCGAAACACCCTGGCCTGAGCCCCGAATCCCGCCCCGGGCACAGGCCGCCGGGACGCGGCAAGGGCGGGGCCCCCGATCCTGAAAAGAACGGGCGCCCCGCCCTCGCTGCGGCAGCCTCATCCACGCCCCCCCGGCTCCGCCGCACCCGGCGCCCGGGCGTCAGCCCGGGCCTTCGTCCGCGCCCAGCAGCTCCAGGGCCCGGCGCGCTGCGGCCGCCGTCGGGGCGAAGGCGGCGGCGCGCTCCAGGGCCTGACGGGCCTGGGCCGGGCGCCCGGCCTCGCGGGCCAGCCAGCCCAGGCGCAACCAGGCCCGGGCGTTGCCGGGGTCCAGCTCCAGGGCCCGGGCGCAGGCATCGGCGGCCTGGGCCGCACGGCCCCGGGCTTCGAGCATGGCGGCCATGCGCAGCAGGCGTTCGGCGTCCGGGGCCTGGGCCTGGGCGGCTTCCAGCCAGCGCAGGGCCTCGTCCAGCCGCCCGGCCCGATGGTTGGCCAGGGCCAGGGCATCGCAGTCGCCCGGGCCGGGCCGGGGCCCGGCGGCGCGCTCCAGGGCCCGGATGCCCAGGGGCAGGGCCCCGGCGGCCAGGTACAGCTCGGCCAGGGCGCGCAGGTCCTGCGCAGCGGGCGGCTCCAGGCGGGTCAGGGCCTCCAGGGCGGCCGCGGCTCCGGCAAGGTCGCCACGCTGGCTGCGGATTCCCGCCAGCAGCCGCCACCAGCGCCCGGCCCCGGGCTCGGCCCGCAGGCAGCGCAGCGCGGCCGCCTCGGCCAGGGCGCCGTCGCCACTGGCCAGGGCGGCGGCGGCCAGCAGCTCCAGGGCGCGCGGGTCGGCCCCGGCCCCGGCGGCCAGGGGTTCGAGCAGGCGCAGGGCCTGGCGGTACTGCCCGGCCAGATGGCGGGCCGAGGCGGCCTGCAACAGCAGTTCCGGCTCGGGCTCCGGGGCCAGGGCGGCGGCGCGCTCCAGGTGCTCGGCCGCCAGGGCGTAGTCCCGGCCCTGGTAGGCGGCGATGCCCAGATTGCGGTGCAGGGCCGGATCGCCGGGAGCGCGCTCCAGGCCGGAGGCAAAGGCCCGGGCGGCGTCGGCCGGACGGTCCTGGGCAAAGAGGGCGTTGCCCAGCAGATGCCACACCGGCACGGGCGCGGCGGCACCCTCGGCGGCGATGAGCGCGCGCAAAACGGCCTCGGCCTGGGCCGGGCGGCCCTGCTCCAGGGCCTGGGCGGCCTCGTGCAGGGCCGTGCGCGCGGCGGCGGAGACCTCCTCGGGCTCCGGGGCGGCGGCAGCCCCGGGGCCGCAGGCCACGGCCCACAGCAGGCAGGCCAGGAGCAGGGCAGCGGTGAACCGCATGGCGCCCACGGCCGCCCTACCCGCCCAGCCCGAAGCGCACGGGCAGCTCGACCCAGGTGGGCACGGCCCGCCCGCCCAGGCGCCCCGGGCTGAAACGCCAGCCGCGCACGGCGCGCAGCACGCTGGATTCGAACACGCCGGGCGGGTCCGCCGCCAGGACCGCGACCTCGGCCACGGAGCCGTCCTCGGCCACCAGGAAGCGCACGGTGACCGTGCCGCTCTGGTTGCGGCTGCGCGCGGCGTAGGGGTACTCGGGGGGCGCGGAGGCCACCACCCGGGGGGCCTGGTCCACGTCGGCCAGCTCGAAGGCGCGCGGCGCGGCGGGCTCCAGGGGCCGGGCCACGGGCAGGGCCAGGGGCGCGGCCGCCGCCAGCCGGGGAGCGAAATCGAACTGCGGCTGCGGCGCCCGGGCCTGGAGCCGGGGCGGCTGGGGCAGGGGCGGCAGGGGCTCGGGCCGCCGCGCGGGCTCGGGCGGCGGCGGCTCCTCGGGCAGGGGCTCGGGGGCCAGGGCCTGGGGCGGCAGCCGGGGCGCCTCGATGACGCGCACCGGAGGCTGGACGGGCCCGGCCTCGGGCAGGGCCCCCTGGCGCGCCAGCAGCGGCAGGACGACGAACACCGCGACGTTGACGGCCACGGCCAGGGCCACGGCCAGGGCGCGGTCGCCCAGGCGCCGCCGCGCGCCGGAGGCCCGGCCCGGCGCCGGACCGGAAACGGCGCCGAGGGGCGCCCCGCCCCCCGCGCCCACGCAGCCCCGGGCCGGGCAACGGATCATTCGGGCCTCCGCGCGGCCACGGCCAGGTTGCGCGCCCCGGCCAGGCGGCACTGATCCAGCACGCGGACCACCTGCCCGGCGGGCGCGGCCTCGTCGGCGGCGACCACCACCGCCCCCCCCGGGGTGGCGGCCAGGAAACGGGCCACCAGCGGGCGAATGGAGCGCAGGTCGGCCCGGGTATGATCCACATGCAGGGTGCCCTCGGCGGTGATGGCCACCACCAGGGTCTCGGCCTGCACGTCCACGGCGGTGGCGGCCTCGGGGCGGCGCACGTCCACCCCGGCCTCGCGCACGAAGCTGGAGGTGACCAGGAAGAAGATGAGCAGCAGGAAGACCATGTCGATGAGCGGGGCCATGTTCAGCTCGGCCGGGCCGCCGCGCCGGGCGCGGGAGTGGCGGTAGCAGCTCATGGCCGGGCCTGCGGGGCTCCGGGGCGCCCGAGCAGCAGGCACTGGCGCTGGACGCGGGCCTTGTGGCGCGCGGCGCGCCGACGCAGCAGGCTGCCCGCGAAAAGCCCGGGGATGGCCACGGCCAGCCCGGCCTGGGTGGTGACCAGGGCGGCGGAAATGCCCGCCGACAGGGCCTTGACGTTACCCGCGCCGAGCACCGCCATGTCCGCGAAGGTGCGGATCATGCCCGTGACCGTGCCCAGCAGCCCCAGCAGGGGCGCGGCCCCGGCCAGGACCAGGATGGTGCCCAGGTGGCGGTCCACCGCCGCCTCGTGGCGGTGGAACAGGGCGTGCAGGAGCTTGGCGTCCAGGCCCGGGTCGCCGGTGCGCCGGGCGGCGTAGGCGGCCTCCAGGTCCGCGCGCCAGAGCCGGTCCGCCCGGCGCAGGCGCCACAGCTCGCGGGCCTTCAGGAAAACCAGGAACCACAGCCACAGCGACAGCAGCACCAGGGGCAGCATGACCCAGCCCCCGGTGCGCAGGTAGCCGAGCCCGGCCTCAAGGGCGGTCCGCCACATGCCTGCCTCCGCTGGCGCGGTCCGCGCCGTTGCCGTTGCCCGCGCCGTTGTCGCGCAGAATGGCCACGGTCAGGGCCACGCCCTTTTCCTCCATGTCGCCCACGATGCGGTCCACCCGGCGCTCCAGGAAATGGTGGGCGATCATCACCGGGATGGCCACCATGAGCCCCAGCTCGGTGGTCACCAGGGCCTGGCTGATGCCGCCCGACAGGGCCCGGGGGTCGCCGCCGCCCGAGAAGGTGATGGCCGTGAAGGTGTCGATCATGCCCGTGACCGTGCCCAGCAGGCCGAGCAGCGGCGCCACCGCCGCCAGCACGGCCAGGGTCGGCAGGAAGCGCTCCAGGCGCGGCACCTCGCGCAGCACGGCCTCGTGGAAGGCGTTCTCCAGCACGTCGCGCGTGCAGCCCGTGTATTCCAGCCCCGCGGCCAGCACGCGCCCGGCCGGGGTGCCCGCATGGGCGGCGCAAAGCCTGCGGCCCTCGTCCAGCCGGCCCCGGGCCAGCAGGTCCGCCAGTTCGCCCGCCAGCCCGGCCCCGCCGGGGCGCACCCGGGCCAGGGTCCAGCAGCGTTCGAGCACCAGCGCCACGGCCACCACGGCCACCAGCAGGATGGGCCAGACCAGGAACCCGCCCGCCTCCAGCCAGTCCGGGCCGCCGCCCTGCTCCAGGCGGTCGAGCACCGCGCCGCCGGACAGGTCCAGCACCGCCGTGCCGCCCGTGCCCCCGGCGAAGTCTTCCAGGGTGCCCGACAGGCTCCAGGGCGCGGAGGCCGCCAGGGCCAGGTAGCGGCCCTGGGCCGCGTCCAGGCGCAGGAATCCGGCCTGCCCGTCGGCCAGGTACCAGGCCCCCAGGCGGCCCAGGCGGGTGATGCGCCCCCGGGCGGGGGCGCCGTCGGCCCCGAGGAAATCGCCCTCGAAGGCCACCAGCCCGCCGCCCGAGGCGATCTCGGCGCACAGGGCGTCCACCAGGGCCGCGAGGGAATCCGCCCCCAGGGGCGCGTCGTCGTCCAGAAGCGGGGCCAGGGCCGCGCGGATCCCGGGGGCCTCCGCCGCCAGGGGGCTGCCCGCCAGCAGGCCGTCGGCGTCGCCCGCCGCAGCGCGCATGACGGCGCGCACCAGCCCGGCCTGCCCGCGCGAGGTGTCCAGGGCCGTGCGGGCCTCGGCCTCCGCGGTGCGCAGGGCGGCCACGCGGGCGTCCAGGGCCGCGAGACGCTCCTCGGCGGCGGCGCGCGCAGCGCGCAGGCGGGCGGCCTCGGCGCGCAGCTCGCGCCGCTCCCGGTCCACGTCCTGGCGCAGGGCCTCGGCCTCGGCCCGGGCCGTGACGGCCTGGGCGGCCAGCTCGCGGGCCGCCTGTTCCGGGGCCTGCCGGGCGGCGGCACAGGGAGCAAGGGCAAGGGCAAAAAGCAGCACGGCCAGGAAAGCAGCGGGGGCAAGGCCCGCGCGGGCCGGGGCCGAAGGCGCCAGCGGCTGAGCCGGGGGGCGATTCGTGCGCCGGGCGGGGGTCATGGCCGCACCCCGCCCTGCTCCGGGGCCGACTCCGGGGCCTGCCCCGGGGCCGGGGCTTCAAGCCGCGCCGGGCCCACGGGCAGGGCCAGCAGCTCGAAGGCCCGGCGATGGTCGTGCATTTCCAGGGCCTCGGCCAGGGTCCGGGCCTCGGAGGCGCCCAGGGGCTCCCAGCCCGGCGCGCCGGGCACAAGGCGCGCGGCCCGGGCCCCGTCGCGCGATAAAAACAGCGCCGCGGCGCGCCCCAGGCGCAACACCCGCCCCTGGACCCTTGCACCCTCCAGGTCGACGGCCTCGTCCCAGGCTTCGACCAGGGCGCCGTATCCGGCCTCCACCTGCAAGGCTTCCAGGAAGCGGCGCAGCTTCTCGCCCGGGGCCAGGCCGTAGTCGCCCAGGGTCTCGCGCAGCATCTCCAGGCGCTCGGCGCGCTCCCGGGGCAAAAAGGCCAGGTCGGCGGCCACCAGTTCCTCCAGGCGCACGAGCACGGCGTCGAGCACGGGCTCCAGCCCGCGCTCCAGGGCCGCCAGTTCCCGGGCGGAGTCGCGCAGCCCGGCCACCACGGCCTCGCGGCGGGCGATGTAGTCCTGGCGGCGGACCAGGGCGGCCTCCAGCCAGGCCAGGGTCTCGCCCTCGCGGCGGATCTCGTCGCGCAGGGCGTCGCGCTCCAGGGCCCAGGAGTCGGCGCCCCGCTGGGCCTCGCCCTGGGCCGTCACCGCCCCGGCAAGCCGCCCGGCGGCCTGCTCCAGCTCCGCGCCCCCCGGGCCGGAAGACGCGGCCAGGGCCGCCGCCCCCGGGGAACCGCCAGCCAGCAGGGCCAGCAGGGCCAACCCGCCCAGGCCGCGCGACGCCACGCGCCGCCAGCCGCCACGCCGGGACGCCGCCGGGGCGCCGGGGCCCCGCCTTCCAGCGTCACACCCGGCTCCACAACAAATCGCGAGCTGCTGTTTCTCTTTCATGCCTGAAATATTTTTTCGTATGACCGGCCGGTACCGTCCGGCCAGGAGCCCCCGGGCCATTGAACCGAAGGCTTCCCCGCGATACATCAAAACACGGTGTCTGGCAACGGAGGCCCCGGACCGTCCCCGCGCCCCGCGCTGGCCCAGGGAAAAAAGACTGCTTCATAATGAAAACGTGCCACGTCAGAATCACGAACCAATGCCTTCCGCCGGATTCGACCTCGCAGGAGGGCCAACGGAACCGGCGCGCGGGCGGCGGAACCGGAGCCCCGCCCCGCCAGCACCCAGCCCGGCGCACGGGCGGCGGGAAACGGCGCCGACCGCCGCCCGGCCGCCTTTCCGGTGCGCCGCCCCGCCTGCGGCGCGGCCTCCAAAGCCCGGCCCCCGCGGCCGCGGGCAAGAAAGTCTTCGCCAAAACCCTGCTGCGGCACGCCCCTCCGAAGCCCGCCCCCCGCGGCCAAAACCTGGGACGAGGACGGCCCGGGCCTGCTGCGGCACCCCCCCGAAGCCCGGCCCCCGCGGCCTGCTCCGGCCGAACCGAAGGATCATACTCTGATATCACAGGCTTTTTTTGCCGCACCTTTCCTGCTACAGACCAGGAAAACCCGCGAGGCAGCAGACCATGGACATCACCTACCGGCCCATCGGCCACTTCCAGACCCCGCACAAGCATATCAAGGGCATGCCCATCCAGCCCACGGGCGCCCAGGGCATCAAGGGGACCATTCTGGTCCTGCCGGAGTTCCGCGAGGGACTGAAGGATATCGAGGGCTTCTCGCACCTCATCGTCCTGTACCACCTGCACCGCAGCCGGGGCCCGGAACTGACGGTGCTGCCCTTCCTGGACCAGACGCCGCGCGGCGTCTTCGCCACCCGCTCGCCCCTGCGGCCGAACCCCCTGGGGCTGTCGGTAATGCCCCTGTGCGCGGTCACCGCCGAGGGCCTGGTCCTGGACAACGTGGACGTGCTGGACGGCACGCCGGTCATCGACATCAAGCCCTACGTCCCGGACTTCGACTCCCGGCCCGCCGCCCGGGCGGGCTGGCTCGAGGGCCGGTCGGGCAACGCCGCCACCCACCGCGGCGACGAACGCTTCGCCGCCCGGGAGCGGGAGGAGGGCGGCGGGCCCCGCTGACGCGGCGACGCGCGCCACCGCGCCCCCCGGGGCCGGGCGGTGGCCGGGCCGCCCCCGCGCGCGGGAGCCCTTGGTGGCCGGGTGGCCGTCATACTCGCCGGGCTCCGGCCGCCCCACGGGCCTGCCCCGCGCGCGGGAGCCCGTGTGTTCCGCGCCGAAACAGCCTCCGCGAAGGAAGCGGGAGCGTGTTTTTTTGCATCGTCGCAAAAAAACACGCTCCTTTTATTCCCAGCCATCACGGCATGTTATGACAAAAATCGTTGCAGCGCTGCAACACAAGGGCCCGCGAAGCGCCGCTCCACCCGGGCGGAGCCAGGCGTGAAAATACAATAAAATAAAGGCCATAAGCCGCATGGCATGGTTGATGCTCAAGGGGGGCATTGCGACAAAAGTCACAATCCCCGGTTCGAGCACAAAACACCCTATTGAGGAGTTTCACCATGAGCCAATGCGGTTGTTGCATGTCTCCCCAGGAAGAGCGCGTCATCGGCAAGGACATCGATCGCCAGGGCCGCGAGCGCGTC
>NZ_JALNWM010000045.1 GCF_023230885.1 Desulfocurvus sp. | reverse complement strand
CGCCCTGCCCGACAGCGAGCAGCGCCACATCCGCGACGCACTGGGCAACGCGGGCGCAGAGCTGACCTCGGTGCTGCGCCACTGCTCGCGGCTGCTCTCGGACCACGCGCGCCAGATGGGCATGGTCCTGGCGCCGGGGGGCAACGACGTGCGCTGGAAGAGCATCGACTTCGTGCTCGTGCGCCAGCGCACGGCCCTGGCCGTGCTGGTGCTCGAGGGCGGCATGGTCCAGAACCGGCTGGTGGAGGTCGACGACGCCATCTCACGCGACGACCTCACGGCCTACGGCAACTACCTGAACCACCACTACGCGGGGCAGACCCTGTCCCAGGCCCGGGCGCGCATCCTGGCCGAGCTGGGCAGCGCCCGCAGGCGCCTGCGGCTCTACACCCGCGCCCTGGCGCTGGCCCGCGACGCCTTCGCCGCCGAGGGCGAGCGCGACCTGTTCTGCGACGGCGCCCTGCATCTGCTCGGGCAGCCCGAATTTTCCGACGTGCAGGCCATGCGCGAGCTCCTGCACATGCTCGACGACAAGAAACGCCTGCTGGAACTGCTGGAGCGCACAATGGAGGCCGCAGGGCCACGCATCGGCGTGGCCGCCGCCGAGCCCGGCGCCGGGGACTACGGCCTCGTGTCCGCGCCCTACGGCGGGCCGGGCGCCCCGCGCGGCGTCATCGGCGTCATCGGCCCCCTGCGCATGGACTATGCCAAGGTCGTGCCCGTCGTGGACTTCACCGCGCGCATGCTCACCGAACTGCTCGAAACCCGATACTGAACCGAAGGATTCCCGCGAATGACCAAGGACAGCAGACAGGATCGCGCCCCGGGCGTGGACGACGCCCCCGGCGGGGCCGCCGAGGCGGCGCACGCCGCCGCGACAGAGGAGACGACAACGCCCGTGGAACTGGAACTCACCGACGACGAACTCCAGGCCCTGTGCCGCGAACGGCTCTGCCCGGCCTGCCCCGTGGGCGCGCAGGCCGAGGACGACCGCCTGCGCGCCCTGGCCGAGCTGGACAACACCCGCAAACGCCTGGAACGGGAAAAGGAGGAGTACCGCAAGTACGCCTCCGAGAAGGTCCTGGCCGACCTGCTGCCCGCCCTGGACAACCTGGACCTCGCCCTGGAACACGCCCCCCGGGACGCCGCGGCCAAGGGCTTCGTCCAGGGCGTGGACATGACCCGCAAGGCCCTGCTCGACGCCCTGGCGGGCAACGGGCTCGCCCCCGTGGGCGAGGCCGGGGCCGAGTTCACCCCCGAGCTGCACGAGGCCGTGGGTCAGGACCAGCGCGACGACCTGCCCCCGGGCGCGGTCACCCGCGTGCTCCAGCGCGGCTACCTGCTGAACGGCCGCCTGCTGCGCCCGGCCAAGGTCATGGTCAACGCCGGACGATAGGCCGCGCGCCCGCCCCGCCCCCTTTTGCGGCCGGGCGCCCCGCGGGGCGCCCGGCCTTTTCCGCGTCCGCGCCCCGGCCGCCGGCCAGCACCAGGACGTGAAAAATGCTGCACACCCCCCTTTACAACCCCGGCCACGGACTTACATCCAAGCCAGCACACAGCGGCGCGGCCCACAGCCGCGCTTTCGATTGACCAAACGATATTTTTCGCATTCAGGAGGAGCACGCATGGGCAAGATCATCGGCATCGACCTCGGGACCACCAACTCCTGCGTCTACGTCATGGAGGGCAAGGACCCCAAGTGCATCACCAACCCCGAGGGCGGCCGCACCACGCCGTCCATCGTGGCCTTCACGGACAAGGAGCGCCTGGTCGGCGACCTGGCCAAGCGCCAGGCCGTGACCAACCCGGAGAAGACCGTCTTCGCCATCAAGCGGCTCATGGGCCGCAGCTTCGACGAGCCCGAAATCGCCAAATGGCAGGGCTCGTGCCCCTACAGGCTGGTGAAGCACTCCAACGGCGACACCTACGTCGAAATCGCGGGCAAGGCCTACAGCCCGGCGGAAATCTCGGCCATGATCCTGCAAAAGCTCAAGGCCGACGCCGAGGCATACCTGGGCGAGAAGGTCACCGAGGCGGTGATCACCGTCCCGGCCTACTTCAACGACTCCCAGCGCCAGGCCACCAAGGACGCCGGACGCATCGCCGGCCTGGACGTGAAGCGCATCATCAACGAGCCCACGGCGGCCTCGCTGGCCTACGGCTTCGACAAGAAGGCCAACGAGAAGATCGCCGTGTTCGACCTGGGCGGCGGCACCTTCGACATCTCCATCCTCGAGGTGGGCGACAACGTCGTCGAGGTGCGCGCCACCAACGGCGACACCTTCCTGGGCGGCGAGGACTTCGACCACCGCGTCATCGACTACCTCGTCGGCGAGTTCAAGCGCGAGAACGGCATCGACCTGTCCGCCGACCGCATGGCCCTGCAGCGCCTCAAGGAGGCCGCCGAAAAGGCCAAGAAGGAACTGTCCACCGCGCAGGAGACCGAGGTCAACCTGCCCTTCATCACCGCCGACCAGACCGGCCCCAAGCACATGCTGGTCAAGATTTCGCGCGGCAAGCTGGAAAAGCTGGTGGAGGACCTGGTGGAGCGCACCGTGGCGCCCTGCCGCAAGGCCCTGGCCGACGCCGGGCTCTCCGCCGCGGACATCGACGAGGTCGTCCTTGTGGGCGGCATGACGCGCATGCCCCTGGTGCAGCAGAAGGTGGCCCAACTCTTCGGCAAGGAGCCCAACCGCTCGGTGAACCCCGACGAGGTGGTGGCCATGGGCGCCTCCATCCAGGGCGGCATCCTGGCGGGCGACGTGAAAGACGTGCTGCTCCTCGACGTGACCCCGCTCTCCCTGGGCATCGAGACCCTGGGCGGCGTGTTCACCAGGCTCATCGAGCGCAACACGACCATCCCCACGCGCAAGAGCCAGGTGTTCACCACCGCGGCGGACAACCAGCCCAGCGTGTCCATCCACGTCCTGCAGGGCGAGCGCCCCATGGCCTCGGACAACATGACCCTGGGCCGCTTCGAGCTGACGGGCATCCCCCCGGCGCCGCGCGGCGTGCCGCAGGTCGAGGTCAGCTTCGACATCGACGCCAACGGCATCGTCAACGTCTCGGCCAAGGACATGGGCACCGGCAAGGAGCAGTCCATCCGCATCACTGCCTCCTCGGGGCTGTCCGACGCCGACATCCAGCGGCTGGTCAAGGAAGCCGAGGCCCACGCCGACGAGGACAAGAAGAAGCAGAAGCTCATCGAGGTCCGCAACCAGGCCGACACGCTGATCTACACCACCGAGAAGTCCATCCGCGACCTGGGCGACAAGCTCGACGCCGCGACCAAGGCGGACATCGAGGCCAAGGTGGAGGCCCTCAAGGGCGTCATGGACAGCGGCGACGCCGACACCATCGAGAAGGCCACCGGCGAGCTGGCCCAGGCCTCGCACAAGCTGGCCGAGAAGCTCTACCAGCAGCAGGCCCAGCCCGGCGCCGAGCAGGCCGCCGGCCCCGAGCAGCAGGCCGGGCGCAAGAAGGACGACGACGACGTGGTGGACGCGGACTACAAGGAGGTCTGAGCCCCCGGCGCGCCCGGCGGGCTTGCCTTTGACCCGGAACATGGATAGCTTGGCCTGTCCGCCGCCACGGCGGGCAGGCCATTTTCCGTTTTCCGCATCCTCAACCGGGCGGCCTGGCCGCCCGACGCCCATGAAGCCATGACACCCGACACCCCCCGGGCCTCGCGCCCCCTGCCCCGCGCCGCCCTGTGCGGCCTGCTGCTGGCCCTGGCCCTGCTGGCGGGCTGCGTGGCCAAGCCGCCCCTGGCCCGCACCCCCGACGCCCAGTCCGGCGTCCCGGTCCGCGACGTGGAGGCCCGCGCCGCACAGGCCTTCGAGGCTGGCGACCACGCCACCAGCCAGACCCTCTACTCCCGCCTGCTGGAGCGCGGCGGCCTGGCCCCTGAGAGCGAGGCCCTGGCCTGGCAGCGCCTGGCCGACAGCGCCCTGGCCCAGGGCCAGCCGGACACCGCGCTCCAGGCCCTGCGCAGCCTCGTGCGCCTGCACCCCCGGGCCGCCGACGGCTGGGACTACAACCGCGCCCTCATCGAGGCCCTGGTGCGCTCCGGCCAGCCGGAGCAGGCCCGGGCACATCTGCACGGGCTCCTGCACGACGCCGCCCGCCCGTGGGACCTGCGCCTGCGCGCCGGGCTCTCCGTGGCCCGCGACCTGTGGGCCGAGCGGCGCTACGAAGACGCCATGCGCGTGCTGGAGCGGCTATACGCCGACTCCCCCGAGCCCTCGCCCGTGCCGCGCGGGCAGTTCGAGGCCGGGCTGCTGGCCGAGCTCCAGGGGCTGGACGACGCCACCCTGGCCGACCTGGTGCGCCTGACGCCCGTGCAGTCGCAATGGAACTTCCCCTACACCATCATCCGCCTGGAGCAGGCCCGGCGCCTGGGCCTCCAGGAAAAGAACTGGCCCACCGCCTGGCACATCCTCTCGGGCATCTCGCGCAAGGGCGAGGTGGCCGACAAGACCCTGGTGGGCGGGGTGCTGACCCCGCTGCGCTCGCGCTTCGGCATGCCTTCGGGCGGCGTGGCCCTGGCCCTGCCCCTGTCGGGGCCCTTCGCCGAGATCGGCTGGAAGGTGCTGCGCGGCGCGGGCGCGGCCCAGTGGGACCTGCTGGCCCACGGCGGGCAGATGAACGTGCAGGTCATCAACACCGACGCCCCGGGCTGGCTGGACGAGGTCGCCGCCCTGCCGGACGACTGCGCCCTCATGGGCGGGCCGTTGCAGCTCGACCGCCTGCACGAGCTGCGCGGGCGCGCCCTGCTGGGCCGCCGCCCGGTGTTCGCCTTCCTGCCGCGCCTGGAGGGCGCCCAGGAAGGCCGGGACGCCTGGCGCCTCTTCAGCAGCGTGGAGGACCAGGTCCGGGCCCTGGCCAACCTGTCCGCCGGGACGCTGGGCATCCGCAGGCACGCGGTGCTGGCGCCCGACGAGGCCTTCGGCCAGCGCTACGTCCAGGCATTCGCCCAGGAGGCCGCCGCCCGGCAGGCCGAGATCACGGCCACGGGCACCTACCCCGGCGCAGACCCCACGCGCTGGGGCGCGGCCGTGGCCGCCCTGCTCGGCGTGGACCCCCGCGCGCACAAGGATGGCCGCCTGCCGCCCGACCCGGGCTTCCGGGCCGTGTTCCTGCCCGACGGCTGGGCCCAGGCCCGGGTGCTGGCCCCGCAGTTCTTCTTCTATGACGAGGACCGGCTGCTGCTGCTCGGCCCGGCCCTGTGGGCCCAGGGCCTGGAGCAGGACCCCGGCGTGGAGCTGAACTATTTCCGGCTGGCCGTGTTTCCCGGCGCGTGGTGGGCCGACAACCCGGCCCCCGGCGCACAGGCCCTGCGCGAGGCCATGCGCGCCGACGGCCTGGGCGCGCCCGACCTGTGGGTCGCCCTGGGCCACGACTTCATCCAGCTGGCCCAGGTCGTGGCGCCCCTGCCCGCCTCCTGGACGCCGCGCATGGTCAACGACGCCCTGGCCGGGGCCGCCGAGGTGCCCTGGAGCATGGCGCCCATGCGCTGGGACGAGGCCGGGCTGGCCAGCCAGGAGCTGTTTCTCTTCCAGCCCGCCCCGGGCGGCGCCGCCCCCGTGGACCCCGCGCAGCTCGCCGCGCGCCTGGAGCGCGTGCGCGTGCGCCACGACGAGCGCGCCAGCTCCCTGCGCCGAAAAAACGAGATCGAGGCCCTGCGCCGGATGCAGAAGGCCGACCCCGAGAACCAGCAAGTGAATCAGCGCCTGCACGACCTGCTCCAGGAGCGGGACGCGCAGTGATCCGGCCCCGGCCGGGCCGCCCCAAGGAGACACCCATGAAAGTCAGCCCCCAAGAGGTCGCGCGCATCGCCGCCCTGGCCCGCCTGGGCATCGACCAGGACCGGCTGGACACCTTCGCCGCGCAGTTCAACGGCATCCTCGACTACATGGACCTGCTGGCCCAGGTGGACACCGAGGGCGTGGAGCCGCTCTACTCCCCCGTGGACGGCCCCACCCGCCTGCGCGAGGACAAGGCCGAGAGCCGCCACTCCCGCGAGGAGCTGCTGGCCTCGGCCCCGGAAACCGACGGCGCCCACTTCGTCGTCCCCAAGATCGTCTAGCCGAGGAAACCATGTCCGACCTGCACACCATGACCCTGGCCGGGCTGCGCGAGGCCCTGGCCGCCGGAAAGATCGGCGCCGGGGAGGCCACCGCCGCCACCCTGGAGCGCATCGCCGCCGTGGAGCCCAAGGTCCGCGCCTTTGTCACCGTGGCTGGCGAGCGGGCCCTGGCCGAGGCCCGCGCCCTGGACGCCCGGGGCCCCGATCCCGCGCGGCCCCTGTGGGGCGTGCCCGTCGCGGTGAAGGACGTCATCGCCGTCAAGGGCATGCCCACCACCTGCGGCTCGCGCATCCTGGAGCATTTCGAGCCCTGCTACGACGCCTTCGTGGTCCGCAGGCTGCGCGAGGCCGGGGCGGTCATCGTCGGCAAGACCAACATGGACGAATTCGCCATGGGTTCGAGCACCGAGAAATCCGCCTTCGGCCCCACGGCCAACCCCTGGGACACCACGCGCGTGCCCGGCGGGTCCAGCGGCGGCTCGGCGGCGGCCGTGGCCGCCGGCCAGTGTTTCGGCGCCCTGGGCACGGACACCGGCGGCTCCATCCGCCAGCCCGCCTCGTTCTGCGGCTGCGTGGGCCTCAAGCCCACCTATGGCCGGGTGTCGCGCTGGGGCTGCGTGGCCTACGGGTCGAGCCTGGACCAGATCGGCCCCATGGCCCGCACCGTGCAGGACACGGCCCTGCTCTTCCAGGCCATCGCCGGGTTCGACCCCCAGGACTCCACCTGCGTGGACGCCGCGCTGCCCGACACCCCGGCGGCCCTGGCCGCGTGCGAAGACCTGGCCGGGCTGCGCATCGGCGTGCCCCGCGAATACTGGGGCCAGGGCCTGGCCCCCGAGGTGGAGGCCGCCTGCCGCGCCGCCCTGGACGCCGCCGCCGCCCGGGGCGCGACCCTGGTGCCCGTGGAGTTGCCGCACACGCCCTACGCCGTGGCGGCCTACTATATCATCGCCATGGCCGAGGCCAGCTCGAACCTCGCGCGCTTCGACGGCGTGCGCTACGGCCTGCGCGACAAGGACGCCCGCGAGCTGCTGGACATGTACGTCCGCTCGCGCAGCCGGGGCTTCGGCGAGGAGGTCCAGCGGCGGATCATGATCGGCACCTACGTCCTCTCGGCGGGCTACTACGACGCCTACTACCGCAAGGCCGCCCAGGTCCGCCGCCTGATCCGCCAGGACTTCGCCGAGGCCCTGAAGCGCTGCGACGTGCTGTGCGGCCCCGTGTCGCCGGTGACGGCGTGGCCCCTGGGCGCCATGGACGCCGACCCCGTGCAGATGTACCTCATGGACATCTTCACCATCAGCCTGAACCTCGCGGGGCTGCCGGGCCTGAGCCTGCCCGTGGGCCTGGGCGCGGACAGCGGCCTGCCCGTGGGCCTGCAACTGCTGGGCCCGGCCTTCGGCGAGGCCCGGCTCCTGGCCGTGGCGGGAGTGCTGGAGCGCGCCCTGGGCCCCCTGCCCGCCCCGGCGGGCCTCTAGGCGCCGGAGGGCGCGGCCCATGACCATCGCGGTGGCCGTCAGCGGCGGCACGGACAGCACCTTCGCCCTGGCCCTGCTGCGCGAGGCCGGGGAGCGGGTGCTGGCCGTGCACGGCCATTTCCTGCCGCCGGACCCCGCGCGCCGCGAGGCCGCGCGCGCCCTGGCCGCCACCTGCCGCGCCCTGGGCGTGCCCCTGCACGAGGTGGACCTGACAGACGCCTTCCGGCGGCTGGTGGTGGACCCCTTCGCGCGCGACCACGCGGCGGGCCTGACCCCCAATCCCTGCGCCCGCTGCAACCCGGCCATGAAGTTCGGCCTGCTCCTGGACGCCGCGCGCCGGCACGGCGCCGAGGCCCTGGCCACAGGACACTACGCGCGCCTGGAAGGCCGGGGCGCGGCCATGCGCCTGCTGCGCGGGGCCGACCCAGGCAAGGACCAGAGCTACTTCCTGGCCCTGGTGCCCCGGGAACGCCTGGCCCTGGCCGTGCTGCCCCTGGGCTCCTGGACCAAGGAGCGCGTGCGCGCCGGGCTGGCCGCGCGCGGGCTGGCCCCGGCCCAGGGCGCGGAGAGCCAGGACATCTGCTTCATCCCCGGCGACGACCACTGCGCCTTTTTGCCCGGGGCCGCCGCGCGGGCCGGGGTCGGGCTGCCCGGCCCGGGGCCCATCAGGCTGCCCGACGGCACCCGCGTCGGACGCCACCAGGGCCTGTGGCGCTACACCCTGGGCCA
The DNA here is from genome assembly GCF_023230885.1 of Desulfocurvus sp. GTDB lineage: Bacteria > Desulfobacterota > Desulfovibrionia > Desulfovibrionales > Desulfovibrionaceae > Desulfocurvus. The sequence continues at coordinate 10,149 of NZ_JALNWM010000045.1, read as the reverse complement.
GCGGCGCGGCATCGGCGTGGCCCACAGCGAGCCGCTCTACGTCGTGGCCAAGGACATGGCCGCCAACACCCTGGTCGTGGGGCCGCGCCCGCTGCTGGAGGCCCGGGGCTGCGCCACGCGCGGAGCCAACCTCCTCGTGCCGCCCCAGGAGTGGCCTGCGGCCCTGGCGGCCCAGACGCGCTACCGCCAGCGGGCCAAGCCCGTGCGCGTGGAGCACGGCGCGCAGGGCCTGACCCTGACCTTCCTGGCCCCCCAGTCCCTGCCCGCCCCGGGCCAGGTGGCCGTGGTCTACGGGCCGGACGACGCCGTGCTGGCGGGCGGGGTCATCGCCTGACCATGCCCGCCCGGCGCTTCCACTGCCTGACCCTGGGCTGCCGCATCAACCAGTACGAAACCCAGGCCCTGCGCGAGGCGTGGGCCGCCCACGGCCTGGCCGAAACCGACGATCCGGCCCGGGCCGGGGTGATCCTGGTCAACTCCTGCGCGGTGACGGCCAAGGCCGTGGCCGGGCTGCGCGCGGCCCTGCGCAGGCTCGCGCGTCAAAACCCCGGGGCCCGGCTGGTGCTCACGGGCTGCGCGGCCAGGGACCACGGGCCGGAGCTGGCCCGGAGCTTCCCGGGGCTCGTGGCGGTGCCCCAGGCGCGCAAGGCCGAGCTCCTGGCCGGGCCGCCCCCCGCCGGGGCGCTCCCGGCCGGGCCCGGGGCGCCCCCAGGCCCGGCGCCCCGGAGCTTCCCGCCCTTTGCCGTGCGCGGGGCGGCCCGGGCGCGGGCGGTGGTCATGGTCCAGGACGGCTGCTCCCAGCGCTGCGCCTACTGCATCGTGCCGCTCACGCGCGGCGGCCCGGTGAGCCGCGAGCCCGGAGCCGTGGCCGCCGAGGTCCAGGCCCTGTTTGCCGCGGGCTGGCGCGAGGCCGTGCTTTCGGGGATCAACCTGCGCCAGTACGGCCTGGGTCAGGGCCGCGATTTCTGGGATCTGCTGGCGGAGGTGGACGCCGCCCTGGCCCCGCGCTGGGCCGGACGCGCGCGGCTGCGCCTGAGCTCCCTGGACCCGTCGCAGCTGGGGCCCAAGGCCCTGGACACCCTGGGTGCCGCGCGGCTGGTCTGCCCGCATCTGCACCTGTCGCTGCAAAGCCTGGCCCCGGCCGTGCTGCGGCGCATGGGCCGGGGCCACTACGGCCCCGAGGGCGTGGCCCGGGCCGTGGCCGACCTTGGCGCCGTCTGGCCTCTTTTCGGGCTGGGAGCGGACATCCTGACCGGATTTCCGGGCGAAACGGACGAGGAGTTCCGCCAGACGCTTGCTGCCTGCGCCATGCTCCCCCTTTCCTATGCGCACGTTTTCCCGTATTCTCCCAGGCCAGGAACGGAGGCGGCGGGCATGCCCGGGCAGGTGCCCGGTCCGGAGAAGACCGCGCGGGCAACGGCCCTGCGCGCCGTGGCCCAGGCCGCAGGCCGGGCTTTCGCCCGCCGCGCGGCGGCCCTGCCCGAGGTGTCCGTGATCCTGGAATACGGCGACCCCGAGCGCGGCGTGAGCGAGCATTTCACGCCCTGCCGCCTGACGCGCCCGGCCCCCGGGGCAGCCCCGCGCGACCTGGTGCGCGCCCGGCCCGCGGGTGCCCGTGGCGCCGGGCTGGCCGTGACCCCGGCCCCCGACAGCACAACACAATCCGCCCGCCCCGACGGCGGCGAACCACAGGACGACCCATGTTGAAAAGCATGACCGGATTTGGCCGCTTCATCCTCCAGGACAAGGACTGGGCCCAGGACTGGGAGATCAGGAGCGTCAACGGACGCCACCTGGACATCAAATGGCGCCTGCCCGCCAACGTGCGCTCCCTGGAAACGCGCCTGGAGCGCGTGGTGCGCGAGGTGGCCTCGCGCGGGCGGGTCAACGTCTCCCTGAACCTGCAAATCTCGCGGGCCGAGCTTCTGGGCGTGCAGCTCAACATGCCCCTGGCCGAGGCCATGCTCGCGCAGGTGGACCGGCTGGCCGCGCGCATGGAATACTCCTTCAAGCCCGACTTCTCGCGCCTGCTGGGCCTGGGCTTCCTGTGGGACGACACCAGCGGCGAACCGGCCCGCGAGCTGGCCGAGGGCCTGGAGCGCGGCCTGCGCGCGGCCCTGGACGATTGGGACCAATCGCGCCTGGCCGAGGGCGGCGCCCTGCGCAAGGACCTGGCCCACCGCCTGATCCGCCTGGGCGAGTGGCTGGACCAGTTGCGCGAGCGGACCCCGCAGGTCAAGCAGGAGCGCTTCGACGCGGTGGAGGCGCGCATCCAGCAGATGCTCGACCGCTACCGCATCGACCTGGACCAGGACCGCCTGCTCCAGGAGATCGCCGTGCTCTCGGACAAGCTCGACGTGTCCGAGGAACTGACCCGCCTGGCCGCGCACCTGGAGACCCTGGGCGCGGTGCTGGAGGACGGCGCCGACGCGGGCAAGCGCCTGGACTTCGTGCTCCAGGAGTGCTTCCGCGAGATCAACACCTGCGGCAACAAGGCCCAGGACACCGCCGTCAGCCGCATCGTGGTCGACTTCAAGGCCGAACTGGAAAAGTGCCGCGAGCAGGTGCAAAATATCGAATAGCGCGCCCCGCGCGCCAAGCCGCAAGGAACGGACATGAAAAGCTCAGGGCTGCTGAACATCGGTTTCGGAAACTTCGTGGTTTCCAACCGCGTCATCGCCATCGTCAACCCCTCGTCCTCGCCCATGCGCCGCCTGCGCGAGGACGCGCGCCAGGCCGGGCGGCTCATCGACGCCACCCAGGGCCGCAAGACGCGCTCCATCATCGTCTCGGACTCCAACCATGTGGTGCTCTCGGCCATCCAGGCCGAGACCATCGGCCAGCGCTTCAGCCAGGAGGACGACGATGAATAGCCGTCTGGGTCTGCTGCTCGTGATCTGCGCACCCTCGGGCACGGGCAAAAGCACCCTGACCGCCCGGCTGCGCGCCGAGTTTCCGCGCCTGGGCTATTCCGTCTCCTGCACCACCCGCGCCCCGCGCCCCGGCGAAACCGACGGGCGCGACTACCATTTCCTGGACCACGCCGAGTTCCAGCGCCGCCGCGAGGCCGGCTTCTTCGCCGAGTGGGCCGAAGTCCACGGCAACCGCTACGGCACCCCGCGCCAGGCCCTGGCGGACATGCTCGCCGCCGGGCGCGACGTGCTCTTCGACATCGACGTGCAGGGCGCGGCGCAGCTGCGCGCCAGCATGGGCGGCTGCCACGTCTTCCTCATGCCGCCGTCCCTGGAGGCCCTGCGCGCCCGCCTGCTGGGCCGCGCCAGCGACGACGAGGCCGTCATCCGCAAGCGCCTGGACAACGCCCCCGGCGAGCTGGCCTGCGCCCCGGACTTCGACTACTGGATCGTCAACGACGACCTGGACGCGGCCTATGACCGGCTGCGCGCCGTGTATCTGGCCGAGAGCCTGCGCCCGGCCCTGAATCCCGGGCTGCTGGAAGCGGTCCTGAACGGCCCCCGGAGCTGAGGTCCGCCATGCCCGAACTCGTCGTCGCCCTCGACCTGCCCGACGCGCCCGCCGCCCTGGACATGGCCGCCCGCCTGACCGGCGCCGTGACCTGGGTCAAGGTGGGCCTGGAACTCTACACCGCCCAGGGCCCCTCGATCCTTGCGGCCCTCAAGGGCATGGGCTTCAACGTCTTTTTGGACCTCAAGTTCCTGGACATCCCCAACACCGTGCGCGGGGCGGTGCGCAGCGCCGTGGGCGCCGGGGCGGACATGCTCAACGTCCACGCCAGCGGCGGGGCGCGCATGATGCAGGCCGCGCGCCAGGGGCTCGACGAGGCCGCCGCCCCCGGGACCGCGCCGCTGCTGCTGGCCGTGACGGTCCTGACCAGCATGGACGAACGCGACCTGCCCCTGGCCCCGGGGCGCACCGTGGCCGACCTGGTCCTCGACCTGGCCCGGGCCACGCGCGACGCCGGGCTGCACGGCGTGGTCTGCTCGGGCCACGAAGCCGGGGCGGTGAAGGCCGCTTGCGGCCCGGGGTTCATCTGCCTGACCCCCGGCATCCGCCCCGCCGGGGCCGATGACGACCAGCGCCGCGTGGTCACCCCGGCCAGGGCCGTGACCGCCGGGGCAGACTTCCTGGTGGCCGGGCGCCCCGTGACCCGCGCGGCCGACCCGCGCGGCGCCGCCCTTTCTCTTCTTGAACAAATGCGTCAAATCGGCGTAAAGTGAGCCCATGACGGACGAGACAACAAAGCAGGACGCCACCCCCCCCGTGGGCGCCCCGGTGGGCGGCCCCGGCCCCCGCAGGCCCGACGCGCCCGCCCCCGAGCACAAGGAGAAGATCTCCGGCGTGTTTTCCACGCAGCTCGTGCAGCGCGTGGGCACCGGCACGACCACGCGCAAGGCGGTCAAGAAATCCTTCTGGTTCGTCAAGCAGATGGACGACGGCTCCGTCGAAATCCAGCCCCTGAACATGAACTATGTGCCCTCCGGCCCCAAACGCCGCGTGCCCACCGAGGACTTCCTGGAAAAGTTCTCCCCCGAGCCCGAGTTCTACATCTCCACCGTCTACCCCAAGATGAAGGAGCTGTCGGACACCGTGACCAAGGGCGAAAAGCACCGCGAGAAGGGCGAAACCTTCAGCGCCGAGCTGGAATTCAACACCGCCCTGTCCATCGACGAGGAGAACATCCGGGCCAACTTCGGCCTGGGGCTGACCTACCTCGACCGCGGCGACGACACCCGGGCCAACGATATTTTCGAGCGCCTGGTGAAGCTCGACGCGGCCTTCGAGCCCGAGCACAAGCACCTGTTCAACGAGTTCGGCATCAACCTGCGCAAGAACAAGATGTACGAACAGTCCGTGGAATACTACGAACGGGCAATGGAACTCTCGGAACAGGACGAGCACCTGCACTACAACGTGGCCCGGGCATACTACGAGAAGGAACTCTTCGCCCAGGCGTTCAAGAGCCTGGCCAGGGCCCTGGAGCTGAACCCCGGCTTCGCCGAAGCCGCGCAGTTCCGCAAGTTCCTGCTGGACAAGAACCTCGTGGACGCCCAAGGCAACCAGGTCAGCGGCGCCACCATGCCCCAGCCCGCGCCGCGCAAGAAGGCCAAGAAGAGCCCGACGACCAACTACGACATGAACATCTAGCCCGGGCCCCGTCGCGGACGCCGCCCGGGAACGCCGCCGGCCCCGTCGGTGCAGCGCGCCCTCGCGCGCCGCCTCCGCGTCGCTTCCGCCCGCCCCCGCGCCATGAAACAGAACTGGACTCCCCGCCCCGCACCCCCCGAACCCGCCGAGCTCCCCGCCTGGGCCGAGCGCCTGGAGGTCAGCCCCCTTGTGGCGCGGCTGCTCTGGCGCCGCGGGCTGGATTCCCTGGAAGCAATGGACCAGTACCTGAGCCCCGGCCTGCGCCACCTGAGCCCGCCCGAAACCCTGCCCGGGCTGGCCGAGGCCGCCGAGGTGCTGGCCCGGGGGCTTCTGGACGGCCGCACCCTGTGCGTCTGGGGCGACTACGACGTGGACGGCGTGACCGCCACGGCCCTGGTCATGGATTTCCTGGCCCGGCGGGGCTTCTCCGTCCGCCATTTCCTGCCCCACCGCGTGGAGGACGGCTACGGCCTGAGCCGCGAAGGCATCGAGGCCCTGGCCGCCCAGGGTGTGGACCTGCTGCTGACCGTGGACTGCGGCGTCACCAGCCACGCCGAGATCGCCCGCGCCCGGGAGCTGGGCATGACCGTGGTGGTCACCGACCACCACCTGCCCGGCCCGCAGGGCCCGCCCCAGGCCCACGGGCTGGTCAACCCGCGCCTGGGCCCCTGCCCCTGCCCTGACCTGGCCGGGGTGGGCGTGGCCTTCCTGCTCATGGCCGCCGTGGGCCGCCTGCTGCCCGGCGAGCCCGTGGACGTGCGCCCGCTGCTGGACCTGGTCGCCCTGGGCACGGTGGCCGACGTGGTGCGCCTGCAGGGGCAAAACCGCATCCTGGTCAAGAACGGGTTGCTGCTCATCGCCGAGGCCCGCCGCCCGGGCATCGCGGCCCTCAAGGAGGCCAGCGGCTACGCCCCGGGTGTGGCCCTGGGCGCCGGGCAGGTGGGTTTCGCCCTGGCCCCGCGCATCAACGCCGCCGGGCGCATGGACCACGCCCAGGCCGCCCTGGACCTGCTCCTGGCGCCGGACTACGAGACGGCCCGGCCCCTGGCCGCCCGCCTGGACACCCTGAACAGCAAGCGCCGGGGCCAGGAGGACGCCATCCTCACCGAGGCCCTGGCCCAGGCTGAACAGTTCCGGGACCGCCTGGGGCTGGTGCTCTGCGCGCCGCACTGGCACCCCGGCATCGTGGGCATCGTGGCCTCGCGGCTGGTGGAGCGCCACTACAAGCCGACCCTCATCCTGTGCGCGGAGGACGGCAGGCTCAAGGGGTCGGGGCGCAGCACCCGCGAATTCGACCTGCACCGGGGCCTTGGCGATTGCGCCGACCTGCTGGAGCGCTTCGGCGGACACAAGCAGGCCGCCGGGCTGGCCCTGGCGCCCGAGAACCTGGACGCCCTGCGCCAGCGCTTCCATGAGGCCGTGGCCGCCCAGTGCGGCCCCGAGCCCCTGACGCCGACCCTGCTGGTGGACGCCGAACTGCCCTTCGCCGACATCGACTTCGACCTGCTCAAGGAGCTGGAGATGCTCCAACCCTTCGGCCCGGCCAATGCGGAGCCCGTGTTCTCCTCGCCGCCGGTGAAGGTCCGCGACCTGCGCGTCTTCGGCAAGGACCATGTGAAGCTCTCGCTCATGGATCAGGCCAGCGGCACCATCCTCCAGGCCAAAGCCTGGCGCCAGGCCGCGCACATGCCCCAGAGCCTGCGCGGCCAGGCCATCCGCGTGGCCTTCAGCCCCAAGATCGACCGCTACCAGGGCACCGCCAGCATCGAGCTGCTGCTCAAGGACTGGCAGACGGCGTAGCCGCCGGGCCGCCCCCCGGCGGCGCGGGCCCGGGCGACCAAACGCGGACAGGGCGGCCTTGGCCGCCCTGTCCGCGTCTGGCCCCCCCCCGCGCAGGGCGCTTGCCCGCCGGGGTCCCGGCTGCGTGTGTCACTTCCCGCGCAGGTCCAGCCCGTGCTCGTCCTTCAGGCGCCGGAAAACGCGGGGCAGCACGCGCCCGGCCATGTCCGTACCGATCCGGGCCCCCAGCTCCTGGCTGTCGCGCATGACCTGGGGGATGAGCCCCACGGCCTTGCGCATCACCGGTCGCCGGTAGAGCTCGATCATCTCGCGGACCTCCTCGGCGCTCAGATAGCGGCCCCAGACCTGGCCGACACCCAAGGCCACCGCCTGGGCGAAGGCGCCCTCTTCGCGCTGGAACTCCTCCTGGACCGTGGTGAACACATAGTCCGGCAGATCGGGGTGCCGCTTGCGCAGGGTCGCCACCATCTGGCGCTGCATGAGGGCGAACACCTCGGAGGCCATCCGGGTGCCGCCCGAGAGCTCCGCCAGGAGGGCCAGATCCTGCTGGCTGGCGGCGGCGGCCCGGGCCGCGCGCGGCCCGGGGGCCAGGCCCAGGAAGGCCAGAACGGCAAACAGCACCGCCCCCGCCAGAACAGGCCGGACCGGGCAAAGGGCATGCGCAAGGCGGCGGATCATGATACGGTCCCTCCGGAAACTGCCGACAACCGCCCGCAGGAGAACCGACGGACGCTGCGCGGGGCGGCCCCGCCTAGGCGAAGCGCGCGGCGTTGTACGAACTGCGCACCCTCGGGGCGGCGTAGACGTTGGGGATGCCCAGCTCCGCCCCCAGGGCGGCGAAGGCGTCGAACTCCGCCGGGGGCACCCAGCGCACAACCTCGGGGTGCGCCGCGCTGGGGCGCATGTACTGGCCGATGGTCACGATATCCACCCCGGTGGCGGCCAGGCGCTCCAGCAGGCGGCGCACCTGGGCCCCGGTCTCGCCCAGGCCGACCATGAGCCCACTCTTGGAGGTTATGCCCGCGGCCTTCACACGAGCCAGCAGCTCCAGGCTGCGCTCGAACTCCGCCTGGGGCCGGATGGCGGCGTACAGTTCGGGCACGGTCTCCACGTTGTGGTTGATGATCTGCGGCGCGGCGACCACAACGGTGCCCAGGGCGCCCGCGTCGCCGCGCAGGTCGGGGATGAGAACCTCCACCGTGCAGTGCGGCAGCCGGGCGCGCACGGCGGCGATGGTCGCCGCGAAATGCGCGGCCCCGCCGTCGGGCAGGTCGTCGCGGGTCACGGAGGTGACCACCACATGGCGCAGCCCCAGGCGCGCGGCGGCCTCGGCCACGCGGGCGGGCTCGCCGGGGTCCAGGGGCTCCACGCGCCCGGCGCCGATGTTGCAAAAGGCGCACGAACGCGTGCAATGGCGGCCCATGATCAGAAACGTGGCCACATTGCGCGAGAAACACTCGTAGATGTTGGGGCATTTGGCGCCCTGGCAGACGGTGTTCAGCCCCAGGTCGCGCAACAGGCCGCCGGTGCGGGCGAAGGCCGGGTCGCTGGGCAGCTTGACCCTAAGCCACTCGGGTATGCGGCTCGAACACCGCGCGGAACTCCTGGGCGAGGACATCCTTCATCTCCTGCATGTCTGGAAAATGGGGGGCGGCGCCGCGATCCCCGGGGGCGGAACCCCGGGCATCCAGCTCGCCGTGTACGGACGCGGGCCGCGCGTCGGCCAGCCCGCACAGGGTTATCAGGTCGAAGAGCCCCGTGTCGCGGGCCACGTTGAGGGCCAGGCCGTGGTAGGTCACCCAGCGCTTCACGGCGATGCCCATGGAGCATATCTTGCCCGAGGCCGTCCAGACCCCGGGGCGGCCCTGGGCGCGCCCGGCCGCGACGCCCACCCGCGCCAGGGCGCGGATGACGACCTCCTCCATGTCGTGGAAAAAGCTGCGCACGCCACCGGGCCGCCGGTCCAGCCGGAACACGGGATAGGCCACGAGCTGCCCGGGGAAATGGCAGGTGATGTTGCCCCCGCGCGTGACCGGGACGAGCTCGATGCCCCGGGAGGCCAGGAAATCCGGGCTCGCGTGCAGGTTCTCCAGCCCTCCGCCCTTGCCCAGGGTGATGACCGGCGGGTGCTCCAGCAGGAACAGGGTGTCCGGCGCCTGCCCGGCCAGCACCCGGGCATGGCGTTCGAGCTGGCGGTCCTGGGCCTGCCGGTAGGGCACAAGGCCCAGATCCATGATCTCCATCAACGGCTCCGCGGCTAGGGAACAAAAGAAAAACGCATTCGGCCCACGAACTCCTGCCCGAAAGCCGGGTCGCCCGTCAAGTCCACCACCCGCACCCGCGCGGGCAAGGCCTCGGCCCAGGCCCGGGCCCGGGGGTCGGCCAGCAGCAGGCGCGCGCCCGCCAGGGAGGTGTTGCCCACGGCGCGCACCCGCGCCCCCAGCCCCGGGGGGATGAAGCCCAGGGTTTCCAGGTCGTCCACGGCCACATGGGCGCCCAGGGCCCCGGCCAGGCACAGGGCCCCCAGGGCGCCGGGGCGCAGGCCCGCCCCGGCCAGCAGCCGCGACAGGGCGAGGTTGAAGGCCGCCTTGACCTTGAGCACCTCCTCCACGTCCGCCCCGGACAGGGCCATGCCGTCGAACAGCGCAAACACGCGCTCGCCGCCGCGCACCTCGATGCGCTCGGCCAGGCGCGCCCCCAGGGGCGTGGTCCCGGGGCGGAACTGGCCCTGGGCGTTGACCAGCCCCAGGCGCACCAGATGGGCCAGGAGCGACAGGTAGGCCGTGCCCGTGAGGCCCGCCGCACGCGAGGGCGCGGCGCCGTCCAGGGTGCGGGCCCCCAGGCCCGCCGGGCTCAGGCCGAAGCGCGTGACCGCACCCGGCCCGGCCACGTTGCCGTGGGCCAGACCGATGCCCTCCAGGGCCGGCCCCAGGGGCACGCTGGCCGCCAGCAGCCCGCCGTCCGCCAGGGCCAGCAGGAATTCGCCGTTGGTGCCCATGTCGGCCAGCAGGAAGGGCGCGGCGGGCGCGGGCCCGGCGGCCCCAAGGGCCAGGGCCGCCAGCCCGGCGGACAGGTCGCCGCCCACAAAGGGCGCGAGCTGTGGCGGCACATAGGCGGCGGGCAGCCCGGGGCTCAGGGGCTCCTCGCGCCCGCCCGCGTAGTCCAGGCGGTACGGCGCAACGGCCAGTCCGTCCACCTCCAGGCCCAGGAGCAGGTTGGTCATGG
>NZ_JALNWM010000044.1 GCF_023230885.1 Desulfocurvus sp. | reverse complement strand
TGCCGCGCCCGCGCCCGCGCCCGTGCCCGTGCCCGGCGTGCGGCGCGACCATTCACCGGGTGTCTTTGGCCGTCCACCGCCGGGGCGGTTGACATCGGGTCGGGTTTCGCGTGGGGTTGTGTCCGGCGCGCGCGGCGCGGGAGGGACATGCCATGCTTGAGGCCAAGAATCGTCTGGGGATAGTCTTTTTTCCGGCTTTCGACTGGTCCATCAGCCCCACGCATCCCGAGCGGGAGGAGCGGTTGCTCTACACGCGCGACCAGTTGCTGGAGGAGGGGTTGTTCGACATCGACGGGGTGACGGAGTATCGCCCGGGCGTGGCCACGCTGGAGGATGTGGAGCGGGTGCATTTTTGTTTACCGGACGTATCGGCCGTGGCCACGCAGTCGCATTTGATTTCGGCTGGCGGCGCCATCAAGGCGGCGCGGCTGGTGATGGAGCGCGAGGAGGAGAAGGCCTTCGCCCTGGTGCGGCCTCCGGGGCATCATGCCATGAAGTTCGTGCATGGCAGCCGGGGTTTTTGCAACATGAACATCGAGGCCGTGATGATCGAGTGGATCCGCGAGACGTATGGTCCCCGCCGGGTGGCCATCGTGGACACGGACTGTCACCACGGCGACGGAACCCAGGACATCTACTGGAACGATCCGGACACGCTGTTCATTTCGCTGCATCAGGACGGCCGGACCCTGTATCCGGGCACTGGTTTCCCGCTGGAGCTGGGCGGCCCGGGGGCCTATGGCCGGACCATCAACGTGCCCCTGCCGCCGTCGACCTCCGACGAGGGCTTTCTGCATGTGGTCGACCATGTGGTCCTGCCGTTGCTGGAGGATTTCAAGCCCGACCTGGTCATCAATTCGGCGGGGCAGGACAATCATTTTTCGGACCCCATCACGAACATGAATTTTTCGGCCCGGGGTTATGCCATGCTCAGCGAGCGGCTGGACCCGGACATCGCGGTGCTGGAGGGCGGCTATGCCATTCAGGGCGCGTTGCCGTATGTGAACCTCGGGTTGTGTCTGGCCATGGCCGGGCTGGATTACCGGGGCGTGGTGGAGCCGGGGTTCGACCCCGGGCGGCTGCGCCAGCCGGGCAAGGTCACGGACTACATCAAGCGGCTGTGCGACGACGTGCGCGGGCTGTATTTCGCGCCGCCGCGCGAGCGGATGCAGGGCGAGGAGGCGGACGGCTTCCGTGTGCGCCACAAGGACATCTATTACGACACCGACGGCATCAGCGAGTCGCAGGTGGAGTCGGTGTTGCTTTGCCCCGACTGCCCGGGGGTGGTGCGCATCGAGTCGTGGTCCACGGCGCATCCGCTGTCCGTGGGCGTGGAGATTCCCCAGCGCGCGTGCGACCGGTGCCACGCGCGCGGGATGCGGCTGTTCGAGGAGGCGCAGCTCAAGGGCGGCTATCGCTATGTGCAGCTGATCGACCGCCGGGGCAAGGTTTACCGCCAGTCGGGCTTCTAGGGCCGGGGCGTCCGGGCGCCGGGCGCGAGCCAGGGCCCCCCGCGCGAAGCATCGCGCGGGGGGCCCTGTTTTTTGGCTGTGGGTGCTAGAGGAACAGCAGCAGGGACAGGGCCATGACGGCCATGCCCAGCACGGCGCCGAAGATGCAGTGGTGGTGCTCGCCGTATTCCTCGGCGGCGGGCAGGAGCTGGTCCAGGGAGATGAAGACCATGATCCCGGCCACGGAGGCGAAGAGGCAGCCGAAGAGGGTCGGCGTGAAGAAGGGCATGAGCAGCAGGAAGCCCACGGCGGCGCCCACGGGTTCGGACAGCCCCGAGAGGAAGGCCAGCAGGAAGGATTTCTTGCGGTCGCCGGTGGCGTAGAACAGGGGCACGGACACGGCGATGCCCTCGGGGATGTTGTGGATGGCGATGGCCACGGCGATGGCCAGGCCCAGGGCGGGGTCGGACAGGGCGGCGGTGAAGGTGGCCAGGCCCTCGGGGAAGTTGTGGATGGCGATGGCCACGGCGGCGAGGGTGCCGGTGCGCTTGAGCTTGGTGAAGTCGTGGGCCTCGTTGCAGGGCAGGTTGCACAGTCCCGCGTCCATCTCCTCGATGGAGTGCAGTTCGTGGGGGTTTTCGTAGTTGGGCACAAGGCGGTCGATGAGGGCGATGAGGGCCATGCCGCCGAAGAAGGCGCCCACGGTGGCCCAGGTGCCTGTGGCGTCGCCCAGGGCGGCGGTCAGGGTGTCCTTGGCCTTGGCGAATATTTCCACGAAGGACACATAGAGCATGACCCCGGCCGAAAAGCCCAGGGCCACGGAGAGGACCTTGGTGTTGGTCTGGCGGGTGAAGAAGGCCACGGCGGCGCCGATGCCGGTGGCCAGGCCGGCGAAGAGGGTCAGGGCGAAGGCGTAGACGACGGTCGCTGTATTCATGGGTGCTCCTTGGGCTGCGGCTGGCGGCGGGGCCTGCGGGCCGCGATTGTTCTTTCTAGCGCTCCGGCCGGGCGCGCGCAAGCCCCGGGGCCCCGGCGCCCCGGCGCGGCGGGTTGACAGCGCCCCGGGGGGCGGATAAACGCGGGGAGGTCAGAGTACAAACGGGAAAAGCACGTTCAACAGAGGGTAGTGGATGTTCTCGTTCGTGGATTCCGTGCGTCATGCATAGCATGGGCTGTTGCATGGCGGCGTAGACGATGAGGCAATGGCCCATGCTCGATCCTTGCACACAAAGAAGGAGGAGCATGATGGGCTACAGAAAGGCAAAAGATGTGTTGCCGCGGCATCTGCTGCGCGCGATACAGGATTATATCGACGGCGAAGTGCTGTATATCCCCCGCAAGACTGGGAACAGAAGGCAGTGGGGGGAAACAACGCAAAGCAGGCAGCGCCTTCTGGCCAGGAATCGCGAGATCGTGGCCCGGCGGCGGGCGGGTTGTTCCGTCGCCGCCCTGGCGGAGCAGTATTGCCTGTCCGCCAAGGCCGTCTACAAGATACTCGCGGCCGTCGACGACGGCTGACTCGAAGCGCCCCGGCCCCCCGGGGCGCTTTTTCTTTTGCCAGAAGAGAAGTGGAGTGCGCCGTGCGCGGATTCGCGCTATGTCCGGACGAACCAAACCCGAACGAGGAAAGGACAATGACCATAGCGACTCCGTTTACCGACAGCTACGACAAGGCATTCCTGCTTGAGACCATGATGGGCCCCAACGCCATGCGCGTCGCCGAGGAGCTGGCCTCCTTCCTGCCCCTGCGCGAGGGCATGCGCGTCCTGGACCTGGGCTGCGGCATGGGCATCTCCTCCATCCTGCTGGCCCGGAAGTTCGGGGTCACCGTGTTTGCCGCCGACCTGTGGATCACCCCCACGGACAACTTCAGGCGTTTCGAGGCCCTGGGCCTGGGGGAGCGCATCGTGCCCCTGTCGGTGGACGCCACCCGCGAGCTGCCCTTTGCGGAGGGTTATTTCGACGTGCTCTTCTCCGTGGACGCCTACCACTACTTCGGGGCCGACGAGGCCGTGCTGCCGCGGCTGCTGCCCCTGGTGCGCCCTGGCGGGCATGTGGCCGTGGCGGTACCCGGGCTCCTGCGCGAGCTCCCGGGGGGCGAGGTGCCCGAGGAGCTGCGGCCCTTCTGGGTGCCGGAGATGAACGACCAGTTCCACTCCCTGCCCTGGTGGCGGGCGCTGTGGGAGCGGGCCGCCGGCCTGCGCCTGGGGCCCTGCCGCGAGATGGACTGCCTGCGCCGGGCCTGGGACGACTGGCTGGAGAGCCCCAATCCCTATGCCCGGCAGGACGTGCCCATGATGCAGGCCGAGGGCGGGAAGTACTTCTCCCTGGTGCAGCTGTGCGGGCAGCGGATATGACCGGCGCCCCCGGGGCGGACGCGGCGGCGCTGGCCAGGGGGCTGGCCGCCCTGGGGTTCGGCCCCTGGGTCGAGGCCCGCGCCGCCGGGCTGTGCCCGGCGGGCTGCCGCGTGGCCCGCGTGTGCGCGGTGGACCGGGGGGCCTGCCTGCTGCGCGACGGCGCGGGCGAGGCCCTGGCGCGGCTGTCGGGGCGGCTGGAGTTCTTTGCGGACGGTCCGGACGACCTGCCCTGCGTGGGCGACTGGGTGGCGGCCAGCTTCCACGGCGACGGTGCGCAGGCGCTGGTGCACGCCGTGCTGCCCCGGCGCAGCGCCCTGCGCCGCAGGGCCCCCGGGGGCGGGGGCGGCCAGCAGATGATCGCCGCCAACGTGGACACGGCCTTCATTGTCCAGGCCTGCGGGCGCGACTTCAACCCCGCGCGTCTGGAGCGCTACCTGGTCATGGCTGCGGACGGCGGCGTGGAGCCGGTGGTACTGCTGACCAAGGCGGACCTGGCGACCGGGGCGGAGCTGGATGCCGCCCGGGCAGGGGTCCGCGCCGTGGCCCGGGCCGAGGCCCTCGCCGTGAGCAGCGTCACCGGGGTCGGCCTGGACGCCCTGCGCCGGGCGCTTGCCCCCGGGCGGACGTATTGCCTGCTCGGTTCCTCGGGAGTGGGCAAGACGACCCTGATCAACGGGCTGCTGGGCCACGAGGCGTTTGCGACGCGCGCCGTGAGCGCCAGCGGCGAGGGCGTCCACACCACCACCCGCCGCCAGCTCGTGGCCCTGGCTGGCGGGGCCCTGCTGGTGGACACGCCCGGAATGCGCGAGCTGGGCGTGGCGGGGGCGGAAGGCGGGCTGGACGCGGGCTTTGCCGAGCTGGCGGCCCTGGCCGGGGCCTGCCGCTACGCCGACTGCCGCCACGAGGGCGAGCCGGGCTGCGCCGTGCGCGCGGCGGTGGAGGCGGGCGAGGTGCCCCGCGAGCGTTACGCCAGCTATCTCAAGCTGCGCCGGGAGGCGGAGTTCCGCGAGCTGTCCGACCTGGGCAGGCGCAGGCGCGACAAGGCCTTCGGGCGGCTGGTCAAATCCGTCAAGAAGGCCGGGCGCTCCCGGGGGCGCTAGCGCCGCGCCCGCGGGGCGCGGTCCGTCCGTTCGCCCGCAACCCTGCCTGCGCCCGGCCCGCCGCCTTTTCCCGGCCGCCTTCGGGCTCGCCGGGTATCAGCCGTTGGGCGCGCTGGGGCGGCGGTCCCGCCCCGCAGAATCTTCAGGGGCTGTCCGCCTGCGGAGCAGCCCCTGCATGCGTTTGCGGCCCCCCGGGCCGCGCCCCGGGGGGGCGGGCCTGCGCTGGCGGCGGGGCTAGAAAAGCAGGAAGTCGGGCCGGTCCTCGAAGGCCAGGGTCAGGCCCAGGGCGGCGTAGCGCGGGCGCAGGGCGCCCTGGTGCCCGGTGATGTCGCTGCGCCAGCGCCGGGGGGCCACGAGGGTTCGCGGCGGCCTGTCCAGGGCCTGGGCGCGTGCGTGGATGTGCCGGAACAAGGCCAGGGAGCGCGCCAGCTGGCCCAGGGCCGGGTGCCAGGGGCCCGCCAGGATGTGGGCGCCGAGGCCCGCCTCGGGGGCCAGGCCGGTGCGGATGGCCGGAACGCCCCGGGCCCACAGGGCCAGCAGCGCGTCGGCCAGGGCGTCGACCGTGGCCTCCAGGGGCCAGGGCGCGTAGTCGCCCCGGGCCAGGGCCCCGGCCAGGGGCGTGCCGCGCAGGACCACGCAGGGATACAGGCGCACGGCCTCGGGCTCGTGCTCCAGGGCCGCGCGCACGTCGGCCTCCAGGTGTGCGGGATCGTGGCCGGGCAGCCCGGGCAGGAGCTGCACCCCCAGGGCCAGCCCGGCCCGGCGCACGGCGCGGCAGGCCGCGTGGGCCTCGCCGGGGCCGTAGCCCCGCCCCGAGGCCTCCAGGGCCGGGCCGTGGAAGGTCTGCACGCCCAGTTCGATCATGTCCAGCCCCTGGGGGCCGGGGCCGCCCAGGCGGGCGAGCAGCCCGGGGTCGACCGCGTCGGGGCGGGTGGAGCAGCGCACGCGGGTGACCAGGCCCGAGGCGCGGTGGCGCGCGGCCGCGGCCAGGAAGCGCTGGGGCCAGGGCTCGGGCAGGGCCGTGAACGTGCCGCCGTAGAAGCCAAGCTCCAGGGGCTGGGCGCCGCTGCGCCGGGCCTGGTCCAGGGTGGCCTCCAGGGCGTGCAGGTGTTCGGCCAGGGACGCGGGGGCCGTGCCCGTGGCGGCGGGCTGGGCGCAGTAGACGCAGCGGCCCGGGCAGCCGAGGAAGGGCAGGAAGACCGGAAGGATACGCGCCCTGCGCCGGGGTGGCTCGGGATGGAAAAAGGCCGTTGCCCCAGGCGGGACGGGGCTTGCGGCCTCTCCGGGGGGGCGGATTGCGCGAAAAGGCGCGTTCATTTTTAATTCCTTGATAAAAAAGGAAACGTTAGATAATAATTCAAGGACACGGCCCGCCAGCCGGTCCGCACAGGGTGTGCGGGCCGGTGGTGCCGCCCGGAACGCGGCTGGCTGCGGGCCCTTTGGCGGCGCGTGTCTGCCGCCGGGAAAGGCGGATGCCGGACGGGGACCGGCCCCCGGGTACCGGGCAACGCATCAGGAGGTCCATCATGGGCAAGACGCTCACCAAGGCCGACATTGTCGACAGCATCTACGAGAAGTCCGACCGCAACCGGGCCGAGGTCAAGGCCCAGGTCGAGTCCCTGCTGGAGATCATGAAGCAGTCCGTCAAGAAGGACCATGCTCTGCTCGTCAGCGGGTTCGGCAAGTTCGAGGCCTACGACAAGCGCGCCCGCAAGGGCCGCAACCCGCAGACCAACCAGGCCATCACCCTGCCCCCGCGCAAGGTCGTGGTCTTCAGGCTGTCGCGCAAGTTCCGGGCCGAGCTCAATCCGCAATAAGGAAGCTCGATCCGAAGCGCCGGGCCAGCTCGGCATGGGCCTGCCGGGCTCGGGTCACGCCCTGGAACGCGCCCGCCTGGACGCGCCAGTATGTGGCCCCGGAGATGTCGGCCTGCTGCACCCTGCTGTGAGGGTAGCCCGCCGCCCGCAACTGCCTGAGCAGCCGGTCGGCGTTTTCGCGCACCCGGAACGACCCCACCTGCACATAGAAGACCTCGGCCTCCAGGGCCTGGGCCAGGCTCGGCCCCGTCTGGCCGGCCACACCCACCACTTCGAGAAAGACCTTCGCCGTGCCCGGGCCGAGCATGTCCAGCTGCTCGGCCCCGGCGCGCGAGAGGTCCACGATGCGGTCGCCCACGAAGGGCCCCCGGTCGTTGATGCGCAGGGTCACCTGGCGGCCGTTGTCCGGCCGGGTGACGCGCACATAGGTGTTCATGGGCAGGATCTTGTGCGCCGCGGTCATGGCGTGCATGTCGTAGATCTCGCCGTTGGCGGTCTTCTTGCCGTGGAAGGTCGGGCCGTACCAGGAGGCCAGGCCCGTTTCGCGGTAGCCCTGGGCGGAAGACAGGGGATAGTAGGTCTTCCCGGCGATGGTGTAGGGCTTGAAGGTGCCCTTGGGCGCGGGGCCCGCCGGGCCGGGCGGCAGGGCGGGCGCGGGGCGGGCCCCCGTGTCGGGGCCGGCGGGGATGTGCCTCTTGCCGCAGGCGCCAAGGAGCAGGACGGCGGTCAGCGCCAGGGCCAGCAGGGCCGGATGCCTCATGGTGTGGTCCTCCGAAGGTCTTGTCGCGCGGGTCAGCGCATCACGCCCAGGTACCAGCCCAGCACCTCGTCGCCCACAAGGACGGCCAGCACGGCCGCGAGGCAGAGGAAGGGCCCGTAGGGGATGGGCGTGCGCATGGGGTGGGCCTCGTCGTCCCCCCTGGTCCGCAGGAGCATGGGCAGGTTGAAGGCGATGAGCAGCAGGCCGCTGGCCAGGATCAGGAAGGGCAGGTGGCGCACGCCCGTGAGCGGGCCAAGCAGCAGCATGAGCCAGACATCGCCCTCGCCCAGGCCCTCGAAGCCGCGCAGCCTGCGGTAGGCCCAGCGCACCAGCCAGAAGGTCCCGGCGCCCAGACCCGCCGCCAGCAGCGCGTCCATGAGCGCGATGTCCAGAAACAGCGGCGCGCAGGCCGCGGCCAGGGCCGCGCCGATGATCATCGGCCACAGGGGCAGCATGAAGCTGGCCAGGTCGATGAAGGCCAGCACGGTGAGCAGCCCGGAGAAGGCCAGGTACACGGCGAACTTCATGCCCGGGCCGAACTTCACGGCCAGGGCCAGGGCCACGGCCCCCGACAGGGCCTCCACCAGCGGGTAGCGCGCCGAGATGGGCTGGCGGCAGCTGCGGCAGCGCCCGCGCAGGGCCAGCCAGGACAGCAGGGGAACGTTCTCCCACCAGGCCAGGAAGTGCCCGCACTTCGGGCATTTGGAGCGCGGCGGGTTGGCGATGGATTCGCCGGTGAGCCCGCGGTGGATGCACACGTTGTAGAAGCTGCCGAGCACGAGGCCGAGCACCGTGGCCAGGATGCGGAAGACAAGGGTCTCGTCCATGCGCGCCGCCTTGCTGTTGAATGCGCCCGGGTTTTCGGGCATGGTCTTTCCCGCTTCGCCAACCCAAGTGGGTACTGGATTTCGCGCCCGGCCACAAGCCGGACCCGTCCGGCCCGCAGCCCAGGAGACCGCCCCATGCAGCGCGACCATCGCTTCATCCCCCGTCTGTCCGAGGAGCAGTTCCGCGACATCCAGCTCGAGGGCCTGAAGTGGACCGTGGCCCACGCCCACGCCAACAGCCCGGCCTACCGCGCCAAGTTCGACGCCGCGGGGCTGGCCCCGGGGGATGTGCGTTCCCTGGACGATCTGCTCCGGCTGCCCTTCACCGACGCGGACGACCTGCGCGCGGGCTATCCCATGCCCCTGCGCTGCGTGCCCGAGGAGGAGCTGGTGCGCATCCACGCCTCCAGCGGCACCACGGGCAAGCGCAAGGTCATGGTCTACACCCAGGGCGACGTGGACACCTGGAAGACCATGATGGCCCGCTGCTTCGAGATGGCCGGGCTGACCCGGCGCGACCGGGTGCAGATCGCCGTGGGCTACGGGCTGTGGACCGCCGGGGCGGGCTTCCAGATCGGCTGCGAGCATTTCGGGGCCACGGCCCTGCCCGTGGGGCCGGGCAACCTGGAGATCCAGATGCAGCTGCTCACCGACATGGACGCCACCTGCCTGTGCTCCACGGCCTCCATGGCCCTGCTCCTGGGCGAGGAGGTGGAAAAGCACGGCCTGCGCGGCAAGATCGGGCTCAAGAAGTGCATCTTCGGCTCCGAGGCGCACACGCCCAAGATGCGCGCGCGCTTCGAGTCCCTGTTGGGCCTTGAGCACAGCTTCGACATCTCGGGCATGACCGAGCTGTACGGCCCGGGCGCCGGGCTGGAATGCGCGGCCCACCAGGGCATCCACTACTGGGCGGACATCTACATCCTGGAGATCCTCGACCCGGCGACCCTGCAACCCGTGGCCCCCGGGCAGACCGGGGAGATGGTGGTGACCACCCTGTGCAAGGAGGGCGCGCCGCTCATCCGCTACCGCACCCACGATCTGACGCGCCTCCTGCCCGGGCAGTGCCCCTGCGGCGCGACCATGCCGCGCCACGACAAGATCCTGGGCCGCTCCGACGACATGATCATCTTCCGCGGCGTGAACATCTACCCCGGCCAGATCGCCGCCGTGCTGGAGAAGTTCCCCGAGGCGGGCAGCGAGTATCAGATCCTGCTGACGCGCACGGGCGGCCGCGACTCCATGCGCATCCGGGTCGAACGCGGGCGGGGCGCCCAGGGCGGGGACGACGCGGGCCTGGCCGGGGCCGTGGCCCAGGCCCTGCACCACCAGCTCATGGCCCGGGCCAGCGTCGAGATCGTGGATTTCGGCTCCCTGCCGCGCTCCTTCGGCAAGACCCGGCGCGTCATCGACGAGCGCGACGACAGCTAGGGCCTGTCGGGCGCGCCGCGTTCCGGGGGCTGGCCTTGGGCGCGCTTCTGGGCTATGCGTGGCCCAGGTGGGCCGTGATCTCGCGCCCGGGCTGGCGGGCCCGGGGCGCGGCGTCTACCCAGCTCCTGCCGGCCCGGCCGGGGTTGGCGTCGCCGTCCGGGCCGGGCGGCGGGGAGGAAACATGCCGGAGTTGATCGCCGTGGCCGCCGCTGGCGCGCGGCCGGAAAGTCCCGTGGAGCCGGTCATCGGCCGGGCGGATTATTTCCTGTTCTTCGACGCGCGCGGGGACTTCGTGCGCGCGCAGCCCAACCCGCACCGCGACCTGGAGCAGGGCAGCGGCCAGAGCGTGGCCCGGATGCTCATCGACGCCGGGGCGCGGGCGGTGCTGGGCGGCAACGTGGGGCCCAAGGCGGCCCTGGCCCTGCGCGGGGCGGGGGTCAGCGTGAGCTGCCCCCACGAGGGCCCGGCCCGGGATGCGGTGGCCCGCTTCCTGGCCGTGGAGCGCGAGCTGCCCGGCGCGTGAGCCCGGTTTCCGGGCTGGCAGGCAGGAAGGCCTCCGGGCGCGCTCGCGCGCCCGGAGGCCTTCCTGTAGTTTTCCCGCGGGGGCTGCGGGGGCGCCGCCCGGTCCTTCGGCCCTATTTCCTGGCCGCCAGCTCCTCGGCCGCCTTGTCCACCGAAGCCTTGAACTCCTCGCGGGCGGCGCGCAGCCTGGCTTCGAGCTCCTTGTCCGCCAGGGCGAGGATCTGGGCGGCGAGCCAGGCGGCGTTGCGCGCCCCGGCCTTGTCCAGGGCCACGGTGCCCACGGGGAAGCCCGGAGGCATCATCACGGTGGCCAGCAGGGCATCCATGCCGCCCAGGGCCGAGGCGGTGACCGGGATGCCCAGCACGGGGCGCACGGTCTTGGCGGCCACGGCCCCGGCCAGGTGGGCGGCCATGCCCGCCGCGCAGATGAAGACCTGGCAGCCCCCGGCCTCCAGCCGGGCCACCAGGGCCGCGGTGCGTTCGGGGGTCCGGTGGGCGCTGGTGACGGTGAACTCGTAGTCGATGCCCAGGCTGTCCAGCACGTCGGCGCAGGGCCGGATCATGGGTTCGTCGGAAATGCTGCCCATGAAGATGGCGACACGGGTCATGTTGTTCTCCTTAAAGGCCATGATGTTTTACGCCAAGGCGCCCCGGGGGGCGTTTTGGTCCCCGGCACCGGGCCCCGCTCCCCGGGGGGCGACCCCGTCCGGAGGCGGGCGGGGCGCCGGGGGCGGGTGGGGGCTCCCTTTTCGGGTCAGCGCCCTTTTCCGCCCCCGTCCGCCAGTTGCCTACTTGCGCCCCAGGCCCTTGCTGCCGATGTCGCGGCGGTAGTGGCAGGGGTCGAAATGGATCAGCTCCACACCCCGGTAGGCCGCGTCCCGGGCCTGGGCCAGGGTGTCGCCCAGGGCCGTGACGCCGAGCACGCGCCCGCCGGAGCACAGGGTGCGCCCGTCCCGGGCGCTGGTCCCGGCCTGGAAGACGGTGACCCCCGTCCGGGCCTCGGCGGCCTCGATGCCGGTGATTTCCATGCCCTTGGGGTAGCTCTTGGGGTAGCCCCCGGCGGCCATGACCACGCACAGGGCGCTTTGGGGCTTCCAGCGCACGGGGGTCCGCTCCAGGGTACCCCGGGTGCAGGCGAGCATGATCTCCAGCAGGTCGCCGTCCAGGCGCATGAGCAGGGGCTGGCATTCGGGGTCGCCGAAGCGCACGTTGTATTCCAGGACGCGCGGCCCGTCGGGGGTGAACATCAGCCCGGCGTAGAGGATGCCCGTGAAGGGGTGCCCGGAGGCGGCGAGGTGGTCGAGGATGGGCCGGATGACCAGCTCGGCCATGGCGGGCCAGTCGGCCTCGGGCAGGACCGGGGCCGGGCTGTAGGCGCCCATGCCGCCGGTGTTGGGGCCCTGGTCGCCGTCGAAGACGGCCTTGTGGTCCTGGGAGGAGGGCATGAGGGCGAAGGACGTGCCGTCGCAAAAGGCCAGGAAGGAGGCCTCCTCGCCGCAGAGGGCGTCCTCCACGACCACGCGCTCGCCCGCGGCGCCGAAGACCTCGCGGACCATCATCTCGTCCAGGGCCTCCAGGGCCTGCTCGCGGGTCTTGCAGACCACGACGCCCTTGCCCGCGGCCAGGCCGTCGGCCTTGACGACGCAGGGCATGGGCCGTTCGAGGATGTGGGCCCGGGCCTGGTCGTAGTCGTCGAAGACCATGAAATCGGCGGTGGGCACGCCCGAGGCGCGCATGACGGTCTTGGCGAAGGCCTTGGAGCCTTCGAGCTGGGCGGCGAAGGCGCAGGGGCCGAAGCAGGGAATGCCCTCCTGGGCCAGGGTGTCGGCCAGGCCCAGGACCAGGGGCAGCTCCGGCCCGGCGACCACGAGGTCGATCTTCTTGCGCAGGGCGAAGGCCACCAGCCCGGGCAGGTCGGCGTCGCCGATGTCCACGTTCTCGGCCACGCGGGCGGTGCCGCCGTTGCCGGGGGCCACGAAGAGCCGGGTGACCAGCGGGCTCTGGGCCAGCTTCCAGGCCAGGGCGTGCTCGCGGCCGCCGGAGCCAACGATGAGAATTCTCAAGGAGTCCTCCTTGTTCCGGCCGGGGCCGGGGGGTGGTGCGTCGGGTCGTGGGGCCCGGGCCCCGCGCAGGGCGGCCGGGGGCCGGGGACGGGCGCGGCGGCCCCGGGGTCCGGCCGGAGCCGGGTGGGGGCGGAGGGGAAAGCCGCGCAGGGAGTCGATGGCGCGCAATCTATCCCATAGCCGGGCGGTTGGCAAACCCTGCGGGCCTTGTGTCCCCGGGCCGGTGGCGGCTATGGTGCCCACGAAAAACGCGGGCCCCCGCCGCCCGCCGCAAGGAGGAAGGACAATGACCGAGACCGCCCCCGTGCTGACCCCGGCCCACCTGGCCGAGATATGGTTCACCGTGCGCTGGACCAGCGCCGAGGCCGACCATGAGGAACACTACCTGGCGCGCAAGGTCGCGCCCCGGCGCGACATCCTGCCCCCGGGGCTGGTGCGGGCCCTGTGCGACGCCGGCGCCGGGACGCGCTGGAGCGAGGTCTTCCCCCCGGGCAAGCTCGTGCCGGGGCCGCGCCCGCGCAAGGTGGCGGCCATCCCGCGCGACCTGTTCAAGGGCCTGCGCCTGCGCGGGCGGCTGGTGGAGCCGTACGCGGGGCGCTTCTACCCCTACGCGCTGCTGTCGGCCCATCCGGGCGTGCGCACCGCCGACGTGCGCCCGGCCTTCCGCGTGCTCGAAGCCGGGGGCTCGACCCTGACCGTGGACTTCAACCACCCGCTGGCCGCGGCGCAGCTCGAGGTCGCGGCGCGGGTGGAGCGGGTCTATCCGCGCGCGGGGGCCGTGCGCGGGCGGCTGCCCGACTGGGTGGAGGACATCTGCCAGGACGGGCCGGGCATGCAGGCCCGGGCTGCGGGCGTGCCCACGGACTTCGCCCCGCCCTACGCCCTGGAGCGGGCGGACGCGGGCGACGACGCGGCGTTCTACGCCGTGGCGCGGCCGGTGGCGCATATCGACGCCACGGCGCGCGGGCACCTGGAGCGCGTGCATGCGGGCCTGGCCGCCCCCGGCTGCCGGGTGCTGGACCTCATGACCGGGGCCATGACCCACCTGCCGCCGGAGACGGACGCGCGGGTCACGGGGCTCGGCCTGGGCCGGGCGGACCTGGAGGCCAACGCGCGCCTCGACCGGCGCGTGGAGCACGACCTGAACGCGGACCCGCGCCTGCCCCTGGAGGACGCGAGCTTCGACCTGGTGCTGTGCAGCCTGTCCTTCGAGTACCTGACGGCCCCGGGGGCGGTGCTGGCCGGGGCGCTGCGCGTGCTGCGGCCCGGCGGCACGCTGGCGGTGTCGTTCTCCAACCGCTGGTTTCCCGAAAAGGTCACGGCCCTGTGGGCCGAGCTGCACGACTTCGAGCGCATGGGGCTGGTGCTGGAGCACATGCGGGCGGCGGGCTTCGGGCGCTGCCGCACGGTGTCCTTCCGCAACTGGCCGCGCCCGCAGGACGACCCGCACATCGCCCAGGTGCTGGAGTCCGACCCGCTGTTCGTCGTCACCGGGACGCGGCCGTAGGCCCGGGGGCGCGGCCCGCCCGGGCCGGTTGCACCCGTGGCGTGCGGGCTTGTGCGCGCTCGGCCTCCCCGGGGGCGCGCGGGCGGCCCCCGGGGCGCGGCAGGGCCCGTGGCACGGGGCTCCGCAGGCGCTTTACAGCGGGCTCGCCGCAGGGGTAGGGTCGGCACGGTGGGGGCCGAAACCCCCGCGCCCGGTCCGGCATGACGTTTTTGTCAAACCCCCTGCGCAGGGGCGGCCGCCGGGGCACACGGTTGTCGAATCCGCCCGCCGCCGGGCCGCCCTCCGGGGCGGCAACCAGCCGCCGCGCCGGGGGATCGCCCGGTCGGCACCGCTCTTGAAGGTGCCCTGGCGCGCCCCCGCGCCGGATGACATCCTTGTCCACACATCAGCACGGAGGAAGAAGGATCATGGAAGCAGCGCCCGTCTTCAATTGCAAGAACGCCGACGACGTGCTCAAGGCCGTCCGCGACCACAACGTCAGCTTCATCCAGTTCTGGTTCATCGACATCCTGGGAACCCTCAAATCCTTCCAGGTCACGCCCAGCGAACTCGAGGCGTCCTTTGAGGAAGGCATGGGCTTCGACGGCTCCTCCATCCTCGGCTTCACGCGCATCGAGGAGTCGGACATGGTGGCCATCCCCGACCCGACGACCTTCCAGCTCGTGTCGTGGCGGCCCTCGGAGCGGCCCGTGGCGCGCATGTTCTGCGACGTGAAGAACCCCGACCTCACGCCCTACGAGGGCGACTCGCGCCATGTCTTCAAGCGCATGCTCGCCCGGGCGGCGGAGAAGGGCTACACCTACTATGTCGGCCCGGAGCTGGAGTTCTTCCTGTTCGCCAACTCCCAGAGCCCCCAGACCCTGGACGCGGGCGGCTACTTCGACGCCCCGCCCCTGGACCTGGGCAACGCCATCCGCCGCGACATCATTTTCGCCTTGGAGCGCATGGGCATCCAGGTGGAGTACTCCCACCACGAGGTGGCTCCCTCGCAGCACGAGATCGACCTGCGCTACGCCGAGGGCCTGGCCATGGCCGACATCGCCACCACCTACAAGGTGGTGGTCAAGGAAATCGCCCGCAAGCACGGGGTCTACGCATCCTTCATGCCCAAGCCCATCTTCGGCGAGAACGGCTCGGGCATGCACGTTCACCAGTCGTTGTTCAAGAACGGGCGCAACGCTTTTTTCGACCCCAAGGACCCGCACAGCCTCTCGGCGGAATGCAAGTCGTACATCGCCGGGCTGCTGCGCCACGCCAAGGAGTTCGTCTGCGTCACCAACCAGTGGGTCAACTCCTACAAGCGCCTGGTGCCCGGCTACGAGGCCCCGGTGTACATCGCCTGGGCCCAGCGCAACCGCTCGGCGCTGATCCGCGTGCCCATGTACAAGCCCGGCAAGGAGGCCGCCACGCGCATCGAGCTGCGCTGCCCCGATCCGGCGGCCAACCCCTACCTGTGCTTCGCCGTGACCCTGGCCGCCGGGCTCAAGGGCATCGAGGAGGGCTACGAGCTGTCCCCCGCCGTGGAGCAGAACATCTTCGCCTTCACCGAGAAGGATTTCGACACCCACGGCATCGACGCCCTGCCCGGCTCGCTGTACGAGGCGGCTATGGCCCTCAAGGGGTCGGAACTGATGAAGGAATGCCTGGGCGAGCACGTCCACGCCAACCTGGTGGAAAACAAGCTCAAGGAGTGGGACGCCTACCGGACCCACGTCTCGGAGTTCGAGATCAGGAAATACCTGCCCATCCTCTAGCCGCCGCGCGGCCCCCCGGCGAGGCTCCGGCCCTCGCCGGGGGGCGCGCCCCACGCCGCACAGGAGCCCCCGTGCTGGACATCACCGTGACCACCCCCGCCCTGCTGTTCCCGGCCATCTCGCTGCTGCTGCTGGCCTATACCAACCGCTTCCTGGTCATCACCTCGCGCATCCGCGAGCTGCACGACCGCTACTGCTCCGAGGGCGGCGACTCCCAGCTGCGCCAGATCGACGCCCTGCGCACCCGGCTCTACCTCATCCGCAGCATGCAGGGCTTCGGCGTGTTCAGCCTGTTCACCTGCGTGCTGTGCATGTTCACCTTGTTCGGCGGCTGGACCGCCGTCGGCCACGCGCTCTTCGGGCTGAGCATGATCCTGCTCATGATTTCCCTGGCCCAGTCCCTGCGCGAGATCGCCATCTCGGTCAACGCCATGAACATCCTGCTCGCGGACATGGAGCGCCGCGCCTAGCCCGGCCTGTCCCGGCCCGGTTCTTGCTGTGCCTGCGGGGCGGGCTGTCGCCCGTGCCGGAAACTTGGCGCGGCCCCGGAGAGACGCATGGCCAAAGGCTTTCGATTTTCGCTGGAGCGGGTGCTCGACTACCGCCGCCAGCAGGAGGACCAGGCCCGGATGCTCGTGGCCCGGGCCCTGGCCGCGCACCGCGCCCAGCAGGCCGAGGCGGACGGCTTGCGCCATGCCCTGGATCGGCATATGGCCTCGTTGTATGGCGGCGCCCAGGTGACGGAGAACGACCTGTGGCTGTGGCGGCGCTACAGGGTGCGCCTGGAGGAGGACCTGGCCCTGGCCGAGCGCACGCTCATGCAGCGCGGCCGCGAGCTGACCCAGGCCCGCCAGGAACTGGTGGCCCGCGCCCGGGACAGGAAGCTCCTGGAGCGGCTGCGCGCGGGCAAGGAGCGGGACTTCCACGCCCGCGAGAACCAGAAGGAACAGAGGGAAAGCGATGAAATGGCGACGCTTCGTTACGGTCATGAGGCCGTGTAGGCCGCTCAAGGCGCTCATGGTCCTGGCGCTGGTCAAGCTGGCGCTGCTGGCCGTGGTGGGCCTGCAGATCATGGCCCCCGCCAAGGGCGGGGCGCCCGTGGTCGCCGTGGCCCAGGCCCAGGCGCAGGCCCAGCCCCCGGCCGCCGATCCGGCTCCGGCGCAGAGCCCGGCGCAGGCCGCCCCCGATTCGGCCCAGGAGGCCGCGGCCCCCGCCGAGAGCCCCGACCGCCAGGCCCTGACCCGCCGCCAGGAGGAGCTGGACCGCCGCGAGCGCGAGCTCAAGGCCCTGGAACAGAAGATCGCCCAGGACATGGCCGCCCTGGAGGAACGCCGGGCCCAGTTGCAGCAGATGCTCGACGAGGCCCAGGCCGTCAAGGACAAGAAGGACCGCCACCTTGTGGACGTGTTTTCGAACATGAAGGCCAAACAGGCCGCCTCGGTGCTGGAAACCATGGACGAGGCCCAGGCCGTCAAGATCCTGTCCGGGATGCGCGGGCGCCAGGCCGGTGAGATCCTGACCTTCGTCAACGCCGAAAAGGCCGCGCGGCTGGCCGAGCAGCTCACGCGGTTGCAGATTCCCTTCCAATAGCCCGGGGGGCGCGGTGCCACGGCTCAAGCTGACCCTGGCCTACGACGGCACGGATTTTTGCGGCTGGCAGCTCCAGCGGGGCAGCTCCCAGCGCACGGTGCAGCAGGCCCTGGAGCGGGCCCTGGGCGAGATCTGCGCCCGGCCCGTGCGCGTGCATGGCGCCGGGCGCACGGATTCGGGGGTCCACGCCCTGGGCCAGGTGGCCCATTGCGACGTGCCCGCGTCCCGGGCGGAGGTGCCCTGGGTGCGGGCCCTGGGCGCCCGCCTGCCCGCGGACGTATCCGTCCTGGCCGCCGAGACGGTGGACGAGGACTTCCACGCCCGCCTCAGCGCCCTGGGCAAGACCTATACCTACAGTTTATGGCCCGAAGGCCGATACCATATTCCACAGAGGCGGAACTTCGCGTGGGCCACGGGGCCGCTGGACGAGGCGGCCATGGACGCCGCCGCGCTGCACATGACCGGGACCCGCGACTTCCGGTGCTTCCAGAACGCGGGGACGCCCGTGCGCAGCACCGTGCGCACCGTGGCCGCCGTGGTTCGCGGGCCGGGGGTCTTCCCGGGGGAAACGGACTGGCGCTTTTGCGCCGACGGGTTCCTGAAGCAGATGGTGCGCAACATGGTCGGGTTGCTGGTGGCCGTGGGCCAGGGGCGCTTTCGCCCCGACGACGTGGAGGCCATCATCGCCGGGCGCGAGCGCGCCGTGGCCTTTGCCACGGCCCCGGCCCGGGGCCTGTGCCTGACCCGCGTACACTACGACCCGCCCTGGCCCTGAGCGAGGCGCCCTTGGCGCAAGGACGGCGTGGCGGACATGACCGACATCGCGATCAACGGACTGGCGGACGGCGCGTGGAGCGCCCTGGAGGGGCTGGAACGGACGGCCCTGGCCCTGGAGTTCGACGCCTTCCGCTCGCGGACCCTGTGGCGCTACCAGGGCGCCGAGCGCCGTTCCCGGCTGAACCGCCTGGGCTCCCTGGTCCGCTCGGGGCTGGACCTGCGTCTGACGGCCCTGGAGGACGCGGCCCGGGCGGTGCGTTCCGGGGCCGGGGCCGGGGCAGCGGGCAGCGGCGGCCTGGAGCGCGCCGCCGGGGTGCGCACCCTGCTGGACGCGGCCAATGAGCTGGAATCCTTCCTGGGCGACCATGCGGACCTGCTGGAGTCCGGGCTGGCGGCCCGGGCGGCCGGGCCCTTGGACGCCCGGGCGGCGGAGCTGGAGAACCTGGGCATCGCCCGCCAGGGCTCCGACGGCCCCTGGACCCTGGACCGCCCGGCCTTCCTGCGGGCCCTGGACCGCGACCCCGGGGCCGTGGACGCCCTGCTGGGCGGGGAGCAGGACGGCCTGGCCCCGGCCCTTGAGGCCGAGGCCGGGGCCATCCGCGCCCCGGGGCTGGAGACGCGGCTGGTCAAC
>NZ_JALNWM010000043.1 GCF_023230885.1 Desulfocurvus sp. | reverse complement strand
GCGCCCGGGGCCGCGCCGCCGCAAGCCCGCCGTGGTATTCAGCAGGGATACCTGCGCCCCCGCGCCCGGGCCGCGCCGTTGACCGGATGGGCGATCACGCCCAGGACGCCCTGGCCCCCGCGCCCCGGGGCCGCGCCCCCCTTCCGGCCCCGGCCCAGGCGCTCCAGGCCACGGCGGCAGTTCCACGCCCCGGCGCCGGACCTCCCGCGCCTCCCCGCGACCCCGGGCGCTTCTCTTCCGGCCGCCGCGCCCCTGCGTCCGAAGCTCTCCGACCCAAAAAACGACAAGGATGACATTTATGTAACTCTGGGCTAGTTTGTCACACTCTTTCGATGACAATTTTGCAAAACAGCTCCGGGCGCAAAGGCGCCCCTGCGCCACAGCCAGCCGGAATATAAGCCGAACAGCGAGTTGGCCCGCTATTTGGTAGTGGCAGGAACCAGAGAATCCCGTCGGCCCCGGACGGCCCGGCCGTCCCAGGTAACGTCCCATACCGCACCAAGGAGATGCAGACATGAGTGGATACCAGGCCCGCCTGAACGCCATCGCCGCCATCAACAACTACAAGCCGCTGGCCGAGCCCCTGAGCTTCGCCGAGACCAAGCCCACCGACCTTTTCGGCTCCAACGTGTTCAACGACAAGGTCATGCGCGCGATGCTGCCCAAGGAGATCTACAAGTCGCTCCACAAGACCATCGAGAAGGGCGAAAAGCTCGACCCCTCCATCGCCGGGCCCGTTGCCGCCGCGATGAAGGAATGGGCCGTCTCCAAGGGCGCAACCCACTACTGCCACGTCTTCTTCCCCCTGACGGGCCTGACCGCCGAGAAGCACGACAGCTTCCTGACCCCCGACGGCAAGGGCGGCGCCATCGCCGAGTTCGACGGCAAGCTGCTGGTCCAGGGCGAGCCCGACGCCTCCAGCTTCCCCTCCGGCGGCCTGCGCGCCACCTTCGAGGCCCGCGGCTACACCGCCTGGGACGTGACCAGCCCCGCCTACATCCTGGAGAACCCCAACGGCACCTTCCTGTGCATCCCCACGGCCTTCGTCTCCTGGACCGGCGAGGCCCTGGACAAGAAAACCCCGCTGCTGCGCTCCGGCCAGGCCCTGAACAAGCAGGCCCGCCGCGTGCTGGCCCTGTTCGGCAACGACAACGGCGAGCGCGTCAACTCCTACGCCGGTCCCGAGCAGGAATACTTCCTGGTCGACCGCAACTTCTATTTCGCCCGGCCCGACCTGCTGCTGTGCGGCCGGACCCTGTTCGGCGCCAAGTCCGCCAAGGGCCAGGAGTTCGAGGACCACTACTTCGGCGCCATCCCGCGCCGCGTCCTGGCCTTCATGCTCGAGGTCGAGCACGAGCTGTACAAGCTCGGCGTGCCCGTCAAGACCCGCCACAACGAGGTCGCCCCCGGTCAGTTCGAGATCGCGCCCATCTACGAGACCTCCAACCTGGCCACCGACCACAACCAGATGATCATGACCACCCTGAAAAGCGTGGCCAAGCGCTACGGCATGGCCTGCCTGCTGCACGAGAAGCCCTTCGCGGGCATCAACGGCTCGGGCAAGCACCTGAACTACTCCATCGGCAACGCCACCCTGGGCAGCCTGTTCGACCCCGGCGACACCCCGCACGAGAACGCCCAGTTCCTGGTCTTCTGCGCGGCGGTCATCCGCATGGTCCACAAGCACGGGGCGCTGCTGCGCGCCGTGGTCGCCACGGCGGGCAACGACCACCGCCTGGGCGCCAACGAGGCGCCGCCCGCCATCATGTCCATCTACCTGGGCGAGCAGCTGGCCGACATCTTCGAGCAGATCAAGAACGGCGCCTGCAAGTCCTGCAAGACCAAGGGCCTGCTGGAGGTCGGCGTGGACTCCCTGCCCCCGCTGCCCATGGACGCCGGCGACCGCAACCGCACAAGCCCCTTCGCCTTCACCGGCAACCGCTTCGAGTTCCGCGCCGTGGGCTCGAACATGTCCATCGCCGGGCCCCAGGTGGCGCTGAACACCATGCTCGCCGAGTCCCTGGACTTCGTCGCCACCAAGCTGGAGAAGGCCACCAAGGGCGACCCCGCCAAGCTCAACGCCGCCGTGCAGAAGCTGCTCAAGGAGATCATCGTCGAGCACGGCGCGGTGATCTTCAACGGCGACGGCTACTCCGAAGCCTGGCAGAAGGAGGCCAAGAAGCGCGGCCTGCCCAACTTCAAGACCTCCGTGGAGGCCCTGCCCGTCATCGGCTCCCCCGAGGTCGCCAAGCTGTTCACCACCTACGGCGTGCTCTCCGAACGCGAACTGCACAGCCGCCAGGAGATCTACCTCGAACAGTACGCCAAGACCGTGGCCACCGAGGCGACCCTGTGCGTGAAGATGGCCAAGACCCAGATATTCCCCGCCGGGGTGCGCTACCAGATGGAACTGGCCAAGACCTGCGCCAACATGAAGATCGCGGGCATCGAGCCGGTGACCAACGCCCTGGAGGACGTGACCGCCAAGCTGCGCGGCCTCCAGGCCTCCGTGGCCGAGCTGGAGAAGCTCATCGCCAAGCACGACTTCAAGACCCTGCTCGACGAGTGCAGGCACCGCTGCGAGAAGATCCTCCCGGCCATGCTCGAGGTCCGTTCCTACGCCGACGCCCTGGAGGGCGTGGTGGCCGACGACCTGTGGGCCCTGCCGAGCTACCAGGAGATGCTGTTCATCAAATAGCGGCCCGGCCCCGGCGCCGCACGGCAACAACAAGGCGGCCCGTCGCAGGACGGGCCGCCTTTTCGTCGCCCGGCGCCAGGGGCCTCGCGAGGGGCGGCCCCGGGTCGCCGACGCCGCCCAGGGGCACGGCCCGGGCCGCCGGAGCCGCCCGGAGGCGCGGCATCAGGCCGCCGGGACCGCCCAGGGCAGGGGCCCGGAGGGCCGCGCCCGCCAGGCCGGCACCCAGGCCTGAAACTCGGTGTAGGGCAGCGGGCGGCTGAACAGGTAGCCCTGCAACGTGTCGCAGCCCAGGTGGGCCAGCAGCCGGGCCTGCTCGGCGGTCTCCACGCCCTCGGCCACGGTGCGCAGGCCCATGGTCCGGGCCATGGCGATGACCGTGGCCACGATGCTCGCATCGGCCTCGTTGCGCGTCACGTCGCGCACGAAGGACTGGTCGATCTTCAGCGTGTCGATGGGGAAGCGCTTGAGGTAGGCCAGGGACGAATAGCCCGTGCCGAAGTCGTCCACCGACACGGACAGGCCAAGGGCCCGCAGCTCGTCCAGGGTCGCGGCCGTGCGCGTCACGTCGGTCATGATGGCCGTTTCGGTGATTTCCACCTCGAAGGCCGCCGGGGCAGGCCCGAGGCCTCCAGGGTCGCCCGCAGCAGGGGCACGAAATTGTGCTGCTGGAACTGGCGCGGCGAGACGTTGATGGACACGGCCAGGCCCTCTGCCAGCCCCAGGGCGCGCATCTCGCGCATCTGCCCGGCCACGGAGAAGTTGAACTGCTCGCCCAGGGGCACGATGAGCCCGGTCTCCTCGGCCAGGGGGATGAACTCCCCGGGCGACACCAGGGCGCCGTCGGCGCGCCGCCAGCGGATGAGCGCCTCCATGCCCGTGACGCGCCCGGTGCGCACGTCGATCTTGGGCTGGTAGAAGGGCTCGAACTCGTGGCGCATCATGCCCCGGCGCATGTCGCCCTCCAGGCGGATGCGGCGGTTGACGCGCTCGTTCATCTGCGGGGTGTAGAGCGAGTAGGTGTTCTTGCCCAGCTCCTTGGCCCGCGACATGGCCAGGTCCGCGCTCTTGAGCACCTCGTCGGGATCGGCGCCGTCGTCGGGGTAGTAGGCGATGCCGATGCTGGCCGAAAGGAAGATCTCCTGCCCGCGCACCCGGAAGGGCCGGTGCATGTGCTTGGCCACGCGCTCGGCCAGTTGCGCGGCTTCGCTCTCGTCGCCCACGGAGCCGAGCAGGATCACGAACTCGTCGCTGCCCAGGCGGGCCAGGGTGTCGCCGCCCGAAACCAGGGGCTCCAGGCGCCGGGCCATTTCCACCAGAATCTCGTCGCCCACGGCGTGGCCCAGGGCGTCGTTGACGTTGCGGAAGTCGTCCAGGTCCACGAACAGGGCGGCCACGCGGTTGCCGGTGCGGTTGGCCCGCGCGGCGGCCAGCTCCAGGCGCTCGCGCACGGCCAGCCGGTTGGGCAGGCCCGTGAGCGGGTCATGGTTGGCCTGGTAGAGTATCTGGCGCTCCTTGTTCTTCATCTCCGTAATGTCGTGGAACACGGCGATGTAGCGCGCCTGGCCCTTGCCGGGGATGCTGCTGATGGACAGCCATTCGGGGTAGACCTCGCCGCTCTTGCGGCGGTTCCAGATCTCGCCCTCCCAGCGGCCCCGGCGGATCAGGGCCTGCCACATGCCGCGATAAAAGCCGCGGTCGTGGCGGTCCGAGCGCAGGATGCGCGGATTCTGCCCCAGGGCCTCCTCGGCGCTGTAGCCGGTGATGGCCGTGAAGGCCGGGTTCACCGACAGGATCGTCCCGCTGGCGTCGGTGATGGTGATGCCCTCCAGGGCGTTCTCGAAAACCTTGCCGAACAGTTCGAGCTGCTCGCGGGCCTTGACCGCCTCGGTCATGTCGCGCGCGTTGGCCAGCACCAGCTGCCCCTCCTGCATGGCGATGGCGCGCAGGACCACCTCCACCGGGAACTCGCGCCCGTCGTCCTGGCGCCTGCCGATCCACGGAAAGGTCACCACCTCGCCGCGCAGGGCCCGCGCCCAGAAGCCCGGGAGATCCTGTATCGGGTTGTCCTCGCTCATGAAGCGCGTCACGTCGGCGTCACGGACATCGTCGGCCGTGGCCCCGTACATGCGCAGCATCTCGTCGTTGACATCGACGATGCGCCCGTCCGTGTCGTGCACGAACACGGCCTCGCGGGTGTTTTCCAGCAGGGTGCGCAGGCCGCCCTTGTAGCGCAGCAGGTCGCGCGCGGCGCCCTCCAGCTCGCTTTCGCGGCGGGCGACCTCGGCGCGCAGGCGCTCCTCGGCCCGGGCGCGGGCGCTCACGTCCACCAGGAGCCCTTCCAGCCGCCCCCCGGGCTTGCGGCACACGGTGTACAGCGCATGGCCCGTCGAGGCGTCGGCGCGCCGAAAGCGCAGCTCCCCGACGTGCGCAAGCTCGCAGCCGGCCGAGGGCTCCTGGCCGAGCCAGCTGTCCACCAGGGCCGCGTCCTCCAGCAGCTCCGCCAGCGGCCGCCCCAGGACCGGGCCCGGCTCAGCATAGCCGAACATGGCCAGCCAGGCCGCGTTGACCTGCAAGACCCGGCCCCGGGCATCGAGGACGAACACGCCGATTCCCGCCTGGCCCACCAGGTGGACCAGGCTTTCCATATCCAGCAAGCAGCTCTGCCCCGCCAGGCGCTCCTGCTCTCGCGTCATCGCCGGATCACGCTCCTTCCTCCCGGCGCGGCCATCCCCGCCGGGGAAATAACAATTTTGAAAATCAACATGGTGGGGGCCCCGCTGGCCCCGGCGGCGCCATTTTCCCCATGAGTGGCGCCGATATTTCTCCGCCCGTGCAAAGTATCCATCTATACCCCGAAACGCAAGGGCTCCGCCCTACTGTGCCACATTTCACAATTATCCCGGCGGGAAAAGCGCGGACCGGGCCGCGCGCGGCGGGCCACGCGCAGGCCCGCCCGTGCCTCCCGGGCCTTTCATGGAGGTTGACACCCGGGCTCCATTGCGTACCCTGCCGCAATGCGCATTGTCCGCCCCCTGCCCCGACCGGTGTCCGCCGCCCTGCTTTCGTGCGCGCTGGCCGCGCTGTTCTGGCTGTGCCCGGGGGCCCCGGCCCGCGCCCAGGACCAGCGCGCCCGGGCCCAGGCCCTCACGGCGGCCATGAGCATCCCCGAAAAGGTCGGCCAGACCCTGCTGGTCTTCTTCGAAGGCCCGGACCTCTCCCCGGCGCTGCGCACCATGATCGCCACCCACCATGTGGGCGGGCTGCTGCTCTATGACAGCGCGGGCAACGTCGACAGCATGGACCAGGTCGCCCGGCTGACCGGGCAGGCCCAGGCCCTGGCCCTGTCCGGCCCCCACGGCCTGGGGCTGTTCATCGCCGTGGACCAGGAGGGCGGGCCCGTGGCCCGGCTGCGCGAGGGCTTCGCCGTGCCCCCGCCGAACATGGCCCTGGGCGCGACCGCCAGCGCGGACAACGCCGCCCTGGCCGCGCGCGTCACCGCCCGCCAGCTCAAGGCCCTGGGCGTCAACATGAACCTCGCCCCCGTGGTGGACGTGAACTCCAACCCGGCCAACCCGATCATCGGTGTGCGTTCCTACGGCGAAAACCCGCAGACCGTGGCCCGCTTCGGGGCCGCCGCCGTGCGCGCCCACCGCGCCGAGGGCGTCATGGCCTGCGCCAAGCATTTCCCCGGCCACGGCGACACCGGCTACGACTCCCATGTGCGCCTGCCCACGGTGCCCCACGCCCTGGCCCGGCTGCGCGCGGTGGAGCTGACGCCCTTCGCGGCGGCCGTGGCCGCCCTGGTTCCGGCGGTGATGACGGCCCATGTGGAGGTGCCCGCCCTGGAGCCCGAGCCGGGCCTGCCCGCGACCATGTCCTCCCGGGTGCTCGAAGGCCTGCTGCGCCGCGACATGGGCTTCGGCGGGCTGATCATCAGCGACTCCCTGACCATGGGCGCCGTGGCCGGGCGCTTCGACCCGGGCGAGGCCGCCGTGCGCGCCTTCCTGGCCGGGGCCGATGTGCTCTGCTTCGGCGCGGACAGGGGCCACCGCCCCGAGGAGCAGCTCGCGGCCCTGCGGCGCATGATCCAGGCCGTGGAAAGCGGCGAGATCCCCATGAGCCGCCTGGACGCCGCCGTGAACCGCATCGTGGCGGCCAAGCTGGAATACGGCATCGCCGGAACCGGCGAGCCCCCCCGGACCGACCCGGGCCGGGTCAACACCCCCGAAGACCGCGCGGCCATGCGCAGGCTGGCCGGGCAGTCCATCACCCTGCTGCGCGACCGCAACGGCCTGCTGCCGCTCACGCGCCGGGCAAGCGGCATGCTGCTGTGGCCCGGCGGCGACCCCCGGGCGGCCCGGGTGTTCACGGACCAGAGCCCCGGCTTCACCGCCCACTTCCCGGCCGCCGACCCCGCCCCCGAAGCGCGGGCCGAGCTGGTGGAGGCCGCGCGCCAGGCCCGACGGCTGGTGGTCTTCACCCGCCGGGCGGACAGAAACCCCGGACAGGCCGCCCTGGTCAACGAGCTGCTGGCGGCGGGCCTGGGGCCCCGGCTGGCCGTGGTGTCCCTGGACGTGCCCTACGACGCGGCCCTGACCCCCGAGGCGCCCTGCCTCGTGGCGGCGTGGTCCGACGCGCCGCAGCAGATCGACGCGCTGACCCGGATGCTCTTCGGCCTGGAGCGGCCCAGCGGACGCCTTCCGGTGACCATCCCCGGACTGGACGGCACCTGACCGGCGGAAAAATCGCTCCGTACAGTTGCCTCGCCCGCGCGGCGCTGCTATCCTCGGAAAAGATGGCACAAACCACAGCAAGGCAAAGGACGCACCCCAATGAACGTCAAGGAAGACGCCAAGATCGTCCGTCCGTTCCTGGACGCGGTCAAGAACGTCATCGGCACCATGGCCATGATCGAGGTCGTGCCCGGCAAGCCCTTCATGAAACGCGACACCGTGGCCCAGGGCGACGTGACCGGCGTCATCGGCATCACCGGCGACCGCAACGGCACCATGTCCGTGACATTTACCCAGACCTGCATCCTGGCCGTGGTGGGCAACATGCTCGGCGAGCCCGTTACCGAGCTGGGCCAGGATGTTCGCGACGCCGTGGGCGAACTGACCAACATGATCTCCGGCCAGGCCCGGCGCGGGCTGGAGATGGTCGGCGTGCGCCTGGAGGCAGGCATCCCCACGGTGGTCACCGGCGAGAACCACTCCATCGCCCACATTTCGCGCGAACCCATCCTGGCCGTGCCCTTCTCCACCCCCCACGGCGAATTCACCCTGGAGGTCTCGCTGGAGACGCCCAAATAACCTTTTCCGCCCGGCAGGTTGAAAGGCCCGCCCGTCCCGGGTATCCTGCCGGGGAGGGCGGGCCTTTTCACGCCCGCGCGCACCCCCAACCCCCGGAGGGGCCATGAAACCCATCGCCAAGTACTCCGCCCTGGCGGCGGCCCTGCTCCTGGCCGTCGTGGCCGTGGCTGCGGCGGTCCTGGTCGCCGTGGTCGACACGGAATTCATCAAGGCCGAGGCGTCCAGGGCCGTGCGCGAGCACACCGGGCGCGAACTGGCCTTTGCGGGCGACGTGCGCCTGTCCTTCTTCCCCTGGCTGGGGGTCGACATGGACGGGGTGACCCTGTCCAACGCCCCGGGCTTCGGCGACGAGCCCATGATCGCCGCCCGCGCCATCGCCGTGAAGGTCAAGCTGCTGCCGCTGCTCTCGGGGCGGGCGCAGGTGGGCGAGGTGGTCCTGGACGGGCTGGCCCTGCGCCTGGGCCGCGACGCCTCGGGCCGCACCAACCTCGACGACCTCCTGGCGCCCCCGGCCCGGGACGGCGGCGCACCCGGCGCGCCCGCGAGCCCCCCGCCGGACGCGGGCGGCGCGAAGGGCACCGACGGCCTGGGCCTGCTGGCCATCGACGGCCTGCGCGTCTCCGGCGCGACCCTGGCCTGGGACGACAGGCAGGCGGGCGCGAGCTACGCCGTCACCGGGCTGGAGCTGACCACCGGCCCCCTGGCCCCGGGCCAGCCCGTGGATGTGGCCCTGCGCGCGGCCCTGGCCGCCGACGCCCCGGCCGTGCAGGCCGATGTGGACCTCTCGGCGCGCCTGGACCCCGGCCCGGACTTCGCCACCCTCGCCGTCCGGGGCCTGCGCCTGAACGTGGAGGCCCGGGGCGCGGCGGTGCCCGGCGGCGGCGCGCGGGCGGCCCTGGCGGGCGACCTGCTGGCCGACCTGAAGGCCGACACCCTGGCCCTGCGCGGGGTGACCCTCGCGGCCTACGACATCAAGGCGGGCATCGAGGGCGGAGTGACCCGGCTGCGCACCGCCCCCGCCCTGGACGCCACCCTGACCCTGGACACCTTCGACCCCAGGGCCCTGCTGGCGGCCCTGGAGCTGGACGCCCCGGCCACCGCCGACCCCGGCGCCCTGACCCGCGCGGCCCTGGCCGTGCGCGCCAAGGCCGACGCGACGGCCCTGGCCCTGTCCGACCTGCGCCTGACCGTGGACGACACGGAGCTGAGCGGAACGGCCTCGGTGCGCGACTTCCGGCGCCCGGCCCTGCGCTTCGCCCTGGCGGCCACGGCCCTGGACGCCGACCGCTACATGCCCTCCGGCGGAGCCAAGGCCCCGGCACCCGGCACCGAAGGCGGAACCAAGGCCCCCGCGCCCGGCCCGGGCGACGCGGACGGCCAGGGCCCGGCCCTGGAACGGCTGCGCAGCCTGGACGTGGACGGCACCCTGGACGTGGCGGCCCTGACCGTGGCCAAGGTCCGCATGAGCGACGTGCGCATGACCGTCAAGGCCAAGGATGGCGTGCTGCGCGTCTCGCCGCTGTCCGCCGGGCTGTACGGCGGGCTGCTCAAGGCCGGGCTCACCGCCGACATCCGCGACCGCGAACCCAGGACCAGCCTGGACCTCGGCCTTGCGGACATGGGCCTTGGCGGGCTGCTGGCCGACCTGCTGGGCCAGGACAGGGTCACCGGCACCACGGCCCTGGACCTGAGCCTCGCCGCCACGGGCAGCCAATGGAAAAGCCTGCTGCGCTCCCTGTCGGGCAAGGGCTCCTTCGCGCTGACCGACGGCGCGTTCAAGGGCTTCCAGATCATCCCCGAGGCCGTGCGCGCCCAGGCCGCCGCCAGCGACCCGCAGCGCCGCGTGGAAAAGGCCGCCCGCCAGCAGCGCTTCAAGGACATCACCGCGACCTTCGCCATCGCCAAGGGCGTGCTGACCACCGGCGACACCACCCTGAGCGCCGACAATCTCAAGGGCCTGGGCCGGGGCGCCGTGGACCTGGCCGCCGGAACCATCGACTACAAGGCCGTGGTGGACGTGACCGCCGTGCCGCGCATCCCGTTCACCGTGCGCGGCGCCCTGGCCGACCCGTCCGTGTCCCTGGACACCGCCGAGTTCGTCAAGGGGCTGGCCCTGGGCGTGCTCGGCCTGCCGGGCAAGGCGGGCCAGGGCGTGCTGGACACGGGCAAGGGCGCCCTGGAGGGCCTGGGCTCGGGCCTGCGCGACCTGCTGGGCGGCGGGCGCAAGCCCAAGGATGGCGGCCAGGGCGCAACGCAACCTTAGCCGTTGCTTTTCCCCCGTGGCTCTGCCACCCTGCCCGGCGAATCCGGCCGCCACTGCGGCGGCCCCGCCAAGGCCCGCGCAGGGCGACACAAAGGGGATCTCATGGCTTTTCGCGGATATTGCTGCGTGCTGCTGGCCGCCGCGCTCTGGGGCTCCCTGGGCCCCGTGGCCAAGTACGCCTTCTCCCAGGGCGTCCAGCCCCTGGAGGTGGCCTTCTGGCGTTGCGTCATCCCCTTCGCGCCCTTCGCCTTCCAGGCCCTGCGCGGGGGCTACAGCCTGCGCGTGGAGCCCGCCGACAGGCTGGCCATGGGCGGGTTCGGCCTGATCTGCATCGCCGCCTTCTACGGCGTCTACCAGCTGGCCATCAACGAGGGCGGCGCTGCCCTGGCCTCGGTGCTCATGTATACGGCCCCGGCCTGGGTGGCCCTGGCGGCCTGGGGCATGCTGGGCGAGGGCATGAGCGCGGCCAAGCTCGGCGCCGTGGCCGCGACCCTGGCGGGCGTGGCCTGCGTCGGCGGAATCCTGGGCCAGGAGGCGGGCCACGGCGTGAACGCCACGCCCACAGCCGTGCTCCTGGGCCTGCTCTCGGGCCTGACCTATGCGATGTATTACATTTTTGGCAAAGGCCGCCTGCGGCGCTATCCGACCCCGGTGCTCTTCCTGCACGGGCTGCCCCTGGGGGCCCTGCTGCTGCTGCCCTTCGTGGAGTTCAGCCCCAAGACGCCCGGAGCCTGGGTGGCCATCGTCACCGTGAGCCTGCTGTCCACCTGGGGCGCCTATTCGGTCTACTACGCCGGGCTGCGCCACCTGGAGGCCACCCGCGCGGCCGTGGTGGCGACCCTGGAGCCCGTGGTGGCGGCCGTGGTGGCCTTCTTCTGGTGGGGCGAGCGGTTCACGGCGGCGGGCTGGCTCGGCGCGGGGCTGATCCTGGGCGCGGTGGGGCTGGTGGTCTGGGACGGCAGGCGCCGCCCGCGCGCCGCCGGACGGGAGGCCACCGGGCATGGCTGATCCCGCGCGCCTGCTCCAGCTCAAGGCATCCGCCGGGGCGGGCAAGACCTACGCCCTGACCGGGCGCTTCCTGGAGCTGCTGGCCGGGGCCGACGCGGACGACGACGCGCCCCCGGCCTGCGCGCGGGCCGCGGCCCCGCGCCACGGCTGGCCCGAGATCATGGCCGTGACCTTCACCAACAAGGCCGCCGCCGAAATGAAGGAGCGCGTGGTGGGCCGCCTCAAGGCCCGCGCCCTGGCGCTGGACGGCGCAAGGCCCGAGGGAAGCCGCGACGAGGCCGCCCTGTGGCTGGCCCGCATCCTGCGCCGCTACGACCAGCTCAACATCCGCACCATCGACAGCCTGCTGCACCTCATCATGCGCCTGTTCGCCCTGGAGGCGGGGCTGGCGCCGGATTTCCAGGCTCTGTTCAGCCTTGGCGACATCTTCGACGAGCTGCTCGACCCCGTGGTGGCCGCCGCCCAGGAGCACGACGGCCCCCAGCGCCGCCTGCTGGCCGCCGCCCTGGACTCCATGCTCCACCTGGAGGGCCGCGCGGGCTTCCAGCTGGGGGGGCGCTTCCGCGAGCGCCTGGGCGAGGTGCTGGCCTGGCGGGTGCGCAACGATGCCCCCGGCGAGACCGACCCCCGGCGCATCCAGGCCGAAATCGACGCCCTGCGCGCCGACCTCGTCCGGGCCGCCCGGGCCGTCCGTCCGCTGCTGGACGGGCTGAAGGCAAACGCCAATTTCGTAAAACTTCTGGACAAGTGCGCCGGGCTGGCTTCCAGGGACAAGCTGCCCGCGGGCACCTACGCCACCAAGCCCGGCGTGGACGACTGCCTGAACGCGGCCTCCCGCGGCCGGGGCAGCGCGGCCCTGGAGGCGGCCTACGCGGCCCTGCGGGCGGCCTACGAGGCATGCGCCGCACAGGAGCCCATCCTGCGCGGCGCGCGCGACATGGCCGCCCTGGTGGCCCTGGCCGACCTGATGCTCGACGTGCTCGACGGGCTGCGGGCCACGCGCAACGTCCTGCCCGCCGCGCGCTGCGAGGCCCTGGCCGCGGCCATGCTCGCCGGATGCGGCGCGCCCGACGCCTTCTGCCGCATGGGCGCGCGCCTGCGCCACATGCTGGTGGACGAATTCCAGGACACCAGCCGCGCCCAGTGGAACGCCCTGTCGCCCCTGGCCGGGGAATGCCTGTCCAAGGGCGGCAGCGTGCTGCTGGTTGGCGACGTGAAGCAGGCCATCTACGGCTGGCGCGGGGGCGACGCGCGCCTGTTCGACGAGGCGCCCGTCCAGCCGGAACTGGCGGCCATGGCCCAGCCCCGGAGCGCCACCCTGCCCCACAACTGGCGCAGCCGCCCCGTGGTGGTGGACTTCAACAACCGCGTCTTCACCCGCCTGGAGAAGCCGGAAACGGCCCGGCCCATCGCCTCGGCCATGCTCCCCAGGGGCCTGGCCGGGGCCGAGGAGGCGCTGACCGGGGCCATGACCGACGCCTTCGCCGGCTGCGCCCAGACCCTGCCCCCGGGCCGCCAGGACCGGGCGGACGCAAACGACGGTTTCGTGCGCCTGGTACGCGTGGAGCCCGGGGACGAAAACAAGCAGGTCCTGATCGAGTCCGTGCGCGAGCACCTGCGCCTGCTGTTCGCCGAGCTGCGCACGCGCCGGACCCCGGGCGAAGTGGCCGTTCTGGTGCGCGACCACGGCGAGGCAGCCCTGACGGCGGGCTGGCTGCTGGACTGGGGCCTGCCGGTGATCACCGAGAACAGCCTGGCCCTGGGCGCGCACCCCCTGGTGCGCCAGCTCGTGGCCTGGCTGCGCTTCCTGGATTACCCCCTGAACGATCTGGCCCTGTGGGAATTCGTCAGCGGCGAGGAAATTTTCCTGCCCTGCGCCGGGATCTCCCGGGCGGAGCTGACCGACTGGCTGGCCGGGCAGGACCACGGCGGGCTCTACCGGCGCCTGCGCCAGGACTGGCCCGGGATGGCCGAGCGCTTCCTCACCCGCGCCGTGCGCAAGGCCGGATTCATGACGCCCTACGACGCCGTGAGCGAGGCCGTGCGCGACCTGCGCGTGCTGGAGCGCCACCCCGACGGGGCGCCCTATGTGCGCCGCTTCATGGAGGTCGTCCACCGCGCCGAACAGGACGGGCACCAGTCCCTGGCGGCGTTCCTCGACTTCTGGGACGCGGGCGCCTCGGCCGAGAAGGTGCCCCTGCCCGAGTCCGTGGACGCCGTGCGCATCATGACCATCCACCAGGCCAAGGGCCTGGAGTTCCCGGTGGTCGTGGTGCCCTTCCACC
Organism: Desulfocurvus sp.; assembly: GCF_023230885.1. Lineage (GTDB taxonomy): Bacteria > Desulfobacterota > Desulfovibrionia > Desulfovibrionales > Desulfovibrionaceae > Desulfocurvus. Next base: position 5,033 of record NZ_JALNWM010000043.1, on the reverse strand, counting down.
ACTGGCGCTTCGCCACCGGCGGGGAGCCCACGCCCGTGGACTGCCGGGGGCTGCGCCTGCTGGCGCCCCTGTGCCCCGAGATGGGCGCCGCGTACCACGAGCACGCCGCGCGGACCCTGCTGGAACAGCTCGACCTGCTCTATGTGGCCTGGACCCGCGCCGAACAGGAGCTGTACTGCCTACTCACGGCCACGCGGCAGTATCGCGGCAAGAGCCCCCTGGTGCGCGCCCTGGACGTGCTGACGGAGCAGTTCTCCTGGGCCCCGGGGCCCGACGGCTGGCCGACCTGCGAATTCGGCACGCGCCCCGGGGCCCCGGCCCCCGTGCCGCCGGAACCCGAGGCCCCCGCCGGGGCGCCCCCGGCCTGCGCCCCGGCCCCCGAAGCCGACCCCGAGCCGCCCATGGCCTGGCTGCCGCGCCTGAAGATCCACCGCCACTTCAGCCAGGACGTGCCGCGCGAGGCGCTCTTCGGCGGCGGCCCCGTATTCGACGCCCGGGCCCGGGGCACCCTGGTCCACGACGCCCTGGACCGCCTGCGCCGCCCCGGCGGCCTGGACCCGGAGCGCGCCGCGCGCGCCGCCGTGGCCGTCCACGCCGACATCCTGCCCCCGGGCGAGGCCGCGCGCGAGGCCGTGGCCGCCGAGGTCCGGGGCATCCTGGACTGGGTGCTCGCCCTGCCCGAGTTCCCGGGCTGGGCCCGGCGCGGGCACCCCGAGTGCCCCATCCTGACCCCCGAGGGCCTGGAGCGCCGCCCGGACCTGCTGGTCACCGATCCCGACGAAACGGTGGTGGTGGAATACAAGACCGGCCAGCCCAGCGCGGACCACGAGCGCCAGGTCCGCGAATACATGGCCCTGCTGGCGGGCATGGACGGCCTGGCGCCCGCCATGCGCGCCGTGATCCTCTATCTCGACCTGAAAACCGTGCGCGAGGTGCGGCCATGAACGAACGCGAAATCCCCGCCGCCCCCGGGCAACAACCCGTGCGCTACGTCGTCAGCGCCTGCCTTGCGGGGATTCACAGCCGCTACAATGGCGAGCGCAAGGCCCACGAGGCCGTGCTGGACCTCATCCGCCGGGGCGTGGCCCTGCCCGTGTGCCCCGAGCAGCTGGGCGGCCTGCCCACCCCGCGCCCGCCGTGCGAAATCCTGCCCGGCGGGCCCGGCTGCCCCGCGCGGGTGCTCAATCGCCTGGGCGTGGACCAGAGCGCCGAATTCCGACTGGGCGCCGAGGAGGGGCTCCGGCTGGCCCGGTTGTTCGGCGCCACCCACGCCGTGCTCAAGGCCGGGTCGCCCTCCTGCGGCAGCGGCCAGGTCTACGACGGAACCTTCAGCGGACGGCGCGTGCCCGGCGACGGCGTGTTCGCCGCCGTCCTCAAGGCCGCGGGCGTGCGGGTCATGGACGAGAGCGACCTGCCGCTCCCCCCGGCGGAGGATGCCAGGCCATGATGCCCGTCCTGGTGGCGGACTGGCGGGCGGACTGCATCGCCGCCCTGGCCGACCTGCTCCTGGCCCCGGGCGGGACGGATCTGCGCCGCTGCCTGGTGGTCTTCCCCCACCGCCGCCCGGCGCGGCACCTGATGCATCACCTGTCCACCCGCGCCGACGTGCCCAAGCCGCTGTTCCTGCCCGAGATGACGGCGGTGGACCAGTGGCTGCCCGCCCTGGCGCGCGAGCTGGACCCCGAGCCCCTGCGCACGGCGGGCCTGCTCGACCGCGTGGGACTGCTGCGCGAGGCCGTGGCCGCCCTGCCCCGGCCCGGCCCCCTGCGCGACCTGGCCGGGGCGCCCGAACGCTTCTTCCCCTGGGGCCGTCACCTGGCCGGGCTGATGGAGGAACTGCTGCGCCACGGCGCCAGCCCCCAGGACCTGCACCACCTCCAGGGCGAGGTGGACGACACCGCCGCCGCCCTGCTGGAACGGCTGCGGGCCATCCACGACGCCTACCTGCGCGCCCTGGCGGCCAGGGGCTGGACCACCCCGGGCCTGGACGCCGCCCGGGTGGCGCGCCGGGCAGACGAGCTGCCCGCCCTGCTGGCGGGACGCCGGGTCCTGCTGGTCGGCTTCCACGCGCCCACGGGCACGGAAATGGCCGTGCTGCGCGCCCTGGCCGAGGCCGGAACAGCCCAGCTGGTCTGGCACTCCGACCCGGCCCTGGTCGGCAACCCCGGGCGCGTGCACTGGGCCTGCCGCGAGCACGCCCGCTGGCTGGCCGACTGGGGCGCCCGGGCCGAGCTTCTGGGCCCCGCCCGCCAGGGCGAGCCACCCGTGGTGCGCTTCCACGAGGGCTTCGACCTGCACTCGCAGTTGGACGCCCTGCGCACGATGCTGGCCGGGGCCGAGGCGGCCGACACCGCCGTGGTCCTGCCCGACACCGGGGCGCTCATGCCCGTCCTGCACCACCTGCCCGCCAAGGATGTCAACATTTCGATGGGCTATCCCCTGGCGCGCTCCAGCCTGCTGCGGCTGGTGGAAACCGTGCTGCGGCTCCAGGAAACCTCGCCCGGCCCGGGGCGCTATGCCTGGCGCGATGTGGTGGCCCTCGTCCGCCATCCCTATGTGAAGATGCTCGAACCCCGGCCCGGCCTGCCCCTGCGCGGGCTGCTGCGCGAGATGGAGCGGGCCGTCCGCGCGGGGGGCACTGTGTTCGCCCCCCTGGCCTGGGAGCCCGACCCGCGGACCCTGCCCGAGGGCACCCTGCCCCCGGAGGCCGACCCCGGCGAGGCCCTGGCCCTGCTGCGCGAGGCCCTGGGCGCCTGCCTCACGGCCTTCGAGACCCCGGGCACCCTGGAAGACCTCGGACTGGCCCTGCTCGGGCTGGCCCGGGCCCTGGTGCCCGAGGGCGGCGAACAGACCTGGCACCGCTTCCCCGTGGACGCCGAATGCCTCTACCGCCTGACGGCCACGGTCGTGCCCGCGCTGACGGACAGCCACGTCAGCCGCGACCCCGCCGGCCGCCAGACGCTGTTCTCCATCCTGCGCCAGATGCTGGCCGCAGAACGCGTGCCCTTCGAGGCTGAGCCCCTGACCGGGCTCCAGGTGCTGGGCATGCTCGAATCGCGCCTGCTGCGCTTCTCCCGGGTCTTCGTGCTCGACGCCACCGAGGACAAGCTGCCCGGCCCACCGGCCCACGACCCGCTGCTGCCCGACCCGCTGCGCGGGCTGCTGGGGCTGCCCGATGCCCGCCAGCGCGCCCAGGTGGCGGCCTACAACTTCCACCGGCTGGTGGCCGGGGCCCGCGAGGTGCACCTGCTCTACCATACCGGCACCTCGGGCAGCGGCCCCCTGGGCGGGCGCAGCGTGCGCAGCCGCTTCGTGGAGCAGCTCCTGTGGGAGGAGGAAAAACGCCAGGGCCGCATCATCCGGGGCGACGACGGCGGCCCCCTGGAAACCCTGGCCCTGCCCGTGCGGCCCCTGCCCCGGCCCGCGCCGGGCGTGGCCAAGACCGGGCCGATCCTGGCCCGGCTGAACACCCTGCTGGCCACCCGCGCCCTCTCCGCCTCCCTGCTGGACGACTACCTCTCCTGCCCCCTGCGCTTCTTCCACAAGCGCCTGACCCCCCTGCGCGAGCCCGACACCGTGAGCGAGGACGGCGACCACCGCGAGCTGGGCGTGCTGGTCCACGCCGCCCTCAGGGATTTCCTGGCGCCCCTGCGCCAGCGGCGCGTAGACCTCGCCGCCCTGGATCCGGCCCCGCTCCTGGACGACTTCGGCGCACGCCTGGAAGCGGCGCCCTTCTTCGCCCAGATGGCCTACGACCTGCGCCTGGGCCTGCAAACCGTCGGCCGCGAACGCCTGCGCCGCTTCCTGGCCTCCTCGCCGCAGACGACCATCATCCTGCTGGAGCACCCCGTGGAGGCGCCCCTGGCCGTGGACGGGCTGGGGCTGCGCCTGCACGGAATCCTCGACCGGGTCGACCGCCGCCAGGACGGCGATGTCGTCCTGGATTACAAGACCGGCACCCTGGCCCCGCCCCCGCTCTCCCTGTGGCGCGACCAGGCGCTGTGGGAACGCGTGGAGGCCTGGGAGCCCGGCCGCGACCCCGGGCTGCTGACCGACCTGGCCGCGGCCCTGCACAGCCTGCAACTGCCGCTCTACGGCTGGCTCTACTGGAAGGATACCGGCACCCTGCCCGCCGACGCGGCCTGGGTGGAACTGCGCGACAGCGGCGACGAAAAGCCGCTGTTCGGCAACGCCGTCCCCGCCGAGGAACGCGAAACAGCCCTGACCGAGCTCACGCCCCTGGCCGTGCGCCTCCTGGTGCGCCACATGCGCGAGGACGAGCGCTTCGAGGCCGCCCCCGGGCCGCACTGCCAGTGGTGTCCCTTCGGCTTCTCCTGTCCGCTGCCCGCAAAATCCGGAAACCGGCGCTGACCGCCGCCGTCGGGCGCCGCCACCGCCCCGGCCCACGGGGCCGCGGGCCCGGCGGCCACGCGCCGAACCCGAAAATCCCTGCCGGGGCCCATTGCGGGTATACGCTTTTTGAGCTATCTTCACACGCGCAAGTTCGCAATGACGCGCCTGTATCCCTTCCATGATACACCCGGGCGCACCAGGGAACCGCTGACCGCCGGAATCCGAAAAAACGGAGCCCGGCGGCGGCACAGCGGATTCGAGGGGAAGGATGAAGCTGTACAAGACCTACAGCGGCGACAATTTTCCGAAGACCTATCTCGTCATCGAACGCGACGAGCAGCCCGAAAAAATCGTTCCCTTCAACATTCTCTATCTGTTCGGCCCCCTGAAGCTCATCAAGGGCGCGCTCATGCCCTCGCACCTGCCCTTCTCCAAGGGCGGGCAGCGCCGCATCGTCGAGGAGATCGAAAACGCGGGCTACTGCTTCTACAAATGGCCCGGCAAAATCCTCGGCGCGGAACTGGGCGACGTGCTGGAAGTGGACGACAACGCCAAGGACTGACGCCCTCCCGACCGACGCGGACAGACGGGGCCCGACGCGGACGGACAGGGTCCGACGCGGACGGGGGAAGGGGAGGAAACCTTTTCTTGAGGAGAAAAGGTTTCCTCCCCTTCCCCCG
>NZ_JALNWM010000042.1 GCF_023230885.1 Desulfocurvus sp. | reverse complement strand
GGGGGGGGGGGGGTGGGGGGGGGTGTTTTTAAATTTTGTAAAAAAAGGGGGTTTTTTTTGTGGGGGGGGGGGGGGGTTGGGGCGGGGGGGGGGGGGGGGGGGGGGGGGGCGGTCTTGACTGGCGCGGGGCCCGGGGGGCGCGGGTCCGGGCCCGGCTGGGCCGTGCGCGCGGGCTTGGGCGGGTGGAAGCATCACGGGCCGGGGCCGGAGCGGGGGAGCTGAATGGGGCGCGGGCTCGGGCGGGGCGGAGTTGCCGCGGCCCGGCGTGCGGCATAACGGTGGCGGCGGAGCCGGTACGGGCCGGGGCCGAAGCCGGCGGGAGCGGCTTGGCACGAGCCGGGGTGCGCGGGTCGGGCCTGCGGGCTGCCCGGGCGCCCGGGCGGAGTGCGGGGTGCTCGCCCGGGCGGAACGGGGCGGGGGCGGCCGGTGCGGGCCGGGCGTTCGCGTTTTTTCTGGCCTCAGGACCCGGGCGGGCGCAGGGGGTGGCTGTGCCCGGCGTAGAGCACGCGCTCCAGGGCGCCGTCCGGAGCCAGGACGGCGGTGATGGCGAAGGGTGTCTCGCGGCGGCCCGCCAGCGGGCGCAGGACCGGGGAGGTGGGCAGGAAGCGCGCGTCGAGGAAGCGCAAGCGGGTCCGCCCGTCCTGGGCGCCGGGCAGCTCCTGGGCCTGGACGACGGGGAAGCGGGCGAACCAGGCCCAGGTGGCGAACATGGAGGACCGCTGGCCCAGCCGCTCCAGCAGCAGCGGGTCGGCGGCGGTGTGGCTTTCCAGCTCCAGCGGGTCGCCGGGGGCCGTCAGGGCCGTGACGTGCCCGACGAGCAGGCGCTCCCCGTCGCGCACGGTCAGTTTCCAGAAGAAGGGCGACAGGGCGTCGGGCGAGATGTCGAAGGAGCGGTCCCAGCCGTGGGGAGCCAGGGCTCTGGCCGTGGCCGCCGTGACCACGGCGCGCACCCCGTGGCAGGCCAGGGGGTAGGCCACCAGCAGCGCGAGCCCGGCCGCGGCCAGCCGCCGCCCCGCCGCCCCCCGGGCCGACCGGCGCAGGGACAGCACAAGCAGCGCCAGGGCCCCCAAGGTCATGACCGGATCGATGATGAATACGCCGCCCCAGGCCAGGCGCGCGTCGGAAAAGGGCGCCAGGAGCTGGGTGCCGAAGGAGGTGATCACGTCCAGCCACAGGTGGCCGGCCAGAAGGGCCAGGGCCAGGGCGAAGGTCTTAAGCGGCGTGAAGGCCCTGCCGAAAAGTCGGAAGGCGGCGGCGAGCAGCACGGCCTGGACCACGATGCCCAGCAGGGAGTGGGTGATGCCCCGGTGGTGGCGCAGGTAGGCCTCGGGGCCCAGGCCCACGAAGTTGTCGATGTCGGGCAGCCAGGCCGCCAGGACGCACAGGCCGTAGGCCGCGCGGGTGCCCATGCCGTCCCGGGCCAGGCGGCCGGCCAGGGCGCCGGATACGATATGCGTCACCGGATCCATCGCCGGGGTGTAGCCCACGGCCGGGGGCGCTGGCAAGCCGGGGGTCCGTCCAAGCAACCTTGACCGGGAGGCCGCGATATGTTCATGAAAGCACCGTTGCGCTGGAGGATTGCGAACATGGTGCAGAAGATTGTGGATTCAGTGGTCGGCGGCCCCTGCGTGAGCCTGGACGCCGTGATTTTCGATTTCGGGGGCGTGCTGGCCGAGGAGGGGTTCTTCGAGGGCTTCAAGGCCATCGCCGCGCGCCACGGCATGGATTCCGGCGGCCTGGCCGAGACCGCCGTGGATGTGATCCGCCGGGGCGGCTATGTCGAGGGCCGGGCCACCGAGGCCGAGTTCTGGGAGGCCCTTCGCGCGCGCACGGGCCTGAGCGAGCCCGACGGGCTCCTGCGCCGCGAGCTGCTCTCGCGCTTCGTGCCGCGCGACTTCATGTTCGCCCGGGTGGACAAGCTGCGCGCCGCCGGGTACAAGGTAGCCATCCTGAGCGACCAGACCAACTGGCTCGACGAACTGGACGCCGCCCACGGCGTCTTCGCCCATTTCGACCTGGTGCTGAACAGCTACCGCCTGGGCAAGACCAAAAAGGACCCCACCCTGTTCGACGACATCCTGGCCGCCCTGGACGTGGCCCCCGAGCGGGCGCTGTTCATCGACGACTTCGAGGGCCATATCCGCCGCGCCCGGGCGCGGGGCCTGCATACGATCTTCTACACCGGCCGCGAGGACTTCGAAGCCCAGTTCCGGAAGTTCTGCCCTGGCCTGGAGGCCTGATCCATGAAGAAACCGTCCGTCGGCATCGCCCTGGAAGGCGCCCCCGCCATCGCCCTCGCCGCCTTTTTCACCGTGGTCCTGGCCGTTTTGGACTGCGTGACCGGCACGGCCCTGGGCCTCGTGCTCACGGCGCTGACCGTGAACTTCTTCCGCGACCCCGAGCGCTACCCCTCGCCCGAGCCGGGGGTGGCCGTGTCCCCGGCCGACGGCAAGGTGGTCAAGACCGGCGTCGCCCGCGATCCGTTCACCGGCCAGGAGCGCAAGGTCGTGTGCATTTTCATGAACGTTTTCGACGTGCATGTGAACCGGATGCCCGTGGCGGGCACGGTGGAGCGCCTGCTGTACCATCCCGGCAAGTTCCTGAACGCCAGCCTGGACAAGGCCAGCGAGGACAACGAGCGCATGGCCCTGTCCATCCGCGGCGCCGAGGGCGGGCAGTGGTCCGTGGTGCAGATCGCGGGGCTGGTGGCCCGGCGCATCGTCTGCCACGCCGAGCCCGGCGACGCCCTGGGCCGGGGCGAGCGCTTCGGGCTCATCAAGTTCGGGTCCAGGGTTGACCTTTACCTGCCCGATGCCTATGACATAGCCGTGCACGTCGGGGAACGGGTCCTCGCCGGGCAGACCACCATCGCCCGCCGCAAGGGCGGGCGCACGGAAGACTAGATGCACGAGCCGACGGACCGACCGTTCCATAAGGGTGTCTACATCCTGCCCAACATGCTCACCACGGCGAGCCTGTTCTCGGGCTTTCTGGGCATCATGTGGGCCATCCAGGGCCAGTTCGAGTCCAGCGCGCTGGCCATCCTGGTCAGCGCCCTGTTCGACGGCATGGACGGCAAGGTCGCCCGGCTCACCGGCTCCTCCAGCGAGTTCGGCGTCCAGTACGACTCCCTGGCCGACCTGGTGGCCTTCGGCGTGACCCCGGCCATCATGGTCTACCAGTGGCAGCTCGCCGCCTACGGGCGGCTGGGGCTCATGGCCGCCTTCCTGCTGGTGGTCTGCGGGGCGCTCCGGCTGGCGCGCTTCAACGTCAACACCTCCACCACGTCCAAGAAATACTTCATCGGCCTGCCCATCCCGGCCCAGGGCTGCGTCATGGCCACCCTGGTGCTCTTCGAGCCTTTCGCCCCGGGCTTCCTGTCCGCGCACCTGCCCGAGGCGACCCTCGTGCTGGCCTACGCCCTGTCCTTCCTCATGGTCAGCCGCGTGCGCTACGCCGCCTTCAAGGAATACGATTTCGTCAAGGCCCATCCCTTCAGCAGCATGGTCACCGCCATCCTGCTCTTCGTGATGGTCGCCTCCGAGCCCCGGGCCCTGGGTTTCCTGATCCTGTTCGGGTACGTCCTTTCCGGGCCCGTGCACACCTACTATCTGCTCCTACGCCGCCCCCACATCCTACGGGAGCGGACTCGCACGCACTCGTAGCGCCACGGCGCCCCTCCTTTCCCTCGGGTTTTCCCTCTGGGCGGCGCGCCGGGCGCGGCGCCCGGAACGCCACGCATTCTCCGGACGCCACCGGCTGATTCCCGCATCGTCATTCCAACACACGGCGCCGCCGCCGGGGTCCGCCCGGTCCGGATCGCCGCACAGGCCGGCCAGGCCGGCAAGCCAAGGAGAAGCACCATGTCCGACCGCGTCCAGTTCTTCGACACCACCCTGCGCGACGGCGAACAGTCCCCGGGCTGCACCATGAACCTGCGCGAGAAGCTGCGCCTGGCGCGCCAGCTCGATATCCTGGGGGTGGACATCATCGAGGCCGGGTTCCCGGCGGCCAGCGAGGGCGACTTCGAGTCCGTGCGGGCCATCGCCGAGACGGTTGAGCGCGCCCAGGTGGCCGGATTGGCCCGGGCCCTGCCCGGGGACATCGACCGCGCCTGGGAGGCCGTGCGCGGCGCGCGCAACCCGCGCATCCACACCTTCATCGCCACCAGCCCGCTGCACATGAAGCACAAGCTCTGCAAGGAGCCCGCCGATGTCCTGCGCATGGCCGAGCGGGCCGTGCGCCACGCCGCGGGGCTCACGCCCAACGTGGAGTTCTCCGCCGAGGACGCCTCGCGCTCCGATCGCGCCTTCCTGGCCGAGATCTGCGAGCTGGCCATCTCCTGCGGGGCCCGGGTGGTGAATATCCCCGACACCGTGGGCTACGCCCAGCCCGAGGAGTTCGCCGACCTGGTGTCCTTCCTCCTGGAAACGGTGCCCGGCGCCTCCCGGGCCGTGTTCTCCGTGCATTGCCATAACGATCTCGGGCTGGCCGTGGCCAACACCCTGGCCGCCGTGCGCGCCGGGGCGCGCCAGGTCGAGGTCACCCTGTCGGGCATCGGCGAGCGCGCGGGCAACGCGGCCCTGGAGGAGGTGGTCATGAACATGCGCACCCGGCCCGCGTACTACGCCGTGAGCCACGGCATCGACACCGAGCAGCTCTTCCCGGCCAACCGGATGCTCTCGCGCATCATCGGCAGGCCCATCCCGGCCACCAAGGCCGTCATCGGCGACAACGCCTTCGCCCACGAGTCGGGCATCCACCAGGACGGCGTGCTCAAGCACCGCGAGACCTACGAGATCATGACCCCCGAGAGCGTGGGCCGCTCGGCCACGGACATGGTCATGGGCAAGCATTCGGGCCGCCACGCCGTGAAGTCCAAGGTCGAGGCCATGGGTTTCCGGCTTTCCGACGCCGAGGTGGACGTGGTCGCCGCCGCGGTGAAGAGGCTGGCGGACATCAAGAAAAAGATATACGACGAGGACGTGGAGGCCATCGTGCTCGAAGAGGTCTTCCGCATCCCCGACAAGTACCGTCTCAAGCACCTGCACATCCAGTCCGGCACCATCAGCGTGCCGCCCACGGCGGCGGTGATCATGGAGGTCGACGGGCAGGAGCGGAAGCTTGCGACCTTCGGGGTGGGGCCGGTGGACGCGGTGTTCAACGCCATCGCGGACATCATCGGCAAGCGGCCCACCCTGGAGCAGTATCTCGTCAACGCCATCACCGACGGCACCGACGCCCAGGGCGAGGTGACAGTGAAGATCGAACACGGCGGCCTGCGCGCCGTGGGCCGGGGCTCCGACGCCGATATCATCGTCGCCAGCGCCAAGGCCATGCTCAACGCCTTGAACCGCCTGGAAAAGAAAAGCGAGGACAAGTAGATGCCCCAGACCCTGGCCCAGAAGATCCTCCAACGCCACTGCGACGAGCCCGTGGGCGAGGCCGGGAGCATCGCGCGCTGCCGCGTGTCCCTGGTGCTGGCCAACGACATCACCGCGCCCCTGGCCATCAAGTCCTTCGAGGCCATGGGCGCCGGCGGGGTGTTCCACCAGGAGCGCGTCGCCCTGGTCTGCGACCATTTCACGCCCAACAAGGACATCGATTCCGCCGAGCAGGTGCGGCTGGTGCGCGAGTTCGCCCGGCGCATGGGCGTGGTCCACTACTACGAGGGCGGCGAGGTGGGCGTCGAGCACGCGCTCCTGCCCGAGCTGGGGCTGGTCGGCCCCGGCGACGTGGTGGTCGGCGCCGACAGCCACACCTGTACCTACGGCGGCCTGGGCGCCTTTGCCACGGGCATGGGCTCCACGGACATCGCCGCGGCCATGGCTCTGGGCGAGACGTGGTTCAAGGTGCCGCCGACCATCCGCGTGGAGATCGACGGCACCCCCGGCGAGCATGTGGGCGGCAAGGACTACATCCTGCGGCTCATCGGCGAGATCGGCGTGGCCGGGGCGCTGTACAAGGCCCTGGAGTTCGGCGGGGCGGCCGTCCGGGCCCTGTCCGTGGAGGGCCGCATGACCATGGCCAACATGGCCATCGAGGCCGGGGGCAAGGTCGGGCTGTTCGCGGCCGACGAGCGGACCCTGGCCTACGCCGCCGCCGCCGGGCGCGCGGGCGACGCGGCCCTGGCCCCCGACCCGGGCGCGGCCTACGAGCGCACCGTGCGCCTGGATGTGACGGGCATGGAGCCGCAGGTGGCCTGCCCGCATCTGCCCGAGAACGTGCGCCCCGTGTCCGAGGTGCGCGGCGTGGCCATCCACCAGGCGGTCATCGGCTCGTGCACCAACGGGCGCATCGAGGACCTGCGCGAGGCTGCGGCGGTGCTGCGCGGCCGCAGGGCGGCCCGGGGCGTGCGGCTCATCGTGCTGCCCGCCACCCCCGGCATCTGGCGCCAGGCCCTGAAGGAGGGCCTGCTCGAGGTGTTCATGGACGCCGGGGCCGTGGTCGGCCCGCCCACCTGCGGGCCGTGCCTGGGCGGGCACATGGGCATCCTGGCCTCGGGCGAGCGGACCATCGCCACCACCAACCGCAACTTCAAGGGGCGCATGGGCAGCCTGGAGTCCGAGGTCTACCTCAGCGGCCCGGCCGTGGCCGCCGCCTCGGCCGTGGTCGGCGCCATCGCCGCCCCGGCGGACCTCTAGGACGGGGAGAGCGACAATGCGATATGCCGGAACCGCCCACGTCGTGGGCGCAAACATCGATACCGACGCCATCATCCCGGCGCGCTTTCTGGTCACCACCGACGAGGCGCGCCTGGGGGCCAACTGCATGGAGGGCCTGGAGGCGGGCTGGGTCGCCCGGGTGCGCCCGGGCGACATCATGGTCGCCGGGCCCAACTTCGGCTGCGGCTCCTCGCGCGAGCACGCGCCCATCGCCATCAAGGGCGCGGGCATTCCCGTGGTGGTGGCCCACAGCTTCGCGCGCATCTTCTACCGCAACGGCTTCAACATGGGCCTGGTGCTCATCGAGGTCGGCGACGGCTACGCCGAGCTTGGCGACGGCAGCCGCATCGAGGTGGACACCGGGGCGGGCGTCGTCCGCAACCTGGACAGCGGGGCCGAGGTCCGCTGCCAGCCCGTGCCGCCGTTCATGCGCGAGATTCTCGACGCCGGGGGCCTTGTGGGCTATGTGCGCCGCCGCCTGGCCGGGGAGGTCCGCTAGCCATGCGCAAGACCATCTGCATCCTGCCCGGCGACGGCATCGGCCCGGAGATCATGGCCCAGGCGCGCAAGGTCCTGGAGCGCGTGGGCGCGCGCCAGGGCTGCGGGTTTTCCTGCACCGAGGCGCTCATCGGCGGCGCGGCCATCGACACCACGGGCGGCCCCCTGCCCGAGGCCACGGTGGCGGCCTGCCGGGCGGCGGACGCCGTGCTGCTGGGCGCCGTGGGCGGCCCCAGGTGGGACACCATCGACCCCGCCATCCGCCCGGAGCGCGGCCTGCTGGGCATCCGCAAGGCCCTTGGCCTGTTCGCCAACCTGCGCCCGGCCCGGCTTTTCCCGCAGCTGCGCCGGGCCTGCTTCCTGCGCCCCGACATCGTGGCGGGCGGCCTGGACGTGATGGTCGTGCGCGAGCTGACCGGCGGCGCCTACTTCGGCGAACCCCGGGGTGTGGAGCTGCGCGACGGCGTGCGCGTGGGCTACAACACCATGATCTACGACGAGCACGAGGTGGCGCGCATCGCGCGGGTGGCCTTCGAGACGGCCATGCGCCGCTCGCGGCGGCTCTGCTCGGTGGACAAGGCCAACGTGCTCGACGTGTCGCGCCTGTGGCGCGAGGTGGTGGTGGAGGTCGCCCGCGACTACCCCGAGGTGGAGCTCGCGCACATGTATGTGGACAACGCGGCCATGCAGCTTGTGCGCGACCCCGCGCAGTTCGACGTGCTGGTCACCGAGAACCTCTTCGGCGACATCCTCTCCGACGAGGCAGGATGCATCACCGGGTCCATCGGCATGCTGCCGTCGGCCTCGCTGGGCGAGGGCGGGCCGGGGCTCTACGAGCCCATTCACGGCTCGGCCCCCGACATCGCCGGGCAGGACAAGGCCAACCCCCTGGCGACCATCCTGTCGGTGGCCATGATGCTGCGCCACAGCCTGGACATGCCCGGCGCCGCCGACGCAGTGGAGGCCGCCGTGTCCGCCGTGCTCGACGAGGGCTGGCGCACGGGCGACATCCGCGAGGAAGGCTGCCGCCTGGCCGGGTGCGAGAAAATGGGTGACCTCGTGGCCGAAAAGCTGTAGAAGCGGTGCGGCGCGAGCCTGCACACTGCCCAGGAACCCCGAACCCGGGAGGCCGCGCGGCCTTCCGGGTTCTTCTTTGCCAGTCGCCCCAGCGGGCGCATGTGAGCCGATGTCCAGAATCAGTATCCAGTCCCTGTCCAAGTCCTTTGGCGGGCGCGACCTGTTCCAGGCTTTTTCCCTGGAGGTCACGCCCGGTATGCGCCTTGCCGTGGTCGGCCCCAACGGCTGCGGCAAGTCCACCTTCCTGCGCATCCTCGCGGGCATCGAAGACCCCGACTCGGGGCAGGTGTCCATGCCCAAGGACGTGCAGCTCGGCTACTCCAAGCAGGAGCTGACCGAGCGCGACCTGGGCGAGCCCGTGACCGGCTGGGTCATGGAGGCGCTGCCCTCGTGGGGCGACTTCTGGGAGCGCTGGGACACCGCCACCAGGGCGGGCGACAAGGCGGCCCTGGCGGCCCTGGCCCAGGAGCAGGCCCACCTGGAGCATGTGTGCGGCTACAACCCCGAGCACAAGGCCCGGGCCGTGCTCTCGGGCCTGGGCTTTTCCGCCGCCCAGCTCGACAGCCCCCTGCGCGAGCTGTCCGGCGGCTGGCGCGAGCGGGCCAAGCTGGCGCGCATCCTGGTGGAGGGGGCGGGCGTCCTGCTGCTGGACGAGCCCACCAACCACCTGGACCTGGAAGCCGTGGAGTGGCTCGAAGACTACCTCAACGCCTTCGAGGGCGCCCTGGTCTTCGTCGCCCACGACCGGATGCTCCTGGACCGCGTGTCCACCCATGTGCTGTTCCTGGGCGGGGTCAAGCCCGTGGTGCGCAAGGGCACCTTCACCCAGTTCTGGGCCTGGATGGACGAAACCGAGGAGCAGCGCCGCCGCGCCGAGCAGCGCGTGCAGGACGACATCGCCAAGAAGATGGACTTCGTGCGCCGCTTCCAGGTCAAGGCCACCAAGGCCCGCCAGGCCAACAGCATGAAGAAGCAGGTGGCCAAGCTCGAAAAGGAGCTGGAGGGCGTGCGCGCCGAACCCAAGGCCAAGGAGCTGAAATTCTCCTGGCCCGCGCCGGAGCGCGGCAACAAGACCGTGCTCTCGGCCATCGACGTGCAGGTGGCCTACTCGGGCGGCGCCAGCCTGTGGCGGCCCCTGGATTTCCACATTTACGCCGGGCAGAAGATCGCCCTGGCCGGGCCCAACGGCTGCGGCAAGACCACGCTCCTGCGGGCCATCACCGGCCAGCTCGCGCCCAGCGCCGGGTCCATCGAGGTCGGCTCCAAGATGCGCGTGGGCTACTTCTCCCAGCACCAGGCCGAGACCCTGAACCTCGATCGCACGGTGCTTGGCGAGATCCGCCGCCTGTCCGACCCGCGCAGCACCGAGGAGGAGTTGCGCAGCGTGCTCGGCCTGTTCATGCTGCCCGAATCGTTCTGGGACCGCGAGGTCCGCGAGCTGTCCGGCGGCGAGAAGAACCGGCTGATCCTGGCCACCCTGTTCCTCCGGCGGGCCAACTTCCTGGTGCTGGACGAGCCCACCAACCACCTGGACCTGGAGAGCCGCGACGCGCTCATCAAGGCCCTTGGCGACTACGAGGGCACCATCCTCATGGTCGCCCACGACCGGCACCTCATGAGCGCCGTGGCCCGCGAGGTCTGGTGGCTCAAGCCCGAGGGCATCGAGATATTCCCCGACGGGTTCCAGGGCTACGACCGCGCCCGGCGCGCGGCCCTGGAGCCCGCGTGCGCGCCCCAGGCCGAGGCCCTGCGCCGGGGCAACCGGGCCGACGCCAAGGAGGCCAAACGCCGCCAGGCCGAGGCCCGCAACGCGCTCTACAAGAAGCTGCGCCCGCTCCAGGAGCGCTACGCCGCCAAGGAGGCCGAGCTGGAGAAGCTTTTGGCCGAGCAGGGCGAGGTGGAGCAGACCCTGGCCGACCCCGGGGTCTACGCCGACGCGGCGCGCTCCTCGGGGCTCATGAAACGCTTCGCGGAGTTGCAGGGGCTGACGGAGAAGCTCATGGAGCGCATGGACGCCCTGGAGGGGGACATCGCGGCCCTGGAGGCCGAGCGCGAGGCCCTGGGCGACGGCTGCTAGCTAGCGGTAGGCGTCCAGAATGGCCTGGATGCGCCCGTCGGCGCGCATGCGCGCTATTTCGGCGTCCAGCCGGGCGACCAGGGGCTCCCAGTCCCTGGCGCGGGTGAAGGCGTAGCGCAGCCAGGCCAGGCCGACCTCCCGCCCGGAGAAGCGCAGGGCGTCGGCTCCTGGCTCGCGCAGCCCGCGCAGCACCCAGCGTGCCACCAATTCGTTGACCACCGCGGCGTCGGTCCTGCCGCGCAGCAGCTTGCGCAGCTGGCTCACGGTGCCGGGCGCGTCGTCGCGCGTGATCCGTCCGCTTTCCAGGGCCGCGTCCAGGGCGGGATAGGCGTAGCCGAGCACCGTGCCCAGGCGCAGGCCCACCAGGTCCTCGGGGCCATCGACGGGCGGCCCGTCCGCCGGGGCGACCAGCACGTCGCGCGAGGGCAGCACCGGCGCGGACCACAGGAGCGCCTCGGGCTCGGCAACCCATTCCGGGGCCTTGCAGTACACGTCCACCTCGCCCTGGCGCAGCATCAGCAGGCTGCGCTTCTCGGGGAAGGTGCGGGTGGTCACGCTCACGCCCAGCCCGCGCGCGGCCTCGCGGAGGATGTCGGCCATGATGCCGTTGCAGGTTTGGTCCGGGCCGACGATGAGGTAGGGCGGCCAGTCCGCCTCGTTGCAGGAGAACACAAGCTGGCGGGGCTCTTCGGCGGGCGTCCGGGCCGAGGCCGGGGGGCCGGGCGGGAGCAGGAGCGCCAGCAGCCCGGCCAGGAGCAGCAGCGCCGACAGCCTCGCGCCGCCCCGTGCGGGGCGCCCGGCGCCGGAGGGCGGACAGGCGGCCGCACCGGGGACGGGCCGGGGGCCCCCGGGCCCGGACGGGCGGCGCCGCAGGCGGGCGGGTGTGCGGCCACGGGGCCCTGGCTGTGCGGCGGGCGGCATGGCCGCATGGTGCTCCGGGCCCCTGGTCGTGTCAAGATCGCGGCGCCATTTGGTCGCCACGGGTTGGCGGTTCCGGGAGCGGCCCGTCGTGGCGCTTGCCTTCGGTGGGCATCGGGAATAAGCTTCGCGGTTGCCGCAACATCCAGGACCGGGAGGGCGCGCGGTGCAGGCGACCCACAGCACGCCGTCGGGGGCGGAAATCGACGTGGTGGCCGCCGTCATCTGGCGGGACGGGCGCTTTCTGGCCGCGCGGCGGCCCGAGGGCAAGCCCCAGGCCGGGTACTGGGAGTTCCCGGGCGGCAAGGTGGAGCCCGGGGAAAGCCTGGAGCGGGCCCTGGCCCGCGAGCTCGACGAGGAGCTGGGCATCCGGCCCGCCGAGGCGGCCTTCTGGTGCGAAAAGCGCCACGCCTACCCGCATCTGCGGGTGCGGCTGCATTTCTTTCACGTCTATCGGTTCACGGGGCGCCTGACCCCGCGCGAGGGCCACGAACTGCGCTGGCTGACCCCCGGGGCGGCCGATGTGCCGTTCCTGGAGGCCGACACCCAGATCGTCGACCTGCTGGCCCGGGAACCGGCCCGCTAGGAGTTTGCATCGTGCGCATCATCGACATGATCCGGCCCGGGGCCAAGTTCGTGTCCCTGGAGTTCTTCCCGCCCAAGGATCCCCAGGACTGGCCGGCTTTCTTCCAGACCGTGGAGCGCCTGGCGGCGGTGGACCCGCTGTTCGTCTCCGTGACCTACGGCGCCGGGGGCGGCACCCAGGACAACACCCTGGAGATCGTGCGCCGCCTGCGCCGCGACATGGGCCTTACGCCCATGGCGCACCTGACCTGCGTGGGCGCCAGCGCCGAGCGGGTGGACGGCTTCCTGGCCGCCCTGGAGCGGGCCGACGTACACAACGTCCTGGCCCTGCGCGGCGATCCGCCCCGCGGCGACGCCCGCTTCACGCCCGACTCCGAGCATTTCCGCCAAGCCTCGGACCTTGTTGTCCACATCCGCCGCCACTTTCCCGACATGGGCGTGGGCGTGGCCGGGTATCCCGAGGGGCACCCCGAGTGCTCCACCTTCCGCGAGGATTTCGAATTCCTGAAGTTCAAGCTGGACCGGGGCGGCGATTTCGCCATCACCCAGCTGTTCTTCGACACGCGCCTGTACTGGAACTTCACCGAGCGCCTGGGTGAAATGGGGGTGACCAGGCCCATCATCCCCGGGGTGCTGCCGGTGATGAGCGTGAAGTCGGCCAAGCGCGTGCTGGGCTTTTGCGGCGCGAGCATCCCGGGGCGGCTTCTGCTCGACCTGGAGGAGGCCGACGCCCGGGGCGGGCCCGAGGCCGCCTGCCGCGTGGGCATCGAATGGGCCAAGCGCCAGTGCCGCGAGCTGCTGGAAGGCGGCGCGCCCGGCGTGCATCTGTATACGCTCAACCGCCCCGAAGCCTGCCTGGAAATCGTCGGGGCCCTGGATCTGTAACCTTCCCGGCGCCTGCACGGGGCGCGCCGGGCCACTGTCAGCATAAAGAGGTCGCAAGCAATGAAGAAGGACGGATTCGTCGTCGCCGTGTGCGGCGCCACGGGGGCTGTTGGCCGCGTGATGCTCGAAGTGCTCGAGGAGCGCAATTTCCCGGCTGGCGAGGTGATCCCCTTCGCCTCCAGCCGCAGCGCGGGCAGCACCGTGACCTACAAAGGCCGCGAACTGACCGTGCGCGAGCTCAGGGAGGACTCCTTTGCGGGCGTCGATCTGGCCCTGTTCTCCGCGGGCGGCTCCACCTCCGAGAAGTTCGCCCCCCTGGCCGCCAAGGCCGGGTGCGTGGTGGTGGACAACTCCAGCGCCTGGCGCATGGACCCGGCCTGCCCGCTGGTGGTGCCCGAGGTCAATCCCGATGACCTCAAGTGGCACAAGGGCATCATCGCCAACCCCAACTGCTCGACCATCCAGATGGTGGTGGCCCTGAAGCCCATCCACGACGCCGCGGGCATCCGGCGCATCGTGGTCTCGACCTACCAGGCCGTGTCCGGCACGGGGCAGAAGGCCATCGAGGAGCTGGCGAACCAGGTGCAGCTCATGTTCAACGGCCGCGTGGACGAGATCGAGCCCAAGGTCTACCCGCATCGCATCGCCTTCAACTGCCTGCCGCACATCGATGTCTTCCTGGACAACGACTACACCAAGGAAGAGATGAAGATGGTCAACGAAACCAGGAAGATCATGGGCGACGAGTCCATCCGCGTCACGGCGACCACCGTGCGCGTGCCGGTCTTCTTCGGCCACAGCGAGTCGGTCAACATCGAGACGGACAGGAAGCTCACGGCCAGGGACTGCCGGGCGCTGCTGTCCCAGGCGCCGGGCGTGCGCGTGCTGGACAACCCCAGCGAGCGCATCTACCCCATGGCCATCGACGCCCAGGGCCAGAACGAGACCTTCGTGGGCCGCATCCGCGAGGACGAATCCATCGACAACGGCCTGAACCTGTGGATCGTGGCCGACAACATCCGCAAGGGCGCCGCGCTCAACGCCGTGCAGATCGCCGAGAAGCTTGTGGAAATGGACCTGCTGCGCGTGCCCTGACGCGCGCCGAGGAGAGTTGCGAGCATGATAAGCGTTCTGGACAGCGAGGACTACCTCCGGCGCATGCTGGCCGTGAAGCGGCCCGGCACCGGCGAGGTGCTGGCCTTCTACGAGCACCGCATCGGCGCCGTGTGCAAGGATCCGCGCCTGATGCTCATCCCCCTGGACGACCATATCGTCCACCGCGGGGACGGCATCTTCGAAACCATGAAATACCTCGGGCGCCGGGTCTACCAGCTGGACGCGCACCTGGCGCGCATGCGGCGCGGGGCCGACGCCATCGGCCTGACCCCGCCCTGCACCTGGGAGCGCCTGCGCGAAATCGTCCTGGAGGTCTGCCAGGCGGGCGGCTCGGACGACGGGCTGGTGCGCATCCTGCTCGGGCGCGGCCCGGGCGGCTTCGGCATCGACCCGCGCGAATGCCCCCTGCCCAGCCTCTATGTGGTGGCCTACCGCTTCACGCCCAAGCCCGCCCATTGGTTCGAGAAGGGCGCCACGGCCTTCCGCACGGCCATCCCCGCCAAGCAGGACTGGATCGCGCAGATCAAATCCGTGAACTATCTGCCCAACGTGCTCATGAAGCGCGAGGCATCGGCCCAGGGCTACGACTACCCCATCTGCTTCGATGACAACGGTTTCGTGGCCGAGGGCGCCACGGAGAACATGGCCATCGTCGACGAGGCGGGCACCCTGGTCATCCCCGAGTTCACCAACGCCCTGCCGGGCACCACCCTCATCCGCGCCGTGGAGCTCCTGGCCGGGCGGGTCAAGGCCTTCTTCCGCAAGGTCACGGAGGAGGATCTCTACCACGCGCGCGAGGTGCTGGTCTTCGGCACCACCGGGGACTGCTTGGCCATCGTGCGCTACAACGGCAAGCCCATCCACGACGTGCGGCCCGGCCCCGTGTGCCGCCTGGCGCGCGAGCTGATCGTGAAGGACATTGCCGAGAACGGCGTGCCCTTCTAACCCGGGCCCCGGCGGCGCAAGCCGTCCGGGGCCCGCCGCCCCCGCCCGGAGGCCGAGCGCGTGAAGATCCTGCACCTGGACCTGGGCCGCGACATGCGCGGCGGGCAGCGCCAGGTTTTGTACCTCATGCGGCGCCTGGCCGCGGCCCCCGGGACGGCGACCCTGCTGGCCGCCCCCCGGGGCTGCCCCCTGGGCGCGGCGGCCCGCGCGGCGGGGCTGGACGTGCACGACCTGCCCGGGCGCCAGGGCTGGGACCCCCGCGCCCTGCTGGCCCTGCGCGCCCTGGTCCGCCGCCGGGGCGTGGACGTGATCCATACCCACTGCGCGGCCAGCGCCCTCCTGGGTGCGCTGCTCAAGGCCCTTACCGGCGCGCGGCTGGTCCATTCGCGCCGCGTGTCCTATCCCCTGCGCCCGGGCCCCTCCCGGGCCAAATACCTTGCCGCCGACGCCGTGGCCTGCGTGAGCCGCGAGATTGCCGAGGTCATGGCCCGCTGCGGCGTCCCCCGGGAGCGCCTGGACGTGATCCACAGCGGCATCGACCCGGCGCTGTACGCCGAGGCCGCCGCCGCGCCGCTGCCGCCGCGCCCGGTGCTGGGCGTCGTCGGGGCCCTGACCCCGCAAAAGGGGGTGGCCGTGTTCCTGGAGGCGCTGGGGCTGCTGGAGCGGCGCGCCGCGGGGGGCGGCTGGCGGGCCGTGGTGGTGGGCGACGGGCCGCTGGGGCCGCGGCTGCGGGCCCGGGCCGAGGCCCTGGGGCTGTCCGGGCGGGTGGAATTCGCGGGCTGGCGCGAGAGCGCGCAGGTGCTGGGCGGGCTGTCCGTGCTGGCCGTGCCCAGCATGGACGGCGAGGGCTCCAGCGCTGTCATCAAGGAGGGTTGGGCCGCCCGGCGTCCGGTGGTCTGCTCGGATTTGCCGTCCAACCTGGAGCTTGTGGAGCCGGGGGTGAGCGGGCTGGCCTTCCCCCGGGGCGACGCCGAGGCCCTGGCCGCGGCCTTGCTGCGGCTGTGCGCCCCGGGCGGGCAGGACGCGGGGCTGGCGGCGGCCCTGGTTGGCGGCGGGGCCCGGCGCCTGGAGTCCTTCACCGAGGAGGCTATGGCCCGGAGCTACCAGGACCTGTACGCCCGCCTTGGCGGATAGCCCCGGGCCGGGGCCGGGAAACCAGAGCGCCCGCCCCCGGAAGGGGGCGGGCGCTCTGGTTTGCGGCCGGGGCGGGGCTACTGGCGGGTGCCTTCCTCGGCGCTGATGGGCCGCACCTCGTCCAGCAGCCAGCTGCCGCCCGGGGGCGTGGTGAAGCGCCACAGCTCGCGGACCTTGCCCACGCGGTTTGAGGACAGGTCCTTCTCGGTGATGATGTAATACACGGTGGCGTCGCGGCGGCCGTCGGGATGGTCCTGCACCCCGGCCAGCCCGGCGTCCAGGCGCTGGATTTCGTGGCGCGGGGGCCTGGGCTCGACCTGGGCCCGGCGGCGGAACTCCTCCATGCACGGCTCGGTGCAGAAGGCGCGCAGGTCGTTCAGGTCGCGGTTGTTCCAGGCACTGCGGATGCGCGAGCAGAAGGCCTTGGCGCCGCGCATGAAGTCGTCGGCGTCGAAGTCGGCGGGCAGGGGCCCCGGGGCGGGCAGGGCCGGGGGCAGCTCGGCCGCGCTCAGGGTCGAGGAGGGCGTCTGGTCCGGGGCGTCCTTGCGCCCGGGAACGTAGGCCACGTCGGGCACCGGAGCCTCCTGGCCGGGCTGGCTGCGCTCCCGGGGCGGGTCGGAGCGCAGCATGTCCCAGGCCTGCTGGGCGCGGGTGTAGGCGTCGTTGGCCTGGCGGCGCTGGTCTTCGGGGGTGGCGGGGCCGTTGTCGTGCGGGGCCTGGGGGCCGTCGTGGCGGCCGCCGCCCGAGCGGCGGCGAAACCAGCCGACGGCCACATAGACCAGGATGCCGAGGAGCAGTAAGTCCAGAGGACTGAAATTCATGGCTTTTCCCTTGTCTTGTGCGCCTGGGTTCCGCAGCGGGGGTGTCCTGCCGGGGGCCGGGCGCGATGGGGCGTGGGCGCCTTGGGGAGGCTACCGCGCCACGGCGCGGCGCGCAAGCTCCAAGGGCCGGGGAGGGGCCGAAAAGGGTCCGCCGGGGCGGGGCCTACCTGATGAGTCCGACGTTGCGCAGCAGTTGCAGGAAAAGCTGGCGGTCGATGGGCTTGGGCACATAGGATGTCGCCCCGCCCTTGTAGTATGCCTCGACCACGTTTTTGGGGTCGTCCAGGGCGGTGGTCATGATGACCTTGGCCTCGTGGGGGCCGGAGCGCTCGTTCAGCCGCTCGATCTGGCGGATGCGCTTGAGGGCCTCCTGCCCGTCCATCTCGGGCATCATGATGTCCATGCAGACCAGCTCGTAGGGCTTGCCGTCGCGCAGGGCGGCCTCGAAGGCGTCCACCGCCTCCTGGCCGTTCACGGCGACATCCACCTCGCCGTATGGGGAGAGGATTCGTTGCAGAAGCTTGCGGCTGGTGAAGTCGTCCTCCACGACCAGAAATCGCATCTTTCCCTCCAGGGGCCGAAGGTGTAGGCTTGACAGAATGGGTGCCCTGTCCGCCCCGGACCGGACGAAGCGCGCCCGGGGCCAGCATACCAGAGCCCAAGAGGAAAGCAATATCTGTTCGGGTTTCCTTTGGCCGTTCGCGGCGGTGGGGATGCATGGCCGATTTCGAGCATACGATCCTGGCCCGGATACGGGGCAAAGCCTTCTCGGGTGTCCTGCTGGCCGGGTTGGCGGCGGGCCTGCTGGCGGCGCGTCAGGCCGGGGGCGGCTGGCTGCCCCGCGGGGCCTCGGGTGTCCTGCTGGCGCTTTTGGGCGGCGGGTTCGGGAGCTTTGCGGGCATGCTCGGGCGCCTGGCCTGGCTGCGCCTGCGCCGCCTGTCCGCCCAGGGAGAGGACTACAGCACCGAGGGCGCCCTGGTCCTGTCGGCCTATGGCGCCTTCCTGGGGCTGGTGGCGGCCCTGGTGGCCGGGGCGGCGGACAGGGCCCATTTCCTCGCCGGGGCGGGAGCCTTCGCGGGGGGCGCCCTGGCTTCGCTCCTGGGCCCGGGTACGCTGCTGCTCCTGGACCTGCTCGTGCTGGACGGCATGGACGACGCCTCGCGGGCGCGGGCCCTGCGCCGGGCCGCGCGCGGCGCGCGGCGCGCCTTGTTGCCCCCTGGCGACGGGGACGGCCCGGGCGGGCCCTGAGCGGCCGGCGCGCGCCGGGGGGCCTTTTCCCGGCGCCTCGCAAACGGCAAGGGCCCGCCCGGAGCATCTCCGGGCGGGCCCTTGGTTTCGGGGCTCCGGGCTATTGCCAGGGCGCCATGTAGGTCCAGAACACGGCGCCCAGTTCGACGCCCTTGTCCTTGCCCTTGTCGGGGCCGCTGGCCGCGGGCAGGGTGTAGTCGGCCTCGGACAGGGCCGCGAAGCCCCACCATCCGGGCTGCGGGCAGGTGAAGGCGAAGACGCCCTGGGCGTCGGCCTTGACCACCTGGGTCTCGTTGTACTCGGTGGGCATGGCGAAGCGGCCCTGGTTGTACAGTTCCACTTCCACCTCGGCGCCGGGCACGGGCTTGCCGTCCAGCAGAACCTGACCGACGAAGGTGTTGCCCGCCCAGTTGCCGAAGGGCCGCAGCATGGGCACGATCTCGGTCTTCAGGCCCAGGGGCTCGTCCCAGCCCTCGTCGCCGCCGAAGGCCGCCACGCTGACCTTGGTGTAGTGGATGATGGACACGTCTTCGGCGGGCTCCCAGTAGGGCTCGGGCTCCATGAAGAAGGTGTACACGCCCGGGCGCTTGAAGGCGTAGTTCAGGGTGAAGGCGTCGTGGTCCATGACCTTGGCCGGGACCAGGGCGTCGCGCAGGTCGGTGGTCTGGCCCTCGAAGGCCACCCCGGCGGCCTTGGGCCGCACCAGGTTCATGCCTTCGCCGCCGAAGGGGTGCGAGAAGGAGAATTCCAGGGTGAGGGACTTCTGGTCCATGTCGGCCACGGGGGCCTTGGGGATGATCATGCCGAAGTGGGCCCAGGCCGGGGCGGCCAGGGCGAACACCAGGGCCGCGACGACGGCCAGGCGGGGCAGGAAGCTGGTCATGGGGACTCCTCTGGTTTGGGATTGACGGACGGCCTTTCATACCAAAACGATTTTCGTGTGTAAATAATGGCGCTCGATTTGGATTGATATTCGCTTGTGCCGCGCCATCTCCGAAATGGTGTGGGCTGAAAAAGGTGCGCCGGGGCGCGGTTTTTCGCGGGGGCCTGCGG
>NZ_JALNWM010000041.1 GCF_023230885.1 Desulfocurvus sp. | reverse complement strand
GGAGCCGCTCTGCTCGATGATCTTGTGCTCGATGCCCAGGTCGATGAGCTCGCCCTCGCGGCTCATGCCCGTGCCGTAGAGGATGTCCACAAGGGCCTCGCGGAAGGGCGGGGCCACCTTGTTCTTGACCACCTTGACCCGGGCCTTGATGCCGTAGGCCTCCTCCTTGTCCTTCAGGGTCTGGATGCGCCGGATGTCCATGCGCACGGAGGAGTAGAACTTCAGCGCGTTGCCGCCGGTGGTCGTCTCGGGGTTGCCGTAGCCGGTGACGCCGATCTTCATACGGATCTGGTTGATGAAGACCACCGAGGTCCGCGACTTGTGGATGGTGCCGGTGAGCTTGCGCAGGGCGTGGGACATGAGCCGCGCGTGCCCGCCCACCTGCGACTCGCCCATCTCGCCCTACAGCTCCGCCTGGGGGATGAGCGCGGCCACGGAGTCGATGACGATGACATCCACCGCCCCGGAGCGCACCAGCAGGCTGGCGATGTCCAGGGCCTGCTCGCCGTAGTCGGGCTGGGAGATGAGCAGCTCCTCGGTGTTCACGCCAAGGCGCCTGGCGTAGCTCACGTCCAGGGCGTGCTCGGCGTCGATGAACGCGGCGGTGCCGCCCTGCTTCTGGCACTGGGCGATGAGGTGCAGGGCCAGGGTGGTCTTGCCCGAGGACTCGGGGCCGTAGATCTCCGTGACGCGCCCGCGCGGCACGCCGCCGACGCCAAGGGCCAGGTCCAGCCCGATGGACCCCGTGGGGATCACCGGGATGCGGACGTGGGCCTCGTCGGACAGTTTCATCACGGAGCCCTGTCCGTACTTGCGCTCGATGGTGGAGAGCGCGGTGTCCAGCGCCTCGCGGCGCATTTCCTCGGGGCTGGCTTGGGGGCGTCGGGCCATGCTGGTTCTCCTGGCTGGGCGGGGGTCTTGTGTGCGAAGAGCCACGACATAGCAAAAGGCGCGGCCGCGGGCAACAGCGCTGTACACGGCGCGGGCCGGGGCGGCGGGGGCGCGGCGGGGCGGCCCGGGAGGGGCCGGGGCGGCTGGATCGCGGGGCCCGGCCCCGCCGCGGCGGGGCGCGCCCTTGCCAGCCCGGGGCCCAGGCAGTATAGGCCCTGCCACGGGACATTGCCCGCGAGAGTACCCAATGAGCAAGAAAACCTACGACGCCGTGGCGCTGTTCAGCGCCGGGCTGGATTCCCTGCTGGCCGTGAAGGTCATCGAGGCCCAGGGCCTGACGGTCAAATGCCTGCACTTCACCAGCCCCTTCTTCGGCCACCCGCGCCGCTTGGGCTACTGGCGGCGGACCTACGGGCTGGACCTGGCCGCCGTGGACGCGGGCGAGGAATTCGTGCGCATGATGCTGGCCGGGCCGCGCTTCGGGTTCGGGCGCTTCTTCAACCCCTGCGTGGACTGCAAGATTCTCATGCTCACCCGCGCCCGGGAGCTGATGGAGCGCTACGGCGCGCGGTTCATCGTCACCGGCGAGGTGGTCGGCCAGCGGCCCATGTCCCAGCGCCAGGACTCCATGAACAGCGTGCGCAACGAGTCCGGCACCCGCGATGTCCTGCTGCGGCCCCTGTGCGCCCTGCGCCAGGAACCCACGCCCATGGAGACCTCGGGCCTGGTCGACCGCCAGCGGCTCCTGGGCTTCTGGGGCCGGGGGCGCACCGCGCAGCTCGAACTGGCCCGCGACCTCGGCATCACCGACATCCCCACCCCGGCGGGCGGCTGCCTGCTCACCGAAGAGCCCTCGGCCAAGCGCTACGCGCCGATCTTCGCCGCCGTGGCCGAGCCCCCGGCGGCCCATTTCCACCTGGCCAACGTGGGGCGGCAGTACTGGTCCGGCACGCACTGGCTGTCCATCGGCCGCGACAAGAAGAGCAACGACCGGCTCTCGGAGCTGGCCCGCCCCGAGGACCTGGTCTTCGTGACCCAGGGCTACCCGGGGCCCCTGGCCGTGGGCCGCGAGCTGGCCGGGCCCTGGGACCTCGGGGCCGTGGCCGACGCCGCCGCCTTCGTGGCCTCCTTCAGCCCCCGGGCGGTGGCCGCTGGCGGCCCGGTGACCGTGGCCGTGCGCCAGGGCGGGGCCCAGCGCACCGTCAGCGTCGCCCCGGCGCGGACCACCCCCCTGGGCTGGAGCGAGCCGACCTGGGCCCAGGCCGCCCCCGTGCGCGACCGCATGGACCCCAAGAACCGCCCCTGAGCCCCGCCGTCCGCCCGCTTTCTCTTGCCAGGGGCCCGGATGCTGTTTATTAGTCGAAGGGAAAGGAAACCCTGAACGCAACCGTGAATTCGGAGGAGACAATGCAAAGGTACCAGACTGCGGGCGTTTCCCGCACCGGAGCCGTGGTCCTCAACGCCTTCATGCGCGGCGTGTACGGCTGGATGACCGCCGGCCTGGCGCTCACCGCAGCCGTGGCCTTCATGACGGCGACCAGCCCGACCATGCTCCAGCTCATCTTCGGCAACCAGATCAGCATGTTCATCGTCCTGCTGGCGCCCCTGGGCTTCGTCATCGCCCTGTCGGCGGGCATCCGCAAAATGTCCCCGGGCATGGCCACGGGCATGTTCCTGGCCTACAGCTGCGCCATGGGCCTGTCCCTGTCCAGCGTGCTCATCGCCTACACCGGGGCCTCGGTGTTCAAGACCTTCCTGGTCTGCTCGGGCATGTTCGGCGCCATGAGCGTCTACGGCATGACCACCAAGCGCGACCTGACCGCCATGGGCAGCTTCCTGATGATGGGCGTCTTCGGCCTGATCATCGCCATGGTCGTGAACATCTTCATGCAGTCCAGCCAGCTCGACTGGATCATCTCCGGCGTGGGCGTGATCCTGTTCACCGGCCTGACCGCCTGGGACACCCAGAAGCTCAAGGTCATGGGCGAGACCGCCCCGGCGGGCGACGCCGCCGCCCTGCGCCGCGGCACCATCCTCGGCGCCCTGACCCTGTACCTGGACTTCATCAACCTGTTCCTGTTCCTGCTGCGCTTCATGGGCTCCTCGCGCAACTAGACCCGCACCCGCCCGGGGGCGGCCCCGCCGCCCCCGGATTCTGCCCATGCGCCAGCTCGTCCCCCTGCAAGACGCCCTCTCGCCCCTGCTGCGGCCGCCCGGCCGCCTGTACGCCGCGCTGATGCGCCTGCGCCGCCGCGCCTACGCGGGCGGCGCCCTGCGCGCCCACCGCGCGCCGTGGCTCACCGTCAGCGTGGGCAACATCTGCTGGGGCGGCACGGGCAAGACCCCGCTCACCGACTGGATCGTCGACTGGGCCCTCAAGGCCGGGCGCAGGCCCGCCGTGCTCACCCGGGGCTACAAGGCCAGCCCGCCGCAGCTGCCCTACCTGGTCGGCGCCGACGCCACCCCCCGGGAGGCGGGCGACGAACCCCTGCTGCTGGCCCGGGCCCATCCCGGGGCCCGCGTGGTGGTCGACCCCCGGCGGCCCCGGGCCGCCCTGGCCCTGGCCCAGGCCCCCGACCCGCCCGACATGCTCGTGCTTGACGACGGTTTCCAGCACCTGGCCATGGCCCGCGACATCGACCTCGTTTTGCTGCGGCCCGCGGACCTGGTGGCCGACTGGGACCGCGTGCTGCCCGCCGGGCCCTGGCGCGAGGGGCACACCGCCCTGGAGGCCGCCCACGCCCTGCTCATCAACTGCCCGCCCGACGAGTTCCGGGCCCTGGCCCCGCTGATCCGCCGCCACCTGGAGCCCCTGCGCAAGCCGGTGTTCAATTTCTCCCTGGCCGTGCGCGGGCTGGTGCGCCTGGACGGGGGCGGAACGGCGCGCGGCTTCGGCGGCGAGCCGTACCTGCTGGTCACCGGCGTGGGCGAGCCCGACCAGGTGGCCGCCACGGCCCGGGCCCTGCTGGGCGCGCCGCCCGCCCACCACCTGCGCTACGACGACCACCACGCCTACACCCCGGCCGACCGCGACTTCATCGACGCCGAGGCCCGGCGCAGGGGCGCCGCCCATGTGCTGTGCACCGCCAAGGACGCCGTGAAACTCGCCGGAGCGGGCGCCATTCCCCTTTGGACCTTCGACACCACCCTGGCCTTCGGCGAGGCCTTGTTCACCGACCAGGCCTTCCCCCTGTGGTGGGAGGCCGCCGTGGCCCGGGCCTGACCCCGGCGCCGGGCAGCCGCCCCGCCACCGCGCCGCCACCGGACCGCCGCCGCCTTGGCGGTTGCCATTCCCGCCCCCTGCTGTACAATCGCCCCAGCGGCGCCCGCGCCGCCCCATCCGACACCCGAGCCCAGGAGCCCCGCATGGCCCGCAAACGCAAACCCCAAAAAGCGGATTCCGCCCCCTCCGGGCTGGACCAGACCTCCGTGCTGCGCGCCTTCCGCGAGGCGCGCCAACCCCTGCGGACCACCGAGCTGCTGCGTCGGCTGGACCTGCGCAAGGACCTCAAGCGCGACCTCAAGGCCGTGCTGGCCGCCCTGCTGGAGGCCGGGCGCATCATCCGCACCCGGGGCGGGGCCTACGGGCTGACCGAGAGCATGTCCCTGGTCAAGGGCCGCTTGCAGGTCCAGCGCTCGGGCGTGGGCTTCGTCATCCCCGAGGACCAGCGCCGCAAGGACATCTTCGTGCCGCGCGGCAGCTTCGGCGACGCCTGGCACGGCGACGAGGTCATGGTCGCCGTGGCGCCCCCGCGCGGCGGGCGCGACGGCCAGGGCCGGGGCAAAAGCCCCGAAGGGCGCATCGTGCGCGTGCTCTCGCGCGGGCTCAAGACCCTGCCCGTGCGCGTGGAGCGCCGCCTGGGGCCCGACCTGTACCTGGCCTTCCCCACCGATCCGCGCCTGCACTTCAACGTCATGGCCGACACCAAGCCCCTGGCCGAGGAGCCCGAGCGCGGCGACATCGTCCACGTCCTGCCCGGCGACAAGCTCGACGCCGGGCTCTGGGCCGGGGCCGCCGCCGAGAACCTCGGCGCGGAAAACGACCCCAAAGTCCAGGAATCACTGGTCAAGACGGCCCACGGCGTGCCGCGCAAGTTTCCCCGCCGGGTGCTCGACGAAGCCCGCGCCCTGCCCGGCGACCCCGGCCCCGAAGACTTCGAGGGCCGCAAGGACCTGCGCGGGCTGGGCCTGGTGACCATCGACGGCGCCAAGGCCCGCGATTTCGACGACGCCGTGCATGTGCGCCGCGAGGGCGACGGCTGGCGCCTGACCGTGGCCATCGCCGACGTGAGCCACTATGTGGCCCCCGGGTCGCACCTGGACCGCGAAGCCTTCGAGCGCGGCAACTCCTACTATTTCCCGCAGTCCGTGGAGCCCATGTTCCCCGAGGCCCTCTCCAACGGCCTGTGCAGCCTGAACCCCGACGTGCCCCGGCTGGCCATGGTCGCCGAGATCGGTTTCACCGCCGACGGCCAGCCCCGCGACGAGCGCTTCCACGCCGCCGTGATCAAAAGCCACGCCCGGCTGACCTACATGCAGGTCCACCGCGCCCTGGACGAAAAGGACCCCGCCGAGCGCCAGGCCCTGGGCGAGGTCCTGCCCATGCTCGAGGAAGCCGAGCGGCTGGCCCGCGTGCTCCACCGCGTGCGCACCGCGCGCGGCAGCCTGGACTTCGACCTGCCCGAGCCCGAGATACTGTTCAACATGCTCGGCGAAACCGCCGACATCCGCCCGCGCCCGCGCACCTTCGCCCACCAGCTCATCGAGGAGTTCATGATCGCGGCCAACGAGGCCGTGGCCCGGCTGCTCACCGCGCGCGGGCTGCCCTGCATGTACCGCATCCACCCCGCGCCCGACGCCGACAAGCTGCGCGCCGTGTTCAAGCTGCTCTCGCGCACCGAGCTGGCGCCCAGGCTGCCCGCCCCGGGCGCCGCCGTCGCCCCCACCGACCTCCAGACCCTGCTGGCCGCCGCCCAGGGCACGGACCTGGAGTTCCTCGCCGGGCGGCTGGTGCTGCGCTCCATGATGCAGGCCGTCTATTCCCCGCAGCACACCGGGCACTTCGGCCTGGCCTCCGAGTGCTACTGCCACTTCACCTCGCCCATCCGGCGCTACGCGGACCTGGTGGTCCACCGCGCCCTCAAGGCCGCCCTGGTCGCGGATCGCGAGCCCCTGCCCCGCCCCGCGACCATGAAGAAGATCGCCGACCACATCAGCGCCCGCGAGCGCGTGGCCGCCGACGCCGAGCGCGAAATCCTCAAGCGCCTGACCATCCTCTTCCTGGAGGACAAGGTCGGCGAAACCTTCACCGGCATCGTCAACGGCCTGTCCGACTACGGGTTCTGGGTCGAGCTCAACGAGGTCATGGCCGAGGGCATGGTCCGCCTGTCCACCCTGTCCGACGACTATTACCACTACCTCACCGACCGCCAGGAAATCCTGGGCGAGCGCACCGGCAAGCGCTTCGCCCTGGGCCAGAAGCTCCGTGTGCGCCTGGGCGGGGTCAGCCTCGCCCGCCTGGAGGTGGACCTCGAACTCCTGGACCAGGAGGCCCCCCGGCCCAGGGCCCGCAAGCGCTAGGCCCGGGCGGCGCAGGTCGGCCGCGCCACGCCCGGGCGGCCCCAACAGCGCCGGGGCAGCGCCGGGGCGCCCCTTTACTCGCCGCGCGCCCGTCCGTATGGTGGCCCGGCGCGCGGCGCGGCCGGGCGGCAATCCTGCTTTCCAAGGACGACATCATGCAGCGGATCATCGACGCGGTGCGCGGCGGCGCGCGCCTGGAGGCGGAACAGGCCCTGGAGCTGGCCCTGGGCTGCGACGTGCACACCCTGGGCGAACTGGGCGGCGCCGCGCGCGCGCGGCGCCACGGGCGCAAGGCGTTCTACGTCTACAACCAGCACCTGAACTACACCAACATCTGCGCCAACGCCTGCCGCTTCTGCGCCTTTTCCAAGCGCGCGGGGGACCAGGGCGCCTACACCCACACCCCCGAGCAGGCCGCGGCCCTGGTGGCCCAGCGGGCGGACGAACCCATCCGCGAGGTGCACATCGTGGGCGGGCTGAACCCCGACCTGCCCTACGAGTACTACCTGGAGCTGGTGTCGCGGGTGAAGGCCGCGCGGCCCGGGCTGCGGGTCAAGGCCTTCACGGCGGTGGAGGTGGCCTACCTGGCCGGGCGCTACGGCCGCACACGCGCCCGGGTCCTCGAAGAGCTGCGCGCCGCGGGGCTGGACGCCCTGCCCGGCGGCGGGGCGGAGGTCTTCTCCCCGGCGCTGCGCCAGCGGCTGTGCCCCGAAAAACTGCCCGGCAAGGACTGGCTGGAAATCCACGCCCTGGCCCACGGCATGGGCCTGCGCACCAACTGCACCCTGCTCTTCGGCCATGTGGAGACCTGGGCCGACCGCGTGGAGCACCTGGCGGCCCTGCGCGAGTTGCAGGACCGCACCGGCGGCTTCCTGTGCTTCATCCCCTTGCAGTACCAGCCGGGCAACAACGAGCTGGGCGCCCCGGGCACCGACGGGCAGGACTACCTGAAGATGATCGCCCTGTCGCGGCTGTTCCTGGACAACGTGCCCCACATCAAGGCGTACTGGGCCTTCTCGGGCATCAAGCCCGCGCAGCTGGCCCTGGCCGCCGGGGCCGACGACTTCGACGGCACGCTCATCGAGGAGAAGGTCGGCCACGCGGCGGGCGCCAGCAGCCCCAAGGGCCTGACCGTGGCCCGCCTGCGCGAGGCCATCGAACAGGCGGGCTTCACCCCCGTGGAGCGCGACACGTTCTTCGAGGCCGTGCAGGATAGAAAATTCAGATGCAACTCTGGGCTGCGTCCAATGTTGCCTGTTTGATGGGGATTGTCACTCGACAAGCACTACTGGCCGCATGACACTTCGAACCCTCGGGCCAGAGCAGGAAGACATCCTTGCCTTTGGAACGAACGTAACGGATCGCTGGAACGAGATCGGAATCGCAGGACGCCAGATAGACCGCATCATAACGATCTTCGGCACAGCCGAGGACCAATTCCATAGCAATTTGTACGTCTAAAGATTTCTCGACTTTGAAATAGCTTTCGGCTTCGCAGGCACTGCATCGGCGCTTTCGGGAAACAAGATTTCCCAAGCGCAAGATCACGCCGCTTGCTCGTAGCTTGGCGAAAAAGCGCTGCTGGCCCGCAGCATTCTCCGGTTCCGTCTGTCGGTCGACCGGCGACGTGAAGAAGAGCACCCCCACAATGGTCCTCGGTCCGGCAAGCGTTTCAGCCAGCCGCCGAAAATCAAGATGCCCCCGATCAAGCTGCGCATCCTTAAGGTTTCGATAAAAATTCGGCCCGTCAAAAAGGAACAGTGCCCTCTTTTCGCCATTCGACATTGTTCCCCCTCAAAAAAAAACCGCACGTTGCCGAGCAAAGCCCGTCAACATGCGGCGACTAATTCATAGGGAGAGAATCACCATGATCAACCTCAATGTCAAGGGGAAAAAGAGGATTTCGACCAGATGTTCCCGTGAGATACCCCGACCTTCAATTTCCGTCTCCGCATGCAGCATACCGCTCATAAAATGAGTTCCGAGTTATAGTCAAGCGGATTTTGTGCATATTTTACCATGAAGATCGTAGTGTTGCGAGCAGCGGAGCCGGGAAACGCGACGGACCGCGCCAAACAGTCCCCGGCCCGGCCCCGGGCGTTCTGCGGCCCCCGGCGCGGGGCGCTACAGCTTGGAGCGCAGCACCAGGTCGGTGATGGGCCCGCGCGAACGGTCGCCCTTGAGCACGATGTGCGCGTAGTTGTCGAAGCCCTTGAACTTGCGCACGATCCAGTTCAGGCCGTTGTTGGACTCGCTGAGGTAGGGGTTGTCCACCTGGCTGGTGTCGCCCAGGCACAGGCACTTCACGCCCTCGCCCATGCGCGTGAGCAGGGCGCGGACCTCGGCCCGCGACAGGTTCTGGCACTCGTCGACGATGACGATGGCGTTTTCGATGTTCATGCCCCGGATGAAGGCCAGGGGCAGGATCTCGAAACGCTTGGTGTTGTAGCGCGGCGCATGGGCCTCGGGGTCGGCGAAGATCTTGTTGGCCGGGCGCTGGGCGTGCAGCTTGAGCACCAGGTCCATGATGTAGCGCACATAGGGCTCCATCTTCTCCTCGATGGCCCCGGGCAGGAAGCCCAGCTTGGCGCCCAGCTCGATGGTCGGCTTGAGCACATAGATCTTCTCGAAGCGGCGTTTCTCCAGGGTCAGGTACAGGGCGGCGGCCAGGGCCAGGTAGGTCTTGCCGAAACCGGCCTCGCTCTGCACGGACACCAGGTCTATGGCGTCGTCCATGATCAGTTCCAGAGCCAGGTTCTGGTACACCGAGCGGGGCTTGATGTTCCAGGGGGTGTGCTGCCAGGTGACGGCCCGGTCGCCCCCGGGGGAGTGGAGCACCGGCTTGCCCTCCACCCAGCGGAAGCTGTTGGGCAGGGGCTCGGCGCCGTTGTCGCAAAAGCCGGTGTAGAGCTGCGACTCCGACTCGAACGGTTTCGAGTCCTTGAACTCCTCGCTGGCGATGTCCAGCATCCCGGCCTGGAGTTGCAGGATGCGGTCGTTGGTGACCAGGATGGGGTCGGCGATCTCGGGGCTGTCCTTGATTTCGCGCAGGATGAAGTTGTCCACCACCTCCTCGGTGAAGCGCGAAACGCTGGCGTCGTTGCGGATGAAACGGATGTGCTCCCGGTTTTCCAGCAGCACGTCGATGACCTTGGCCACGATATGCCGCAGGCGGGCGTTGGTCTTGAGCGAGTTCAGCTCGATCAGGACGTGGTAGGGAATGTAGATGTTGTTTTCGTTGCCGTTTCGAAGGCTTAGGATGCTGTAGGGATTCTCGATGAGAACGTTGGTATCGACGATGTAATTCTTCGGGGTCTGGTGCATTGCCGGATGGCCATCCTTTCTGGCTGAGTTTCCGCAGTGTCGCCACCTCCGACGGCTCCAGCCTGGAGCATCCCCGGGGGACCTCGGGCCCGGGTTTCCCTTGCAGGCTAGTGCAATCGCCACCCTCTGTAAACTCTTTCTAGAGAAGTTTTAGAAACGTCACCGGACAGTCACGCAACCGCGCCCGCGCCCATCGGCCTGCCCGGTCCGGCCATCGGCCCGCCCGGTCCGGGGCAGGCGCCAGGGCGCCCGCTCCCCCCGGCGGCGCCAAAGCCCGGCCGCGCCAGGACCGGGCCGCCCCTCCACGCAATCCCCAAATTATATTAATTTATTTCAAGCCCTTGAAGCCGCACATTTCTGTCACACATTCTCTGCCCCCCCGTCACCCCGCCGTAACATCGCACG
Organism: Desulfocurvus sp.; assembly: GCF_023230885.1. Lineage (GTDB taxonomy): Bacteria > Desulfobacterota > Desulfovibrionia > Desulfovibrionales > Desulfovibrionaceae > Desulfocurvus. The sequence continues at coordinate 8,831 of NZ_JALNWM010000041.1, read as the reverse complement.
CCTAAACCTCTCGCATCGGTTGCCGAGGGCAGCCGACCCGACTGTGCCCACACAACCCAATTTGCTTGGAGGATCACATGCGCATCAAGAACCTGCTGCTTGCCGCCTTCATGGTCGTGGCCTTCTCGGCCAGCGCCTGGGCCGCCCAGATCGGCGTGTCCGGCTCCACCACCGTGCTGCCCATCATGCAAAAGGCCGTGGAGGCCTACATGAAGGCCCACCCCGAGACCACCCTGTCCGTTTCCGGCGGCGGCTCGGGCAACGGCATCAAGGCCATCATCGACGGCACCACCGACCTGTGCATGGCCTCGCGCTTCATGAAGGACAAGGAAGTGGCCCTGGCCATGGAGAAAGGCGTCTACCCCGTGCCCTTCGCCATCGCCATCGACGCGCTGGTGCCCGTGGTGCACCCCGAGAACCCGGTGGGCGACCTGACCATCGAGCAGCTGCGCGATGTCTACACCGGCAAGATCGCCAACTGGAAGGACTTGGGCGGCGAGGACAAGCAGATCGTGGTCATCTCGCGCGACACCTCCTCGGGCACCTACGAGACCTGGGAAGAGAAGATCATGAACAAGGAGCGCGTCTTCGCCGGCGCCCTGCTCCAGGCCTCCAACGGCGCCGTGGCCCAGGCCGTGTCCAAGAACAAGTTCGCCATCGGCTATGTGGGCTACGGCTACCTGAACGCCGCCCTCAAGCCCGTGAAGGTCAACGGCATCGAGGGCAACCCCGAGACCGCCTCCTCCGGCAAGTACCCCGTCGCCCGCTTCCTCTATGTGTTCACCAAGGGCTGGCCCGAGGGTGAGCTGGCCTCCTTCGTCATGTACCTGCTCAACCCCAAGTACGGCCAGGTCCACGCCAAGGACGCCGGCTACGTTCCCCTGTACTAGGCGGGACGCCCCGCCGCCGGGGGGAGGGAGACTCCCCGGCGGCGCAGCCCCCCGCCGGCGCGCGCCGGCGGAGGGAAACACGTCCCCCGGCGGCGCGTCGGAGCGGCACCGGGCGGACCCACCCAGCGGAGAACGCAGCCCATGATGGATCGCAAGCTCAAGGAAAAGTGCATCCGGTCGGCCTTTCTTTTCACGGCCTCCACGTCCATCCTCGTCCTGGCGCTGATCATGGTCTTCCTGTTCATGGAAGGCATGCCCATTTTCCAGGACTACCCGCCCCTCAAGTTCCTCTTCGGCCACGAGTGGTATCCCACGGCCGACCCGCCGGATTTCGGCATCTTCCCGCTGCTGGTGGGCTCGATGCTGGTGACGGCGGCCTCCTCGGCCATCGCCATCCCCCTGGGCGTGATGACGGCCATCTACCTGGCCGAGATCGCCCGGCCCCGGGTGCGCGGCTACGTCAAGCCCGTGGTGGAGCTGCTGGCGGCGCTGCCCTCGGTGGTCATCGGCTTCTTCGGCATGGTGCTCTTCGCGCCCTTCCTGCAGGACGTGTTCGACATCCCCACCGGGCTGAACATGTTCAACGCGGCGGTGATGCTGGCCTTCATGTCCGTGCCGACCATCTGCTCCATTTCCGAGGACGCCATATTCAGCGTGCCCAAGGAGCTCAAGGAGGCATCCCTGGCCCTTGGCGCCACCCACTGGGAGACCATCCGCAAGGTCATCCTGCCCGCCAGCCTGTCGGGCATCAGCACCGCCGTCATCCTGGGCATGTCCCGGGCCATCGGCGAGACGATGGTCGTGCTCATGGTCGCCGGAGGCGCGGCCATGGTGCCCTCGTCGCTGTTCTCCCCGGTGCGGCCCATGCCCGCGAGCATCGCGGCGGAAATGGCCGAGGCGCCCTTCCGGGGCGACCACTACTACGCCCTGTTCGCCACCGGCATCGTGCTGTTCCTGTTCACCATGATCTTCAACATCGTCGCCGACACCATCGCCAACAAGCACAAGCAGGTCGGCGCCGCCACCCTCTAGCGGCGGAGGCTGCATCCATGTCCACCACCGGAGAGACCGCCATGAGCACCACCATCGCCCCCGCCCCGGCGCCCGCCGCCGCGCGGACCAAGGCCCGCGCCGACCACCGGGGCGGCCTGGGCCGCCGGGGCCTGGTCGAGAAGACCTGGTTCACCCTGTTCCGGGGCGCCGCCGTGGTCAACGGCCTGGCCCTGCTCGTGATCTGCGCCTTCCTGGCCTACAACGGCCTGCCCGCCATCACCTGGGAATTCCTGACCGAGGTGCCGCGCAACTCCATGACCGAGGGCGGCATCTGGCCCTGCATCGTGGGCACGGCCATCCTGGCCTGCGGGGCCATGATCGTGGCCTTCCCCCTGGGCGTGGCCTCGGCCATCTACCTGAACGAATACGCCACCAACCCCCGGCTGGTGCGCGTCATCCGCCTGGGCATCAACAACCTGGCGGGCGTGCCCTCGGTGGTCTTCGGCCTGTTCGGCCTGGCCTTCTTCGTGACCTTCATGGGCCTTGGCGTGTCCACCCTGGCCGGTGTGCTGACCCTGGGCGCGCTGGTGCTGCCGATCATCATCCGCACCGCCGAGGAGGCCCTGCGCAGCGTGCCCGACACCTACCGCGAGGCGTCCCTGGGCCTGGGGGCCACCAAATGGCAGACCATCTCGCGCGTGGTGCTGCCCGCGGCCCTGCCGGGAATGCTCACCGGATCCATCCTCGGCCTGTCGCGCGCGGCGGGCGAAACGGCGGCCATCATGTTCACCGCCGCCGTGTTCTTCACCCCGACCATGCCCTCCTCCATCTTCAGCAAGGTCATGGCCCTGCCGTACCACATCTATGTCCTGGCCACCGCCGGAACGGAGATCGAGGTCACCCGGCCCCTGCAATACGGAACGGCCCTGGTGCTCATCGCCCTGGTCCTGGGCATGAACCTTGTGGCCATCTGGCTGCGCGCGCGGCTGCAAAAGAAGCTGTAGCGCGCTCCGCGCTCCGACAGCGGGCCGCCCTTCTCCCGGGCGGCCCGCCCCGCGAACACACAGGCGCCGCCGCTCCCGCGAGGGAACGGCGGCGCCGTCGTCGCCCCCGGGGGGCGCTGGCGGCCCCGGTCAGCCCCGGGCCGCCTCGCGGGCGCGGCGCTGCACCTGGCGCAGCTTGCACAGCAGGCCCTCCCCGGCCCGGGCGGCCTTGGAGCACATGTTCTCCGACTTGCACAGCGAGGGCTGCGTCTCGCCCTCGTGCCAGCGGCGCACGAGGTTCGGCTCGCAGATGAGCGGCCTGCTCAGGCCGACGCAGTCGCAAAGGCCGCTGTCCAGGAACTCCCGGACCTTGGACAGGGAGCGGATGCCGCCGGTGAGGATCAGGGGCAGGTCCAGGCGCTCCTTGAACCACTTGGCGGGCAGGCGGTAATAGCCCTCGCGGTCCTCGCGGATGATGCCCATGCGCACCGGGGCGTACTTGCCCGAATCCGGAGTGCCGCCGGACAGCTCCACCGCGTCCAGCCCGGCCCCGGCCAGGGCCGCGCACACGGCCAGCATGTCCTGGTCGTGGAAGGCGGTCTTGTTGACCACCAGGTAGTCGTTGGAATTGATCTTCACCAGCACGGGGAAGCCCGGCCCCACGGCGGCGCGCACGGCGGCGTAGACCTCCATGAGCAGCCGCGAGCGGTTCTCCAGGGGGCCGCCGTAGCCGTCCTCGCGGAGGTTGAACTGGGCGGAGAGGAACTGCGAGAGCAAGAAGCCGTGGGCGGCGTGGATCTGCACGGCGTCGAACCCGGCCTCGCGCGCGCGGCGGGCGGCGGCGCCGAAGGCCCCGGCCAGGGCTTGCAGCTCGCCCTCCTCCAGCACGCGGCAGCCCCGGTCGTGCCCGGAGGCGTCGAAGCGCGAGGGGCCGACGGGATCCAGGCCCGTCAGCTCGCGCCGCGCGCGCAGCCCGGCGTGGGCCAGCTGGCAGCAGGCCGCCGCGCCGCCCTCGTGGATGGCCTGGGCCAGGCTGGCCAGCCCGGGGACCATCGCGTCGCTGTGGGCGCCGAGCTGCCACGGCCCGGCCTGGCCCTCGGGGCGCACATAGGCGTGCCCGGGGATGACCAGCCCCACCTCGCCCCGGGCCAGGGTCCGCAACAGGGCGGCCAGCCGGGGCGTGGCCGAGCCGTCCTCCCCGGCCATGCCTTCCCAGGTGGCCGAGCGCACGAAACGGTTCTTGAGCTGCAACCCGCCGATGGCGACGGGATCGAAGGGTCCGGGCATGACTGTCCTCTGGTTGGCTTGGGGCGCCCGCCGCCCCCGGTTCCGCCCGGATGCGCGCCGCGCCCTGTTTTCCCGGGGGCCGGGCGGGCTACTCCCGGCGTCCGGCCACGTCCACGTCCGCGAAGGTCCGGACCACGGAACCCTCCAGCAGGGGCTCCGCCGCCGCGCGGAAAGCGGCAATATGCGCGCTTTGCTGATGCGTGGCAAGGGCTTGGGCCGAAACCCATTCCTCGAACATCAGGAACGCGCAGGGGTCGTCCCCGGCCACCAGCAGGTCGTAGCGCAGGCACCCGGGCTCGGCCCGGGTGGCCCGGACGAGCGGGGCCATGACCGCGCGCAGGGCCTCCTGGCGGCCGGGGCGCGCGGTGATGCGCGCGGTGACGGTGACCACTCCCGTGGCGGCGCCCATGCTAGCGCCCCTTCCAGCGGTTGCGGTGGACGCGGGCGGCCTCGAAACGGTCCTTGCGGCCCTGGGGCAGCGAGGTGTGGCCCACGGGGACCAGGGCCAGGGGCACCACCCCCGCAGGCAGGCCGAACAGCTCGCGGAAGGCGGCCTCGCGCTCGGCCACGGGATGGATGCCCGTCCACACCGCGCCAAGGCCCAGGCCGCGCGCGGCCAGGAGCAGGTTCTGCACGGCGGCCGAGCAGTCCTGGACCCAGAAGCCCGGGTACTTCTCGCGCCCGGTGTCGGCGCAGACCAGGAAGGCCAGGGGTGCCTGGCGGCACATGGCCGCGTAGGGATGGATGCCGGGAATGGCGTCCAGCAGGGCGCGATCGGTGACGACAATGAACTCCCACGGCTGGGCGTTGCCCGCGCTGGGCGCGGCCATGGCCGCCTCGAGCATGGTCTGGACCTGCTCCCCGGAGACGGGCGCGGGCAGGAAGGAACGCACGCTGCGGCGGGTGAAGACGGCTTCGAAAATGTCCACGGGCTCTGTCTCCTGATGCTGTTCACGAACGGGCCGGGCGGCCCCTGGGCAGCATGCCCCGGGCCGCGCCCGGACGCAACCCCCGGCGCGGCCCTTTCCTATGGGTCCGTTTTCTGGCATGGTCATCTTTGGACGGGTCCCCCCCCGGCCCGGAGCGAACAGGCCGCCCCGGCCGACCCCGGCCGGCCATCACGCAACACCAACGCCTCGCCGGAGCGGCCATGAGCGAAACGGATACCAAGGCCCAGAAGATTCTCGTCATCGAGGACAGCCACGTCCAGGCCAAGATCATCTGCCGCCACCTGGAAGCCATGACCACCTTCCGCACCGTGAGCGCCGACTCCCTGGAGGAGGCATCCCGCGTGCTGGCCGCCATGCGCGACGAAATATTCGCCGCCGTGGTCGACCTGAACCTGCCCGACGCGCCCTACGGCGAGGCGGTGGACCTGGTGCAGTCCCACGGGCTGGCGGTCATCGTGCTCACCGCCACGTTCAAGGACGACGTGCGCGACGCGCTTCTGGCGCGCAACGTGGCCGACTATGTGCTCAAGGAGAGCATCGTGGTCCTGGACGACGTGGAGAGCAAGATCGAGCGCCTGTTCAAGAACCAGTTCATCAAGGCCCTGGTGGTCGACGACTCGCGCACGGCGCGCAACACCGTGCGCAACCTGCTGGAAATCCAGAACTACAGAGTCCTTGAAGCCGAAAACGGCAAGCGCGCCCTGGAAGTCCTGGACGCCAACCCCGACATCAAACTCATCGTCACCGACTACGAGATGCCCGAGATGGACGGCTACGAGCTGACCAGCGAGGTCCGCCGCCGCTACAAGAAGCAGCAGCTGGCCATCGTGGGCATCTCCGGCGCGGGCGAGTCGGCCATGACCGCCAAGTTCCTCAAGCACGGGGCCAACGACTTCCTGCACAAGCCCTTCGCCGCCGAGGAGTTCTCCTGGCGCGTGAACCAGACCGTGGAGCTGGTGGAGATCGTCTGCGAGCTGACCCAGTGCCACGAGGAACGCGAGGCCGGGCGCTAGCCGGACGCTGGCCGGGCGCGAGGCGGATGCTGGCCGGACGCCGGTATTGCGCCCGCAAGACGCGGCCGCCCTGCGGCCCCGGGCGAGGCCCCTGGGCCGGCGGCTCGCACGCCCCCGGCGCCTTGGCGGGCGGCGCAGCGTCGGCCGGGAGCCGACCCGGTCCTGGTCCGGCCCCGGACGACTGCGCACCGGGCGCCGCCCGGCCCACCCGGCACCCTCCCCGCCCGGCGCGCCCCCGCGTCGGTCGGCCCGCGACCCGCGCCCCGCGCCACCCGCGAGGATCGATTACCGCTTTACCTGCCCGCCATTTCGGATTACAAGCCCGGGGTTGCGATGCGGGGCCACACACCGGGCCCGCCGCCGCCGAGATCGCCCATGACGCACGCAAGCTTCGCCAGCGACAACAATTCCGGGGTCCACCCCAGGGTCATGCAGGCCCTGGCCCAGGCCAATGCGGGCCACCACCCGGCCTACGGCGACGACCCGCACACCGCCCGCGCCCGGGAGCTTTTCGCCGAGCATTTCGGCCCCCAGGCCCAGGTCTTCTTCGTCTACAACGGCACCGGCGCCAACGCCACGGCCCTGGCCGCCCTGGTCCAACCCTGGCAGGCCGTGATCTGCTGCGCGGGCGCGCACATCAACGTGGACGAATGCGGCGCCCCCGAGCGCGTCACCGGGGCCAAGCTCTACGCGGAGCCCGGCCGGGACGGGCGCATCGGCCCCGAGGCCGTGGACCGCCACCTGCACTGCCTGGGCTTCGCGCACCACTCCCAGCCCGGGGCCGTGTCGCTGACCCAGGCCACCGAACTTGGCACCGTCTACACCCCCGACGAGGTGCGCGCCGTGGCCGAGCGGGCCCACGCCCACGGGCTGGCCGTGCACATGGACGGCGCCCGCCTGGCCAACGCCGCCGCCGCCCTGGGCTGCTCCCTGCGCGAGATCAGCTTCGACGCGGGCGTGGACGTGCTCTCCTTCGGCGGCACCAAGAACGGGCTCATGTTCGGCGAGGCCGTGGTCTTCGCCGATCCCGGGCGCGCCCGGGCCTTCCCCTACATCCGCAAGCAGGCCACGCAGCTGCACAGCAAGATGCGCTTCATCGCCGCGCAGTACGCGGCCCTGCTGGAAGACGGCCTGTGGCTGGACAACGCGCGAAACGCCAACGCCATGGCCCGGCGCCTGGCCGAGGGCGCGGCCGCCCTGCCCGGGGTGCGCATCTCGCGCCCGGTGCAGACCAACGCGGTGTTCGCCCACATGCCGCCCCAGGCCGCCCGGGCCCTGCTGCAAAAACAGTTCTTCTACATCTGGGACCAGGCCGCGGGCGAGGTGCGCTGGGTCGCATCCTTCGACACGACGCCCGCCGACGTGGACGCCTTCCTGGCCGACCTGGCCCTGGCCCTGGAGCACCCGGGCCCGGACGGCAGCGTCTTGCCCGGCGGGCACGTCTCTGCTACCTAGGGCCCACGCCGCGAAAACCAGCCACCGGAGGGAGCCTTGATACAATTCCGCCACGTCAACAAATGGTACGGCGAAATGCATGTGCTCCAGGACATCTCCCTGGACATTGCCGAGGGGGAGGTGGTGGTTGTCTGCGGGCCCAGCGGCTCGGGCAAGAGCACCCTCATCCGCTGCATCAACCGCCTGGAGCCCATCCAGAAGGGCGAGATCATCGTGGACGGGCACAGCCTGAGCGACCCCAAGACCAACCTGACCATGCTGCGGGCCGAAATCGGCTTCGTGTTCCAGCAGTTCAACCTCTATCCGCACATGAGCGTGCTGGACAACATCACCCTGGCGCCCATCCTCGTGCGCGGCATGGACCGCCGCGAGGCCGAGGAGCTGGGCATGGGCCTGCTGGCCAAGGTCAACATCCCCGACCAGGCCCACAAGTACCCCTGCCAGCTCTCGGGCGGACAGCAGCAGCGCGTGGCCATCGCGCGCGGGCTGGCCATGCGCCCGCGCATCATGCTCTTCGACGAGCCCACCAGCGCCCTGGACCCCGAGATGATCAACGAGGTCCTGGACGTGATGAAGACCCTGGCCCGCGAGGGCATGACCATGGTCTGCGTGACCCACGAGATGGGCTTCGCCCGCGAGGTGGCCGACCGCATCGTGTTCATGGACGGCGGCAGCCTCATCGAGGAGAACACGCCCCACGAGTTCTTCACCAACGCCCAGAGCGAACGCACCAAGGACTTCCTGAGCAAGATCCTCACCCACTAGGGTGGGACTTGGATAGCGTACCGTCACACCAACGTCTGCACAGCGAGGAGAAGACCATGAAACTGACGAAGATCGTCGCCCTGTCCTGCTTGGCCGCCCTGCTGACGGCCACCGCCGCCCTGGCCGGCCCCGCCTGGGACAACATCGAGAAGACCAAGACCCTGCGCGTCGGCCTGATGACCGACTCCATCCCCGGCGCCTTCTACAACGACAAGAAGGAGTGGGTCGGCATGGACGTGGACATGGCCGAGGAGCTGGCCAAGCGCCTGGGCTGCACCCTGGAGCGCGTCGCGGTGAACAACAAGACCCGCGTCGCCTTCGTGCAGCAGGGCCGCATCGATGTCTCCATCGCCAACATGACCCACAAGCGTGAGCGCGACAAGTCCATCGACTTCTCCATCACCTACTTCTTCGACGGCCAGAAGCTGCTCGCCAAGAAGGGCCAGTACACCAAGTGGGAGGACTTCGTCGGCAAGAAGATCGCCACCATGCAGG
>NZ_JALNWM010000040.1 GCF_023230885.1 Desulfocurvus sp. | reverse complement strand
TTCGGCCGCGCCCTGGCCGAGCGGCTGCGCGGCCTGCCCCTGCGGCTGGTCCTCGAACCCGGGCGGGTCATCGCGGGCAACGCGGGCATCCTGGTCACGCGCGTGCTCTACACCAAGGACACCCCGAGCAAGCACTTCATCATCGCCGACGCGGCCATGAACGACCTGATCCGGCCCTCGCTCTACGGCAGCTACCACAAGATCCTGCCCGTGCTGGAACAGGAGGGGCGCCCCCTGCGCGCGGCCGACGTGGTCGGCCCCGTCTGCGAGTCCGGCGACTTCCTGGCGCGCGACCGCGAGCTGCCCGCCGTGGAACAGGACGAGCTGCTGGCCGTGCTCTCCGCCGGCGCCTACGGCTTCACCATGAGCTCCAACTACAACTCCCGCCCCCGGGCGGCGGAAATCATCGTGGACGGCGCCGAGATCACCGTGGCCCGCCGCCGCGAGACCTACGCGGACCTGACGGCCCTGGAGGAATGAGCGCGAGGCGGGGCGCCCCGGCGTAAACGGGCGCCCCGCAGGGTGCCCCTGCGCCCCCGGCGGCGCAGGGAAGGCGGCGGGGCCAGCCTGTGGGCGGAGCCCCGCCCACGGGCCGCCCGCGGGGCGCCCCGGCCCGGAACAGCAGCGGCCAGGGGCGCAGGCGGCGCGTAAAGACTGGTCAAAACGGGCAACGTTTTTTCGATCCCGGCCTGAAATGCCCTTGACAGGGGAACCCGGCCCGCATAAGAATTCTCAAAAAATTCCAGTGACGCCCGCAGGGGCGCGGCAAAGACGCAACGCCGACGCTGGTGCAAGATCAAACAGGAGTCATCAAGGGGCCGTGTACGCAACTTGTGTACCCGACCCCTTTTTTGAAGGCGCATGGTGCGCCAACCACCCTTCCCTATTCCGCATGGAGAGTTTCACAATGGCCAAGAGCATCTACGTCGGCAATCTGCCCTGGTCCGCCACCGAAGAAGACATCCGCAAGGCGTTTTCCAACTTCGGTGAAGTCAAGTCCGTCAAGCTCATCGAAGACCGCGAGACCGGCCGCCCCCGTGGCTTCGGTTTCGTCGAGATGGACGACCAGAGCGCTCTGGCCGCCATCGAGGCCCTGGACGGCACCGATTTCGGTGGCCGCAACCTGAAGGTCAACGAAGCCCGCCCCCGCACCGAGCGCGCCCCCCGCTGGTAGGCGGCTCGCACCCGACTCGGCATCGAGGCCCGCCCCCATTCCGGGGGCGGGCCTTTTTTGGGAGGTGCTCAAGCCCCCGCGACACGCCCGGCCTGCCACTTCAGGCGCCCCCCGCAAAACCGGCCAGCCCCTGCGGCTGCTCCGCCGGGCAGGCCGACCCCATGCGGCAAACCCAAAAACCGTCCGCGAGCCAAGGGCTTCGAGGGCCCGAATGGCTTCGAGGGCCCATCGGCCTTCATGCGCCTTGCCAGCCCTTCTTGACGGGCCTGAGGCAAGCTGGTGCCGACCCGGCCGCCCCGGCAGTTGGATTTGGCACACCCAGCCTGACCGAAGGGCCGAGTGAACAGCCTCCCATGATTTCGCAGCCCGGGTCCCCGATGAGTTGCAAAAGACACTCCCGCCCAAACCTGATTCTTACAAAAGACACTCCTGCCCAAAAGGGGCCGCACACGTCTTGTTTTATCCGGCAAACACAGAAAAAGGGTTACAGCCTGAGGCTGTAACCCTGATTTTTCAGCTGGTGCCGAAGGGGAGACTCGAACTCCCACGACCGTGAGGTCACCACCCCCTCAAGATGGCGTGTCTACCAGTTCCACCACTTCGGCGTATGGGCTTGTCGAACTACTTCTGGGCGGGTTCCTCGGCCTTGGGCTCCTCGACCTCGATGCTGTCGAAGGGCTTGGCGGGCTCCTGCGGCGCGGGGGCGGCCTCCTCCACGGCAGGCTGGCCGATGATCACCGAGCCGCCCTGGTCGGCGGCCTTGGAGCCGGTAAGGATGTTGTACAGCAGCGAGGTCACCAGGAAGACCACGGCCAGGAAGGCGGTCAGCTTGGTCAGCAGGCCGCCGGCGCCGGAGCCGCCGAACATGGACGACGAACCGCCGCCGAAGATCACGCCCATGCCTTCCTTTCCGGATTGCAGGAGCACGAGGACAACGAGAATGATGCACGCGAGAATGTGCAGGGTCAAAACCAGGGCTTCCAAGTAAGTTCCTCCTGAGGACGCTCTTGCGGTTTCCGGCGCGTCAATCGGCCAGAACGATGCGGCTGAAACTGTCGGCCCGCAAGCTTGCGCCTCCTACCAGTACGCCGTCTACGTTGTCAAGGTGAATAATCTCGGCGGCGTTGTCGGGCTTGACGCTGCCGCCGTACTGGACGCGCACTTCGTGCCCGGCCTCGCCGAACAGCCGCAAGAGCTCCCGGCGCACCGCGCCGTGGGCCTGGACGATCTCCTCCGGGCCCGCGACCTCGCCGGTGCCGATGGCCCACACGGGCTCGTAGGCCACCACCAGCCGCACGGGGTCCACGTCGCGAGGCACCCCGGCCAGGCCCTTGTCCAGCTGGACGCGCAACACGTCCTCCACCTGCCCGGCCCGGCGCTCCTCGATGCGCTCGCCCACGCACAGGATCACCGACAGCCCCTTCTCCAGGCCGAAGGCCACCTTGCGCCCGACCATCTCGTCGGTTTCGCCCATGACATGGCGGCGCTCGGAGTGCCCGGCCAGGGCGAAGGCGCAGCCCGCGTCCAGCAGCATGGCCGGGGATATCTCGCCGGTGAAGGCGCCCTGCTCCTCGGGATAGAAGTTCTGCCCGCCCAGCAGGAAGCGCGGATTGCCCGCCAGAGCCTGCCCCGCGCGGCCAAGGGCCGTGAACGGCGGGATGACCAGCACCTCGCGGTCGTCGGGCAGGGAGGCCCCGCACAGGGCCACCAGCTCGGCGGCGGTGTCGAACGCCTCCTCGGCGGTCTTGTACATCTTCCAGTTGGCGGCCATGAGCTTCTTCACAGGCTAGACCTCCAGGGCCTTGAAGGCGGGCATGTCCTTGCCCTCCATGAGTTCCAGGAACGATCCCCCGCCGGTGGAGACGAAGGTCACCTTGTCCGCCAGCCCGGCCACGGTCAGGGCCGCGCCGGTGTCGCCGCCGCCGATGATGGTCAGCGCGCCGCAGTCCACAACGGCCCGGGCCAGCCCCGTGGAGCCCGCCGCGAAGGCCGGGTTCTCGAACAGGCCCACCGGTCCGTTCCAGACCACCGTGCCCGCCCCGGCCAGGGCCTTGGCCCAGCGCGCCACCGAGGCCGGACCCGCGTCGAGGATCATCTGGCCCTCGGGCACGGCGTCCACGCCCACGGCGGGCCCGGCGGCCCCGGCCTCGGGCCCGGAGCCGAGCACGCAGTCCACGGGCAGCAGCAGCTCGACCCCGCGCCGGGCGGCCTCGTCCATCACGGCCCGGGCCTCGTCCACCAGATCGGGCTCCACCAGCGAGGCGCCCACCCCGTGGCCCTGGGCCAGGAAAAAGGTGTTGGCCATGGCCCCGCCGACGATGAGCTTGTCCACCTTGGACAGCAGGTTGCGCAGGATGCCCAGCTTGGTGGACACCTTGGCCCCGCCGGAGATGGCCACATAGGGCCGCGCGGGGTCGGCCAGGGCCTGGCCCAGGTATTTCCATTCCTTGATGAGCAGCAGGCCCGCGCATTTCTCGGGCGCGTGGGCGGGGATGGCGGTCATGGAGGCGTGGGCGCGGTGGGCCGTGCCGAAGGCGTCGCAGCAGTACACGTCGCACAGGGCGGCCAGGGCCGCGCCGAAGGCGTCGTCGCCCGCCTGCTCCTGCTTGTGGAAGCGCAGGTTCTCAAGCATCAGGATGCCGCCGGGGCCAAGCATGGACACCATGCGCTCGACCTCGGGGCCCACGCAGTCCGGCGCCATGGCCACCTCGCGGCCCAGCAGGTCGGCCAGGTGCCGGGCCACGGGCTTGAGGGAGAACTCGGGAGCGGGCTGGCCCTTGGGCTTGCCCAGGTGCGAGCACAAAATCAGCGCGGCGCCGCGCTCGAGGGCCAGGCGCAGGGTGGGCAGGCTGGCCCGGATGCGGTTGTCGTCGACGATGGCCCCGTCCTTCAGGGGCACGTTGAAGTCCACGCGCACCAGCACCTTCTTGCCCTTGAGGTCCAGTTCGTCGATGCAGCGGATCATGGCGGTTCTCCTTGGGATTGGGCCCGCGGCGGGCCTTTGCGTCATGGTGGGGGCCGCCGCTGGGCGGCCCTTGGCATGCTGTACTACGCGGCGCCGGAATTATCCAGACCCGGGGGAGGCCCCGCCGCGCCGGGCCCGCCCGGGGCCGCCGGGGCGGGCAGGTCCAGGCTCATGAGCACGGCGTCCTCGCCGGTGTCGGTGTAGTAGCCCCGGCGCAGGCCGACGCGGGCGAAGCCGAAGCGGGCATAGAGCGCCAGGGCCGGAACGTTGCCCGCGCGCACCTCCAGCCGGGCCACGCGCACGCCCATCCCCGCGCAGATGCCAAGGGCCAGCCCCAGCAGCCGCGCACCCAGGCCCCGGCGACGCAGCTCCGGGCGCACGGCGATATTCAGGATCTCCATCTCGTCCACGACGTGGTGGAACGACACATAGGCCGCCAGGCCACCGGGACCAAAGAGCCCGAAAACATTGAAGACCCGGCCCTCAAGCCCCAGGCGGAACTCGCGCTCGCCCCAGGGCATGGAGAAGCAGCGCCGCTCCAGCGCCACCAGGCCGGGCAGGTCATCCAGCCCCAGGCGGGCGAAGCGGAACTCCCCGGCGGCCGGTCCGGGCGCGGCGTCCCCGCGCGGCTCGGGCTCAGGCATGGCCCCCTCCCCGTTGCGGCCCCCGGGGGCCTCTGCTAGTATATGCAGCCAAACGCCGCACCATGTCCACACACCTTCACGCCATATCCCCCAGGGCCCAGGACGCCGTGGAAATCGTCGACGACCAGGACCGCCCCCTGGGCGTCATGCCCCTGGCCGAGGCCCGGCGCCAGGCCCTGTTCCACCGCACTGTGCTGGTGCTGGTCTACGACGCCCGGGGCCGGGTGTTCCTGCAAAAACGCGCCCGGACCAAGACCCTCTACCCCGGGCGCTGGGACCTGTCGGCCGCCGGGCCAGTGCTGGCCGGGGAATCCTGCGAGGACGCCGCCCTGCGCGGCCTGCGCCAGGAGCTGGGCATCGGCGGGGCGCTGCTGACGCGCCTGGGCAAGGCCCCGGCCTGCCCGGAAACGGGCTACGGCTTCACCACCCTGTTCGCCGCCGGGGCCTGCCCGGGCCCCCTGCTGCCCGACCCCGCCGAGATCGAGGACGGCCTGTTCGTGGACCGCGACGAACTGGACGCCCTGGCCGCCAGCTTCCGCGAGATGCTCACGCCGACGTTGGTCAGCTTCTGGGAGCGCGACATGGTCTTCCGCCCGGCGCGCCCCGGGCGCCCGGACGACGACGGCGCGCCCGACCCCTGAGGCCGCGCTATTCCCGCAGGTCGGGCCCGTCGCCCAGCACCAGGGCGGCCACGGCCCCGTGGAGCCGGCCGTTGGAGGCCAGGATGCTCGGGGCGCCCGGGGTGTAAGGCACCTCGGGGTCGAAGCGCGTGACGCGCCCGCCCGCCTCCTCCACCAGCAGCCAGCCCGCCGTGGTGTCCCACGGCTTGAGGCGGATTTCGTAGAAGGCGTCCAGCCGCCCGCAGGCCACATAGGCCAGGTCCGCCGCCGCCGCGCCCATGCGCCGCAGCCCGCGCGTGGCGGGCAGCACCCGGCTCATGGGGCCCATGATATGCTCCATGTCCCCGGCCACGGAATAGGGGAAGCCGGTGGCCACCAGGGCGTCCACGGGCCGGTCCGTGGCGCTCACGGCGATGGGCTCGCCATTCAGGAAGGCGCCCTGCCCGCGCACGGCGTGGAACGTCTCGCCCAGGACGGGCACGGCCACGACGCCCAGCACCGGCTCCCCGGCGCGCCAAAGACCAACGGAAACCGCCACCACGGGCAGGCCGTGGGCGAAGTTGGTGGTGCCGTCCAGGGGGTCGATGATCCAGGTCAGCTCGCCGGGCACGCGGCTGGCCGCGCTCTCCTCGGCCATGAAGTCCGCCCCGGGCAACAGGGCCCCCAGGCGCTCCTTGAGCAGGGCCTCCGAGGCCAGGTCCGTTTCGGTGACCAGGTCGATGCGCCCTTTGTGGCGGATGCGGCGCGGGCGGGTCCGGGCGTCGAGGATGCACTGCCCGGCCTCATGCACTGCGGCCAGGACGCCTCCCAGCAGCACCGGGGTGACGAAGGGGTTCATTGGCGGCTCCCGTTTGCCGCCCCCGCGCGCCGGGCGGCAAAAGGGCGGCCCGGGGCCGCCCTTTCGAACCGCAGCGGCGCGGGCGCGGCTAGTTGATCCAGACCTTGGAAAAACGCTTGTCCTCCGCGAGGCTGCGGCCCGTGCCGCGCACCACGGTGGTCAGCGGATCCTCGTCCACGATGACCGAGAGGTTGGTTTCCTGGCTGATGAGCCGGTCCAGCCCCTTGAGCAGCGCCCCGCCGCCCGCCAGCAGCAGGCCGTTGCGGGCGATGTCGCCCACCAGCTCCGGGGGCGTCTTCTCCAGGGCGCGCTTGACGGCCATGATGATGGCCGCCACGGGCTCGCGGATGGCCTCGCGGACCTGGGCGTCGGTGATCTCGATGCAGCGCGGGGTGCCGTCCACGATGTTCTTGCCCGAAACCTCGCCCACGAGGGTTTCGTCCAGGGGCGCGGCGCTGCCCAGGTGCATCTTGACCTTCTCGGACATGTTCTCGCCGATGAGCAGCTGGTAGCGGTCCTGGAAATAGCGCTGGATGGCCTCGTTCATCTCGTCGCCCGCCACGCGCACGGACTCGGCGTAGGCCACGGCGGACAGGGAAATGACGGCCACCTCCGTGGTGCCGCCGCCGATGTCCACCACCATGTTGCCCACGGGCTCCTCGATGGCCAGCCCCGCGCCGATGGCCGCGGCCATGGGCTCCTCGATGAGCTTGACCTCGCGCGCGCCGGCCTGGAGCCCGCTCTCGATGACCGCGCGCTTCTCCACCTGGGTGATGCCCGTGGGCACGCAGATGACGATGCGCGGCTTGATGAGCGACATGCCCCGGATGACCTTGCGGATGAAGAAGGCGATCATCTCCTTGGTCACCTCGAAGTCGGCGATGACGCCGTCCTTCATGGGCCGGATGGCGCGGATGCGGTCGGGCGTGCGCCCCAGGAAGTCCTTGGCCTCCTTGCCCACGGCGATGACGTTGCCGGTCTTGGTGTCCAGGGCCACCACGGAGGGCTCGTTGAGCACGATCCCTTCCTTTGGCGTATACAGCAGGGTGTTGGCCGTGCCGAGGTCCATGGCCAGATCTTTGCCCAGCATCCCCAGGAGGCGTTTCAGGAACATGGAGAAACCCCTTGTGCGCGGCTCGGTGCCGCGCCACAGAAAAAGTCTAGAGTATTTCTACCCACTCAGGGATTTATATCCGAACCGGCCCCGGACGGCAATGGTCCCGAAAAGAATTTTCAGGAGGAGGGGCCAAGGCTGGCCAACCGCGCCTGGAGATAGAGATTTTCGAGGAAGAGGGACAGGTTGGCCGTGGCCAGCCCGAGGAAATTGCGCATGGCCGGGGTCACGGCGACCACCTCGGGGCTGCACAGGGCGAGCACGGCCCGGGGCTTGCGCCCGAAGACCACGGGCAGCAGCACGAAGCTGCCCAGCTCCGGCGCGGGCACGTCCTT
Organism: Desulfocurvus sp.; assembly: GCF_023230885.1. GTDB lineage: Bacteria > Desulfobacterota > Desulfovibrionia > Desulfovibrionales > Desulfovibrionaceae > Desulfocurvus. Next base: position 11,721 of record NZ_JALNWM010000040.1, on the reverse strand, counting down.
GCCGAAGAGCGAGCGGCCCGCAGGGCAGCAGCCCCGGTCGCCGGAGAACACGGGCTGGCCGGAATTGAACACATAGCCCACCAGCCCGCTCTTGATGGGCACCATGCCCGGATGGGGCACATGGGACGGGAAAAACCCCTCGGGCACGCCCTCCAGGAAATAGTTGGCGCCGCGCTCGTCCCGCGCGGCCAGGAAACACTGGCCGAACCCCGTGGCCTGGGCCAGCAGCTCCAGGAACGTGGTCAGGTAGGCCGCCCAGCGCGGGGCGCGGGCGCGCAGTTCCACCATGTGTTGCAGGGTGCGGTAGAAGCGGCTCTCCTCCATGCCCTGGCCGATGAGGAACTCGCTGCTCTGGATATCGCAGGCCAGGCGGGCCAGCAGGTCGAGGATCTTCTGGTCCTTGTCGCTGAAGGAGTACTGGCGGCGGCTGTCCACGCAAAGGGCCCCGCCGCCCTGCACCGGGCAGCCCATGAAGGCCTTGATCTGGCTCTCGTCCTTGTGGTCGTAGTAGCCCAGGTGGCTGCGCTTCTGGTCGAAATTGTTGATGAGCAGCGGCTTCTTGTTGCGCAGGATCCAGCCCACCAGGCCCTGGCCGGGCATGATCGTCGTGGCGCCGTCGATGCCGTCGCCCAGGCTGAACTTCCCGGCGATGCAAAAGCCCTCGCCCGTCACGGCGGGCAGGAAAAGCACGGCCGAATAGGCGTCGTACACGCTGCCGACGACGTTCAGGAATTTGATGAGGCTGTCCGTTCCCATTGGCTCCAGGTCCGTCCGTGATGCCCCGCGCCGACCCGTCGGGCGCGGGGTGCCCCCCGGGAGCCTCGGGGCTCGACCGGCGGGAAGAGGACAAGTTACGACAGGCCCGCAAAAAACAAAACCGCTTTTTCCGGCCCGGTGTCCCGGCCCGGAAAAGCCGCGCACGGAACGGCCCGGACACCGGCCCCCGGGGCGCGAGCCCGCAAGCGGAAAGGCAGCCTGGGTGCAAGAACAAACGCAACGCCGCCATCAGTGCATAACATTTGACTCGTTACACACGATTAAAGATCGGACATGCCCTCCAAGATACATTCACCGTGCCGCGCGCAACACACAACACAAGAGCGCCGGACACAAGACGGCGTTGCCGGAAGCCCCCCGGGGGCCGCACCGGCCGACCGGGGGCGCGCCCGGGCTCTGGAGGGCCGCCGGGTTCGCGGCCCCGGCCCGGGGCACCGGCCTGGCCGACCGGCCCGCCCCGGGAGGCCGGAGGCGGCCTGCGGCCCGGCGATACGGTTCGGCCCTGAAAGTTTTGCCTTTTTTGTATTGTCAATGCGCCCGGGCAACGCTAGAATTGCGACGAATGGATATTCAAACCGGGCTCGGGCGCCCTGCCCACCCACCGGAGCAACGGCAAAAGGCATGGCTTTTTCCTGGGAGCAGGCGTTCAGCAAGGTCCGTGAATTCCCCCTGACGGCGGGAGCCGACGGTCCCGTGCCCTTGCAGGTCGACAGCATCCCCCGCCTCAAGCGCTTCCTGGACTGGGTGCAGATCAGGCACTGCCTGCTGAAGCCCTACTTCGAGCAGCCCGACTACCCCCTGGTGGAATCGCGCGAGCTGCTGCCCTCCTTCGAGGCCGACCCCTTCGAGCATACCAACCTGCCGGGCTTCTCCATGGTCGCCCTGGCCAGGCCCTTGTCCTATTTTTCCGAGGTCTTCCAGTTCGACATCCTGCACGACCTGCTGGGCGAGGCGGAGCTGGGGCTGGAGAACGCCTGCCCCCTGGAGCGCGCCGTGCAGGTGCGCAACCGCCAGACCTGCCTGAACCGCCTGCCCAAGCGCTGGCAGGAGGCCTTCCGCAGGGAATTCCTGCGCAAGGACCTGACAGCCCTGGAGAACTATCCGGACGTTCTGCCCTTCCTGCTCCAGATGGATCGCGCCCACGTCCTGGCCAAGGACCGGGGCGGCGGCTTCCACCTGGCCGGGGTCTACGCCTCTTTCCCCTCGGACCTGGACACCGAGATCAAGCGCTTCGGGGTGCGCACCGGCAAGTTCACCGTGGGCGACAACGCGCGCTACGAGCGCAACCGCCTGTTCGTCTACCAGTTCCTCATGGAGCTGTACGGGTTCCCCATCGTCTCGGAGCGGCGCACCTCCAGCGCACTGTTCTCGCGCCGCCTCCAGCGCATGGGCGAGGATTTCATGATCCGCGTGCTCGGCCAGTCCGACCGGACCATCACCACCCTGTACTCCCATCCCCTGAGCCGCCGCTATCCGCGCGTGGAGAAAACCGCCCTGGTGCAGGTGGACAACGAGCAGAAGGACGTGCTGCGCAAGCTGGCCCAGGGCCGCTACTTCGTGGACCGCGCCCGGCGCGTGGTCATCCTGCGCGTGACCTACCGCCAGCACAAGTTCAGCCGCGACAACGTGCGCCAGGACCGCGCCCTGTCCGTGCTCCGCCAGGAGGTCATCCACCCCCTGTCGGGCCGGGTCAACGCGATGGTCAACATCATCAAGGACGCCTCGAACATGTTCCTGCGGCTGAACGACATCGCCCGCGGCGAATACAACGGGCGCATCGTCTACAAGCGCAACGAGGTGGTGGAGAACACCGACACCCATGAGAAGCGCCTGAAGTTCCTCTTCGCCTGGCTCTCCAAGCACCAGCGCAGGATCATCGGCTACTCCGGCGAATTCTACTCCAACGTCACCAAGGTCCTGGACACCTACCTGCGCAACCCGGACTACTACGAGACCTTCAACTCCATGCACGACCTCCACCAGGAGGTCTGGGCCAAGTACAGCTACATCCAGCAGGCGCGCAAGGTGCAGGCCCTGGAGGACCTGAGCAGGCGCGCGCACAAGGGCGGGCGCCTGGGGCACCTGGAGGCCCTGGAGCAGGCCAACGCCCTGCTGAACGACCTCAAGTACGAGATCGTCAACTACTTCGACGAACTGGTGGAAAGCGTCATCATCCTGGGCGAAAACATGCTCCAGGACGCCTACCTCGTGCGCACATACATCCGCCGCCGCGACGAGGACCTGACCCCATACGGGCGCGAGGTGCGCCGCCAGTACGGACGGCTGGTGGCCCAGCTCGACGAGTTCAAGTCCATCCGCAAAACCCGGGCGGAATCAGGTGACAAGCCCCTGGAACATGCTGTATAGGCCGGGTTTGCCCTTTGGTCTTTCCCTTCCGTCTGCGCAAGGAGAAGTCGTTGTCCGAGCTATTCAAGACACCCCTGCACTCCTGGCATGTCGGTCACGGCGCCAGGATGGTCCCCTTCGCCGGCTGGGACATGCCCGTCCAATACGCCGGTATTCTTGAAGAACACCAGCACACCCGCACCAAGGCCTCCGTCTTCGACATCTGCCACATGGGCGAGTTCAAGCTGCGTGGCGCCAAGGCCCGCGACGCCCTGTCGCGCGTGGTGACCCACAACCTGGACACCCTCGGCCCCCGGCGCTGCCGCTACGGCTTCCTGCTGAACGAACAGGGCGGGATCATCGACGACTGCATCGTCTACTGCATGGCCGACGACGAATACATGCTCGTGGTCAACGGCGCGCGCATCGACACGGACTACGCCTGGATCAAATCGCACCTGCCGGAGGGCATGTTCTTCGAGAACATCTCGGACATGACCGCCAAGATCGACCTCCAGGGCCCCGAGGCCTGCCGCGTCCTCAACGAGGCCACCGGCGAGGACTGGTCGTTCCTGACCTATTTCTCCTTCAAGCGCACCGAGTTCGACGGCGACCCGATGGTCGTCAGCCGCACGGGCTACACCGGCGAGCTGGGCTACGAGCTGTACCTGCGCGAGGACAAGGCCCAGGCCCTGTGGGAGCTGCTGCTGCAAAACCCGCTGGTCCGCCCCGCCGGCCTCGGCGCGCGCGACACCCTGCGCCTGGAGATGGGCATGGCCCTCTACGGCCAGGACCTGGACGAGAAGCACACCCCCGCCGAGGCGGGCATGTCCGTCTTCCTCAAGTCCCCGGCCGACCACATCGGCAAGGCCAGGGCCTTCGACGTGCGCGAGTCGCTCATCCCCCTGGTGCTCGAAGGCCGCCGCGCCGCCCGCCACGACGACCCCGTGCTGCTGCCCTCGGGCGAGCCCGTCGGCCGGGTGACCAGCGGCTCCTTCGCCCCCAGCCTGGGCCATGCCGTGGCCCTGGCCTATGTGCAGGCCGAGCACGCCGAAGCCACGCAGTTCCTGGTCGGCAAGGGCGCCAAGCCCCTGGCCGCCACCCGGGGCACCCTGCCCTTCTACACCCAGGGCACGGCCCGCGTGAAGCTCTAGCCGCGGCGCGCGCAAAGCCGCCCCGGGCCGCCCGCGCGGCCCGGGGCGTTTTTTTTCGCCCGGCCGCGCCCGGGCCGGGCGCGGCGGGCCGGTGTCCGGCACGGTTGCGCCCGGGCCCGGGCCGCGCTAAGACGAGCGCCATGAAGACCTTCCTCCTCGAACCCCACCGCTGGCGCGACCCCTTCGTGCTCGACGGCCCCGAGGCCCACCACCTGGGGCGCGTGCTGCGCACGGCCCCGGGCGAAACCCTGCGCGGGCTGGACGGCGCGGGGCGCACGGGCCTGTTCCGCGTGCTGGCCGTGGACCGCCGGACCCTGACCCTGGAACTCCTGGAGGAACACGCCGCCCCCGCGCCCCGGGCCCGGACCATCCTGGCCGTGGGCTGGGCCAAGTCCGCCCGGCGCGGCTGGCTGCTGGAAAAGGCCGTGGAGCTGGGCGCCGGGGAGGTCTGGTTCTGGCAGGCGGCCCACAGCCAGGGCCGGGTTCCCGACGCGCCCAAGGAGACCTGGGCCGCCGCCCTGGCCGCCGCGGCCAAGCAGTGCGGCTCCCCCTGGCTGCCCGGGCTGCGCACCCTGCCCTCCCTGGAGGCCCTGCTCGAAGCCGGGGCGGCCGTCCCCCGGCGCTACCTGCTGTGGGAGGACCAGCGGCGCCCGCGCCTGCTGGGCCCGGCCGATGTCACCGCAGCCCGGGGCGACGTGCTCTGCGTGCTGGGCCCCGAAGGCGGCCTGAACCCCCGCGAGGTCAGCGCCCTGGAGGCGGCGGGGTTCGCGGCCGTGAGCCTGGGGCCGTCGGTGCTGCGCTTCGAGACCGCGGCCCTGGCGGCCCTGACCCTGTTCTGGTGGGGTGGCGCCCATGCTTGAGAACCCGCGCGAAACCGCCCCCGAAGACGCCCCCGCCCCCGGGGACGCCCCGGCCCGCGACGCGAACCAGCCCCTGGCCGACCGCATCCGACCCCGGACCCTGGACGAATTCATCGGCCAGCGGCACATCCGGGCCAAGGTCGAGGCCATGGCCCGGGGGCCGCGCCTGCCCTCGCAGCTTTTCTTCGGCCCGCCGGGCTGCGGCAAGTCCACCCTGGCGCTGCTGCTGGCCAGGCTCTCGGGCCTTCCCTTCGTGCGCGTCAGCGCCCCGGAGGCCGGGCTGGCCGAACTGCGCAAGCGCATCAAGGGCCGGCGGGTGCTCATCCTCGACGAGCTGCACCGTTTCTCCAAGGCCCAGCAGGACTTCTTCCTGCCCATCCTCGAATCGGGGGAAATCGCCCTGCTGGCCACCACCACCGAGAACCCCTCGTTCTCGGTGACGCGCCAGCTGCTCTCGCGGCTGCATGTGCACCGGCTGCGGGCCCTCTCGCGCCAGGACCTGCGCGAGGTCGCCGCCCGGGGCATGGCCGCCCTGGGCCAGGAGCTGCCCGAGGCCAGCCTGGACGTGCTGGCCGCCGTCGCCCAGGGCGACGCACGGACCCTGCTGAACCTTGTGGAATACACCGCCGCCCTGCCCGAGGCCGAACGCTCGTCCGAGGGGCTCAAGGCCGTGCTGCCCGACGTGGTCCTGCGCGGCGACCGCGACGGCGACTCGCACTACGAGCTGGCCTCGGCGCTCATCAAATCCATCCGCGGCAGCGACCCCGACGCGGCGCTCTACTACCTGGCCTGCCTGCTGGAAAGCGGCGAGGACCCGCGCTTCGTCACCCGGCGGCTGATCCTTTCCGCCGGGGAGGACGTGGGCCTGGCCGACCCCGGCGCCCTGCCCCTGGCCGTGGCCTGCCAGCAGGCCGTGGAGTTCGTGGGCATGCCCGAGGGCTTCATTCCCCTTGCCGAGACGGTGACCTATCTCGCCCTGGCGAAAAAGAGCAATTCCAGCTATATGGCCTACCACATGGCCGCGCGCGAAATCCGCGAGAACGGCATGCGGCCCGTGCCGCTGCATCTGCGCAACGCCTCCACCCGGCTGCAAAAGCAGTGGGGCTTCGGCCAGGGCTACAAGTACCCGCACAACTATCCCGGCGGCTGGGCGCCGCAGCGCTACCTGCCCGATGGCGTGGCGGGCGGCTTCTACACCCCGCGCGACAACGGCCAGGAGCCGCGCCTGAGCGCGTGGTGGCGGGGCCTGCCGCGCCCGCAGGAACCCGACGCCCAGGACGGGCCGGAAGGTCCGGACGGACAGACGTCCCCCGGCCCCGGGGCCGGGGACGAATAGGCCGGGGCGGGCCCGGAGCCCCCGGGCCCGGGATCGTCAGGAGGGTTCCGCAGGCTTGGCGCCGTACTGTCTGCGCCATTCGTCCAGGAACAGCACGGCCGTTTCCACCTCGGTCAGTTCGCCCTGGCGCTGGCGCACGGCCCAGACCAGGTCGTCGAAGGTCGTGTCGGCCCCAAGCCCCAGACGATCCAGCAGCTCCACCACCTGGGCCCGCAGGGGCTCGGGCAGGCCGTCCAGGGCCCGGGCGCTCTTGCGCGGGGCGGGCCAGCCCGGGCGCCGCTGGGCCACGAAGGCCAGCAGCGCGGCCATGCGGTGGGTGTAGGTGTGGTCGGCCAGCACGCGCTCCCGGCCCCGGCGGGCGTACTCCAGCCGCTCCTCAGGGTGCTCCAGGAAATACGCGATGCGCTCGTCGAGCTCCTCCAGGGTCTGGAAGGTCGCCAGCTCGTCGGACCAGAACAGGTCGTCCATGAGCCCGCGCCGGTCCACCAGCTGGAACGCCCCGCAGGCGGCCAGCTCGAAGGTGCGCGGGTTCACGAAATCCCCCGGGGGCACGGGGTTGTCGGCCTGCACGCTGGAGTGCAGGTTCAGGTTGACCAGGGTGGCGTTGAAGATCTTCACGCACTCCTCGGGGCTCACGCGGCGCCCGCGCATCTGCACGCGCCGGGCCAGGGCCGCGTCGCCCTCCCACTCCGTGCCCCATATCTTGAAATCGTGATGCGCAAGGCGCCGGAAGGCCGCGCGCCGGTTGGGATAGCCCGCGCCCATGAACCCCACCTGGGCGCCCCAGGTGCGGCGCTCGCCGGGGGTCAGGTCCAGGGGCCTGTGGAACTGCGGGTCCGCCGCCAGGGGCAGGTAGAGGGCGTTGGGCTGCCCCGCGGCCGCCAGCTCGCCCAGGAAGGGATCCTCCTGGATCACGGCGAAGAAATCGTACAGCGGCGCGTAGGCCCGCCAGTAGGTGAAGACGCGCCAGTCCTCCACGAACCACATGGCCGTGGGCACGCCGTCGCGGCGCAGCCGCCGCAGGGCCTGGGCGCCCAGGGGCGCCTGGGCCAGGGCCAGGACGAGGTCGGGCTCGAAGGTTTCCACCTTGGCCAGGATGGCCTGGGAGATCACGCCCAAAAAGGCGTTCTCCAGGTGCGTCAGCCGCTCGGAGGTGACGCGCAGCCCCTTGAGGGCCGAAAAGGCGCCATGAAAATCCGGGGCCTCGAATGTCTCCACCATATGGCCCATGCCCGCCAGGGCCCGTCCGCAGAAGCGGGCCACGGGCAGGGAGCCGCCGTACAGCGGCGGCACGAGCAGGACCCGCAACGGCCCTTGCGGCGTGCCGGAGCGTGCGGCTTCCGTCAGATCGCTTCTCGAAGTCATGCCTGAACCTTCTCCTGGAAATCCAGGAACTCCATGGTTGTATGCGGCTTGGCGGCGCCCGGAAGCATCCAGTCTTCCTCGGGCAGGAATTCCCTTGCCAACTCCGGGTCCACGACGCCGGGCATGGGGCGGCCCAGCACCCCGGCCATGAGCGTGCGGAACTGGCGGCGGCGTTCGGCCTCCGGGTCCGGCCCGAGCACGGCGCGGAAGGTCAGCCCCAGGGGGTCGAACGCCGACACATAGCCCGTGAGCCCCTCCGGGGTCTCGAAGGCCGGATTGCCGGCCAGGTGGCGCAGCAGGTCGCGCCCGGAGAAGGCCCGGGCGCAGCGCGTGCCGATGGGGCAGGGCGAGGTCTCCAGGCAGGGGGCGCAGTCCATGTCCGCCTGCCAGACGCGATGCCCAAGGCCGTAGGGCCCGGTTTCGAAACACCACGCCGAGGACAGGAAGAACGCGTGGACCGGCACGCCCAGGTGGGCCGCCAGGTGCATGGTGCCCGTGTCGGGCGTGAGCAGCGCGTCCAGTCCGTCCAGGGCATCCAGCAGCCCGCGCCAATCCGTGGCGCCCACCATGTCCCGGGTCATGTCGCGCAGGGCGCGCGGCATGAGGGCCAGCAGTTCCTTGGCCGCCGCGCGCTCGGCCCGGGAGCCCAGCAGCACCACCCGCGAGGCCCCCGTGCCCTGGACCACGGCCCCGGCCAGCAGGGCCAGGGTCCGGGGCGGCAGGGAGCGCCGCGCGTTGCGCCCGGCCAGCACCAGCCCCACCCCGCCCCCCCCGCGCCGGGCCACGGGGTTGACCATGCCCGGGGGCAGCGGGTCGTCGGCCAGCTCGGCCCAGTAGTCCACAAGGTTCAGCCCCGCGAAGCGGCGCTGGCGCGTCCAGCGCAGGGCCATGCGCGCCCAGGGCCCGGACAGGCGCTGGCCGTTCTCCATGCGGTGCCCGCGCACGATGGCCGGGTCGAACAGGGTGGACAGGGCGAAATTCAGGCCGGAATAGTTGAGGTTGTAGACCTCGTGGAACCCGGCTCCGCGCAGGGCGGCGAAGGCGGGCATGTTCTCGGCCAGGGCCTGCCCGGGATCGGCCTGCCCCTGGGCGTGGGCCGCCAGGGCGTGGACGCGGACCCCGGGGAAGAGCAGCGCCGCCAGCCCGGCCAGGGAACGGTCCACCGCCAGGTGGACCTCGGCCTCCGGCCGGGCCGCCAGGGTGGCCAGCAGGCGCTTGGTCTGCACCAGGTCGCCGAAGCGGGCGAGCTGGACCACCAGATGTTTGCGGCCGTGTGCCGGAAGCTGGTCCGAGCGGGGTTCCTGCATGCCGTGTCGGGGGGTTGCGGATTGGGGAGGAACCCCGGCAAGGTAGCCCAAAGCGCCCCGCGAGGCAACGGCACAGACGGCGATTGCCAACGTGCCCCGGGGGCTTATATCCTTTTGCCTGCGCGGGAAGCTTCTGGTACGAAGGCCCGATGCGCCACTATCCCGTTTTCCTGGATCCGGCCCGGCTGCGCGCGCTGGTGGTGGGCGCGGGCGCCGTGGGCCTGCGCAAGATCGGCACCCTGCTGGACTGCGGGGCCGCCCATGTGCTGGCCCTGGACACCGCCCCGCCCTCGCCGGAGCTGCAAGGGCTGCTGGCGCGCCCGGGCCTGGAGTTCGCCCGGCGGCCCTTCGCCCCCGGGGACCTGGACGGCCGGACCCTGGCCTTCGCCTGCACGGGCGACCCCGGGGTCAACGCCCAGGTGGCCGGGGCGGCCCGGGAACGCGGCGTGCCGGTCAACGTGGCCGACGCCCCGGAGCTGGGCACGTTCATCGTGCCCGCCACGGTGGAGAGCGGCGCGCTGACCGTGGCCTTTTCCACCGGCGGCGCCAGCCCGGCCCTGGCCCGGCGCATCGGCGAGGAGATGCGCGGGCACTTCGGCCCGGCCTACGGCTTGTTTTTGACCCTCATGGAGCGTATGAGGCCCCAGGTGCTGGCCCTTGGCCTGGGCACACCGGCCAATACGGAACTGTTCCGCGCCCTGGTGGCCTGCGGGCTGCTGGAGGCCCTGGGCCGCGCCGACCGCGACGGGGCCGCCGCCCTGCTCGCGGAGCTGCTGCCCGGCCCCCTGGTCCCCAAGATCGGAGAACTGCTCGATGGACTATGCTAGCCTGCTGGAAATAGTCGTGGTGACGCTATATTTCGCCGGGGCCCTGCTCTTCCCCGCCGGGATGCTCGGCCAGCGGCCCCTGCTCAAGCGCGTGGGCTCCCTGTGCGCTGCGGGCGGGCTTGTGCTGCACACCCTGGAAATCGCCCTGCTCTTCGCCGCCGGGGGCCACGCCGCCTTCCGCCAGGGCGGGCTGTACTACAGCCTCATGGCCTGGCTGCTGCTGGTGGTCTATTTCGCCATCTGGCGCGCCCGCAAGCTCGATTTCCTGGCCCTGGGCGCCTCGCCCCTGGCCCTGGTGCTCTACCTGTCGTCCATCACCATCCCGGCGGGCAAGGCCGTGACCATGCCCGAGCACTTCGCCGGGCTGTTCTTCACCCTGCACATCGGCGCGCTGCTGTGCAGCCTGACGCTGCTGGCCATGGCCTTCGCCGCCGGGGCGCTGTTCCTGCACATGGAACGCAAGATCAAGACCAAGGAGAAGCTCACCGGCTTCCGCAAGGACCTGCCCAGCCTGAACACCCTGGACCTGGCCAATAAATGGGCCGTGATCTGGGGCTTTCCGCTCTATTCCCTGGGCCTGCTCTCCGGCTTCATCTGGGGCCGCTACACCTGGGGCAGGCTCATCACCTGGGATCCCAAGGAAATCACCTCCCTGTGCATCTGGGTGCTCTACGCCTACCTGTTCCACCAGCGCCTGAGCCTGGGCTGGCGCGGCCGCAAGGCCGCCACCCTGGGCATGCTGGTCTTCGCCCTGTCCATGCTTTCCCTGGTCCTGGTCAACTTCCTGGTCCCCTCGCACCACAACTTCCAATAATACCGGCGCCATGAAGCAAAAAATAATCCTTGTCGGCCTGAACCACCGCACCGCGGGAGTGGAAATCCGCGAGGCCTACGCCCTGGCCGAGTGCGACCCCTGCCGCCTGGGGCTGGTCCGCCCCGAGGGGCCGGTCACCGAGGCCGTGACCCTGTCCACCTGCAACCGGGTGGAGATCCTGGCCGTGGCCGATGCGTCGGTGCAGCCCGAGGCCATCCTGTCTTTCTGGGCCGAAACATGCGGCGGCAGCGTCGGCGTGCTCGGCCCGCACGTCTACGCCCACCAGGGCCTCGACGCCGTGCGCCACCTGTTCACCGTGGCCTCCAGCCTGGACTCCATGGTCATGGGCGAGCCGCAGATCCTGGGCCAGATCAAGGACGCCTACCGCGCCAGCGTGGACCACGGGTCGTCCAAGGTCATCCTGAACCGCCTGCTGCACAAGGCGTTCTCCGTGGCCAAGCGCGTGCGCACCGAGACGGCCATCGCCTCCAGTGCCGTGTCCATCAGCTACGCCGCCGTGGAGCTGGCCAAGAAAATCTTCGGCGATATGAGCACCAACCGGGCCATGCTCGTGGGCGCCGGGGAAATGGCCGAGCTGGCCGCCGCCCACCTGGTCAACGCGGGCATCCGCGAGGTGCTGGTGGCCAACCGCACCCTCTCGCGCGCCAAGGAGCTGGCCGGGCGCTTCAAGGGCCGCGCCGTCCCCTTCGAGGAGCTGACCTCCAGGCTGCCCGAGGTGGATATCGTCATCTCCTCCACCGGCGCCACCGAGGCCGTGATCCGCGCGCGCGACGTGAAGCCCGTGCTGCGCGCGCGGCGCAACCGGCCCATGTTCTTCATCGACATCGCCGTGCCGCGCGACATCGACCACGATGTCAACGCCCTGGACAACGTCTACCTCTACGACATCGACGACCTGAAGGAGGTGGTGGAGG
>NZ_JALNWM010000039.1 GCF_023230885.1 Desulfocurvus sp. | reverse complement strand
GGCGTACATCCAGTCCGAGAAGAGCAGCACGCTACCGAGGAAACACACGGTCATGCCGCCGCCAAGGCCGCTCATGATCCTGCGGTGGCCCTGCGCCGGGGCGAGCTCCCAGTTGCCCTCGGCCAGGGAGACCAGGGTCATGGCCAGGATGTTCGCGGTCATGCCGACCCATACCGGATGGGTGTTCAGGTAGAAGCTGCCCACGGCCCAGCCGCCCAGGTGGTTCCACAACAGGCCGCCGCCGAAGCCGGCCAACAGGGCCGCCACGACGCCGCGCCGCGTGGCCACCGGCCAGAACAGGGTGGCCACCACCGGGGCGAAGGTCGCGCCGTTGCGGGCCGTCCAGGCGAAGATGTTCCACCAGGCGGTCTGCTCGGAGCGCAGGAAGCCGAAGAGGATCATCAGGCAGGTCAACAGCGCCAGGGACCAGCGGGTATAGCGCACGAGCTGTTCGTCGGAGGCCCCGGGGTTCAGGGCGCTGCCCACGTCCCGCCCCAGGCTCGTGGCACCCGAGAACTGGCACGGCGCGCCCCAGCCCAGGGCGCAGGCCCAGATGCCCAGGCTGAAGATGCCCACCAGCGGCGCGGGCAGGTTCTGCATCAGGTAGGTGGGCACGGCCACCAGCCCCCGGCTGATGTCCGGCAGGACATGGTGCGCGGCCAGGCCGACGACCACCCCCATGACGATGAAGATCACGTTGAACCCGGCGGCGATGAACAGGCCCTTGCGGCCCTCCTCGGCCGTCTTGCACGACAGGGCCATCTGGAACGCGGCCTGGGCCAGCAGCACGTTGATCCAAAACGTGCCGAACCAGGCCAGGATGCTTTGCAGCCCCACGGCCTGCGGATCGAACATGTCCGGGCGGGCCTGGGCCAGCTCGCGCAGCCCCTCGACGCCCGGATTGACGAAGAAGGCATAAATCAGCACGGCGAACATGGCCATGTAGACGAAGAAGTTGGTCGTCTGCGTGAAGGCCACGGACCACATGCCCCCGCAAACCAGGTAGACGTAGAGCAACACGCCGGTGATGGCCACCGAGACCATCAGGTCCAGCCCGGTGATGGCGTTGATGCACGAGGCGAAGGCCAGGGCTGTGGCCAGGGACCACATGGGGAAGGTCAGGGCCGTGATGCCCCCGGCGATGGCCTTGGCGAGGCGGCCATAGCGGTCGCCGATGAGCCCCGAGACGGTGACCATCATCTTCTTGCGCAACGGGCCGATGAGCAGCACCGCGATGATCAGCACATGGGACATCTCGGCCACGCCATACCACAGCGCCGAGACCCCCTTGAGGTAGGACAATTCAAGGATGGCGATGAAGGTGGAACCGGAGAACAGGCCGGTGATGCAGAAGGCCACGGTCCAGCGGTTGAAGGAGCGCCCGCCGACGAAGAACCCGTCCCCGGCCCGGGCCTTGCGCCGGGCGATCAGACTGAAGGTCACAAGGAGCAGGGTGTAGGCCAGCGCCAGCCCGAACATCCAAAGTGCATAGGCGTTCATGGGAACCTCCGGGCGACGCTAGTTCGCAACTTCCGTGAAGCCGTCGCTCCCGGCGGCACATTCATAGGTCGCGCCGTCCAGCCGGTAGCCCAGGGTCACGGGGCACCCCTTGCTCAGGGTGCACAGCACAGGGGCCTTGGGCAGGATGAACTCGCGGATGGCGTTGCGCATGGTCTCGTGGCTCACGCCCTTGCCCTTGGCGTCGAAGTGGACGCGCATGTCCGCATATTCGCCGGGGCCGGTTTCGGAGCGGCTGCCCTGGGCCGAAATATTCAACGACTCCAGCTCGACACCGTAGTGCTCCATCGCGATTGTCATGACGATTCCAGTGCAGCCGGAAAGGCCTATAAGCAGAAGGTCCATAGGACTTGGCGCGGTATCAGTACCTCCATACATGGCGGATGCGTCGATGTTGACAAGCCTCCCGCTCTTGTCGAATCCATCGAAAATTCGCTTTCCTTTCCAGACAAGATTACAAGTACAGGACATAATCTCTCCTCCATACAAGATTTGAATTACGGCCTATCGGCCAACCTCGCACGGAAGAGAGCAAAAGCGGTGCCATTGTGCAGATCAAAACATAATATCCTGATATTACTTGGCTTATCTAGGAAGCAAACCCTGCCTGCCCGGCACCCGGCGGCGCAGAGCTCCCTCCCGGCGCTCCCGCTCGGCACGCTCCTGGTTCACCACCGGACCGGGATCGGAGCACGGCGCGGCGTGCGGCCCAAGATTTAACATGTAACCATATTGAAAAATTCACTAAAACAACCAACACCCCACACCGGCCCGACGCTGGTCGAACCTTCTACCGCCGGTTCATTCCTGGACCGCGATGCCATAGCGGTGCATTTTACGCAGCAGGGTGGGATGGGAGATGCCCAGGGCGCGGCTGGCGGGGCGGATGCCGCCGTGCTTTTTCAGGGCGCAGCGGATCATGGACTGCTCCACATTCTCCAACGCCGTGCGCAGGCAGTCGGACTGGGTGCGGCAGACCTCCTCCTGGCCGCCCGGATAGTTGAAATAGGCGGGCAGGGTCGAAGGCGCGAGCACATCGTCGTCGCTCATGATGGTAATCCGCTCGATGACGTTGATAAGCTCGCGGACGTTGCCGGGCCAGGCGTAGCGCTCGAGCAGGTTGCAGGTTTCGGGGCACAGGCGCTTGGCCCGGCCGTACTTGGCGTTGACGCGCTTGAGAAAATGGTGGGCCAGGGGCAAAATGTCCTCCACCCGCTCGCGCAAAGGCGGGATGTGGATGGGCACCACATTCAGCCGGTAGAAAAGATCCTTGCGGAACTGGCCGCGCTCCACCAGCTCGTGCAGGTTCTTGTTGGTGGCCGAGATGATGCGCACGTCGAGCTTGATCGGCCGCGAGCCGCCCACGCGCATGATCTCCGATTCCTGGAGAAAGCGCAGCAGCTTGACCTGGAGCGCCAGGGGCATCTCGCCGATTTCGTCCAGGAACAGACACCCGTGGTTGGCCACCTCGAGCAGGCCGACCTTGCCGCCCCGTTCGGCGCCGGTGAAGGCTCCGCGCTCGTAGCCGAACAGTTCCGACTCCAGCAGGCTCTCGGGAATGGCCCCGCAGTTCAAGGCCATGAACGGCCTGTCGGCCCGGGGGCCGTAGGAATGGATGCGCCTGGCGACCTCGCCCTTGCCCACGCCCGAATCCCCAAGCACCAGCACGGTGGACTCCACCAGCGCCACCTTGCGCACCTGGGCCATGACCTCGGCCATGCTCCGGCTGCGGTAGACGATGCCGTCCTTTTCCGAACGCTCGCCGCGCAGGGCCTGCAGCTCCTCGCGATGGCGCGCGCTCTCGCGGCGCAGGCGGTTCATCTCCGTCACGTCCTGAAGGTGGAAGACATGGCGCACGGCGCGCTGGCGCACATCGCGGACCGGGCTGTACTTGACGATGACCTCGCGGCCGTCGTCCTCGGTGAGCACGCGTGAAAAGCTTTCGGCCAGGGTGCCGTCCAGCACGCCGCGCACCAGGTCCGACAGGCGGCGCTCGAGTTCGCCGACACAGCCCTGGCCGCTGCGCAGCCGCTCCAGGCCGGGAAACTGCTCGCGGGCGCGCTCGTTGACATAGACCTCCCCCCCGCCCTCGTCGAGCACCCAAAGCGGATCCGGCAGGGTGCCCACGATCACGTCCAACTCGGCCAGCAGGGTGTTCACACTGTCCAGCTCGCGCGAAAGGGCGTCCAGCTCGCTGATGTCCTGCAGGACCATGACCGTGCCGTGAGGCACGCCGTCGCGCAGGATGGCCCGGGCCTGGGCCACACAGCGCACACCGCGCACGGTCATGGTCTGCGGGCCCATGCCGTGCAGCACGTCGCCGCTCTCCAGCGCACCCCTGAAAAGCACACCCACGTCCATGCCGTAGGCCGCGTTGGCCTCAATGCCGAGAATGGCTTCGGCGGCGTTGTTGATTTCCGTGATCACTCCGTTGTCGTCCAGGGCGATGATGCCCAGAGGCACGGTCATCAAAAGGATCTTCAATTCCTGGGCCGTCAGGTCGAACGCTTCGAAAATACGGGAGATCAACTCTATCTTGGACAGCACACCCACCAGTTTCCCGGTGTCGTCCAGCACCAGAAGCCGCTCCAGGGGCAGGTCGCGCACGGCGTCGAAGCCGACCTCCTGGTTCACGGACTGGATGTCGCGCGCATACACACCATCCACCGGCGCATGGACGGACACTCCGTCGCGCAGGGCGGCGATGACTCGATAGATGGTCAGCACACCCAGCGGTTTGTTCCTGTCGTCCACCACAGGGACGCAATTGCATTCGTCGCCCAGGTAGTGCTGGATGGCCTCGGCGATGGTGTCCTGGGGGCGGACGAAGCTGTCACCGCGATGCATCAGGTGTTTGATTTTCATGTGCTCCGATCCGGCAGGTTGACGGGTTACTGGTATCCGCGTCGAAGCAGGGACCATGCCAAAAGCCTCTGGGCGAGGCAATGCCCGGGCGGCATCAACGCAACGGGCCGCCCCTCCCGAGGGAGGGGCGGCCCTGTGCATTGCGTGCTCCGGCCGCCGCAGGCGCGGCCCGCGCGGCCTTAGCCGGCCTTGATCTCGATGCGCCGGGGCTGGGCGGCCTCGGCCTTGGGCAGGAACAGTTCCAGGACGCCGTTGGACAGGCTGGCGCGGATGCGCTCGCGGTCCACGGTGTCCGAGAGCTTGAAGGCCCGGCGGTATTCGCAGCTGCCGAACTCCACCTCGAGGTACTTCTCGCCCTCGGGCAGCTCGGCGCAGGCGCGCCCGGAAACCACAAGCTCGCTGTCCTCCAGGTCGATGACCAGGTCACCCTTGGCCACCCCGGGCATATCCATGAAGATGTGGAAACCGTCCTCGCGCTCGATGATATCCGAAGGCTGGCGGAACCGGGGCGCTCCGGACTGGGCCTGCCGTTCCTGCTGGGTCTTGGCGATGTCGTTGCTCATGGGGCACCTCCCTTAGGACATCTGGATGTCGATCTTCTTGGGCTTCACGGCCTCGGTCTTGGGCAGCACGATGTCCAGCACGCCGTCCGCGAGGGTGGCGCGCACGCCGTCGCGCTCCACGGGCACGTTGAGGGTGACCACCCGCTGGAACACGCCCGCCGGGCGCTCCTGGCGGAAGTACTTGCCCTCGGGGGCCTTGCGCTCGCCCTTGATGACCAGGCTGCGCCCGGTCAGGGTCAGCTCCACGTCCTGCATGGCCGTGCCGGGAATCTCGGCCCGCACGCGGATGTGCTCGTCGTTCTCGCTGATGTTCAGGGGCGGATAGGCCGCGCGCCGCTGGGCCAGGGTCGCCGGGCCGAAAAACTCCTCGAACACCTTGTCCCAATATCTGGGGAAGTCATAGAAGGATCCAAAGTCGATCACCATGTGTCTACCCTCCGTCTTGGGATATTGTTGCGCATCGCTTGGATGCCTCTTTTCGCAGTGGAAGGTAAGCAGGCATGACGCCTTGTCAAGACCCATGCCCCGCAGTGCTGCCAGCGCAACGGGGCGCATCGGCAAACATCCATCGCCGGGCCAGCCCGGAGCATGCGCACCGGCCACGCGGCGCAACGCGCCCCCGCCCCCGCGCGGCACGAAACCGTCGCCGCGCCGCGGGCCCCGTAACCCAATCGCCGCATTCCCCTCCTTGCCGCCCGGGGCGAAAAGGGGTTATGTGTTGCCCGGATAAGCATCTCCTTCCCCTTCGGGAAGGGGGCACACCCCAACAAGGAGCCACGTCATGCGCAAGGTTCTGCTTCTTCTCCTGCTCGCCCTGGTGGCCGTAGCCACCACGGCCCAGGCCGAGACCCTGAAGCTGCTCACCTGGAAGGGCTACGCCCCCAAGGAGCTGGTGGACAAATTCCAGGCCGAGACCGGCATCGCCGTGGAGGTCACCTACTCCAACAACGAAGAGATGATCGCCAAGCTGCGGGCCACGCGCGGCGCGGGCTTCGACCTCGCCCAGCCCAGCCAGGACCGCATCTCCTCCGTGCAGGAGGAGTTCGGCCTCTACCAGCCCGTGGACTTCTCCAAGATCCAGGCCGAGCTGTTCATCCCCTCCATGCTCGAAGCGGTGAAGAAGAACACCCTGGTGGGCGGCAAGTCCTTCGCCGTGCCCTTCTGCTGGGGCACCTCGGGGCTCATCGTCAACGCCGACAAGGCCGCCGGGGCCACCTCCTTCAAGGCCCTGCTCGACCCGCAGTTCGAAGGCCGCGTGAGCTACCGCCTGAAGCGCCCGACCCTCATCGCCATGGGCTTCGCCCTGGGCTACGACCCCTTCGCCCTGTACGCCGACCCCGCAGCCTACCAGGCCATGCTCGACAAGATCGAGCAGACCCTCATCGCCGCCAAGCCCCTGGTCAAGAACTACTGGGCCAACGGCGACGCCCTGCTCGAATCCATGCGCTCGGGCGAGGTCTTCGTGGCCATGGCCTGGGACAACGGCGGCTGGAAGCTGCACGCCGAGAACCCGGCCATCGACTTCGTGGCTCCCAGCGAGGGCGCCCTGGGCTGGATCGACACCTTCGCCATCCCGGCCAAGGCCGATAACGTCGAGGCGGCCTACAAGTGGATCAACTTCATGCTGCGCCCCGAGAACGCCGCCGTGTTCACCAGCGCGGAGAACACCCCCACCGCCTCCAAGGACGCCAACGCCCACGTCGTGGCCGACGTGCGCGCCAACTTCGAGCGCTCCTTCCCGCAGGCGACCATCGACAACATCAAGTGGTACCCGCCCGTCCCGGCCAGCCTGGAGGCCATGGAAGGCAAGGTCCTGGACAAGATCAAGGCCGCCAAGTAAGCATCCGGGGCGCGGGCGGGACACCGCCCGCGCCCCATCCACCCCAAGCCGCGCGGGTTCCGCATGGAAAACGACCTCTCCGTCAGCCGCCTCGTCAAGCGCTTCGGCGAATTCACCGCGGTGGACGACGTGTCCTTCGACGTTCCCGCGGGCTCCTTCTTCTCCATCCTGGGCCCGTCCGGCTGCGGCAAGACGACCATGCTGCGCATGGTCGCCGGGTTCGAGGAGCCCACCTCGGGCACCATCGCCATCCGCGGCCGCGACATGGCCCGCGTGGCGCCCAACCGCCGCCCGGTGAACCTCGTGTTCCAGCACCTGGCCCTGTTCCCGATGATGAACGTGGCCCGCAACATCGCCTTCGGGCTGGAGCGCCGGGGCACCCCCCGGGCCGAGATCGCCCGGCGCGTGGAGCGCACCCTGGAGCGCGTCGGCCTGCCGGGCTTCGGCTCCAAGGAGATAGCCCAGCTCTCCGGCGGGCAGAAGCAGCGCGTGGCCATCGCCCGCTGCCTGGTGCTGGAGCCCTCGGTGCTGCTGCTCGACGAGCCCCTGGGCGCGCTGGACCTCAAGCTGCGCGAGCAGATGAAGGTCGAGCTGAAAAAGCTCCAGGCCAAGGTGGGCACCACGTTCATCTACATCACCCACGACCAGTCCGAGGCCCTGGTCATGTCCGACGCAGTGGCGGTGATGAACAAGGGCCGCTTCGAGCAGGTGGGCAGCCCCCAGGAGCTTTACGGCGACCCCGCCACGCCTTTCGTGGCCGGGTTCGTGGGCGACTCCAACATCTGGGAGGGCACGGTGCGCGAGTGCTCCGGGCAGCGCGCCGTCATCGGCACCGACGAGGGCTTCGCCTTCGAGGCCCGCCGCCGCGGGGCCTGCGCCCCGGGCAGCGCGGTGCGCCTGTTCCTGCGCCCCGAGGCCATGCGCATCGAGCCCGCCGACGCCAGCGGGCTGAATACCTTCCGGGCCACGGTCAAGGCCCTGCTCTTCGACGGCGCCAACAGCCGCCTGCTCACCGTGACCCCCGCCGAGCACGAACTGCTGGTGACCCTGCCCCAGAACCGGCGCTTCGACCACATCCGGCCCGGCCAGGAGATCACCCTGGGCTGGCATCCCGACTCGGGCGTCTGCTTCCGGCGGGAGGGCGGCGATGCGTAGGGCCCGCCTGGGGTTCTGGCTGTTCCTGGCCCCGGTGCTGGCCTGGCTCGTGCTGCTCATCGTCCTGCCGCACCTGGACCTGCTGGTCATGAGCCTACGCAGCGGCTCGGGCAGCCGCGCGTCCTGGACGTTGCAGAACTACGCCAACTTCTTCGGCGAGCCCATCTACTGGCTGACCTTCGTGCGCACGGCCATGTACTCGGTCATCACCACGGCCATCACCTTCCTGCTGGCCATGCCCGTGGCGTTCTACATCGCCAAGGTCGCCCGGGTGCGCCTGCAGGGGTTCCTGCTCACGCTGCTGCTCCTGCCCTTCTGGGTCAGCGAGCTGGTGCGCATCTACGGCTGGATGATCCTCCTGCGCGAGTCGGGAGTGGTCAACTTCGCCCTGCTCAAGCTGGGCCTGGCCGACGCGCCCGTGGAGATGCTCTACAACGACGCGACCATGATCATGGGCCTGGTGTACACCTCCATGCTGTTCATGGTCGTGCCGCTGGTTTCCGCCGTGGAGAGCCTGGACGACAGCCTCATCGAGGCCGCCCACGACCTGGGCGCCGGGCGGGCGGCCATCTGGTGGCGGATCATCCTGCCCCACTGCAAGCCGGGCATCACCTCGGGCGCCATCGTGGTCTTCATGCTCTGCCTGGGCAACTACCTGACGCCCAACCTCATGGGCGGCAAGAACTCCCTGTGGTTCACCGAGCAGATCTACAACCAGTTCATCGCCAGCTTCAACTGGAACCAGGGCGCGGCCTTCGGCTTCCTCCTGCTGGCCCTCAGCTCGGCCATCATCTGGATCGGGCTGAAGATCACGGGCCAGAAGCTCGGGGAGGTGGCGTCGTGATCCGCACCCTGCCCAACTCCCGGGCCTACTCCTGGTCCTACGCGGCCTTCGTGGTCCTGTACTTCGTCTTCCTGTTCGCGCCCCTGGCCGTGACCTGCGTCCTGGCCTTCAACGACTCCAACTTCCCCTCCCTGCCGTGGTACGGCTTCAGCCTGGACTGGTTCGCCTCCCCGGGCCCCGAGCGGGTGGGCATCCTGCACGACGCCCAGAACCTGCGCGCCATCTGGACCAGCTTCCAGACCGCCTTCTGGGTCAGCATCATGACCGTCGTGGTGGGCACCTGCGCGGCCTTCCTCTTCGAGCAGGAGAACTTCCCCCTCAAGGGCGCTCTCTATTTCCTCATGCTCGCGCCCCTGGTCATCCCCGGGGTCATCCTGGGCATCTCGCAGCTCCTGGCCGCCAACACGGCGGGCTTTTTCATCGAGGACACCTTCGGGCTGGACGTGCCCTTCCTGCGCCCGAGCTTCTGGCTGGTGGTCCTTGGCCAGTTCTCGTTCATCACCACCTTCGTGACCCTGGTGGTCTCGGCGCGGCTGCGCAAGTTCGACCGCACCCTGGAGGAGGCCGCCCTGAACCTGGGGGCCAACCGCTGGCAGGTCATCCGGCACATCACCCTGCCCTACCTGCGCCCGGCCATCGTCGGCGCGGGCACAGTGGCCTTCCTCATGAGCTTCGAGAACTTCAACACCACCCTGTTCCTGGTGGGCTCGGAGCCGACCCTGCCCATCAACCTCTACCTCCAGGTGCGCGACGGTTCCACGCCGGTGATCAACGCCATCTCCCTGCTGCTCATCGTCGGCAGTTCCATCCTGGCCGTGGCCAACCTCTGGGTCTCGCGCAAGGCATGAGCCCCGGCGCCGCGCGCCCGGCCGCCGCAAAAAAAACGGGGCCGCCCCTGCTGGGGCGGCCCCGATCCGTTTTCCGGCTCCGCGCGGGCGCGGCGGCGCGGGCTACCCGGCCTGGCCCGGCCACTGGTCCTGGGGCACGGCCTCCTCGACCAGCATCACCGGGATCTCGTCGCGCACGGGATAGACGACCTTGCAGGCCTCGCAGCGCAGGCCGTCGCCCTTCTCCAGCAGGGTCACCTCGCCCTTGCACTTGGGGCAGGCCAGGATGTCCAGCAGGTCCTTGTTGAGCGTCATGGGGCGCCTCCTTCGTTGGCAATGGCCGACTCTAGCCCGAATCCGCGCCCGCTTCAAGCGCCGGGCCCCCGGCCAGAAGACGCCCGCAGACGCGGGCCGTGCGCCGGAATCGCCCCCCGGCGTTGACAGCCCCCCGGCCATGCCCTAGCTCAAGGCAAGGGGCCGCGTCCGCCCCCCGCAACCGCAAGCCAGGGGAAGCCCATGCCCGGAATCGACCTGCACACCCACTCCACCGCCTCCGACGGAACCCTGCGCCCGGCCGAGCTGGTGGCCCTGGCCCGGCGCAGCGGCCTGGAGGCCCTGGCCCTGACCGACCACGACACCAGCGCCGGGCTGTCCGAGTTCCTGGCCGCCGGGCGCCGCGAGGGCCTGGAGGTCATCGCGGGCTGCGAGCTGGCCGTGACCGCGCCCTCGGGCTTCATGCACATCCTGGGGCTCTACCTGCCCGAGCGCCCGGCCCACCTGGAGGCAGGCTTCGCCTGGCTCAACGAGCGCCGCGCCAGCCGCAACGCGCGCATCGTGGAAAAACTGCGCGCGCTGGGCATCGACGTGACCTACGAACGCGTCCTGGAGATCGCGGGCGAGGGCACCGTGGGCCGCCCGCACCTGGCCCTGGCGCTCATGGAGGCCGGGGCGGCCGCCTCGGTGCAGGACGCCTTCGACCGCTACCTGGGCTCCTCGGGCCGGGCCTATCTGCCCAAGGACAAGTTCAGCCCCGCCCGGGCGCTGGAGCTGCTGCGCGCCGAAGGGGCCACACCCATCCTGGCCCACCCCTACACCCTGGAGCTGGAGGGCCCGGCCCTGCGCGCCCTGCTGGCCGAGCTCAAGGAGCTGGGCCTGGAGGGCATCGAGGTCCACTACACCGAGCACACCCGCACCCAGACCGCGGCCTACCTCGCCCTGGCCGCCGAGCTGGGGCTGCTGGTCAGCGGCGGGTCGGACTTTCACGGCGCGGTGAAGCCCGCCATCGCCCTGGGCCGCGGCCGGGGCGGGCTGCATGTGCCCTACAAGGTTCTGGCCGACATCAAGGCCCACCGCAGGGCCCAGGGCCTGCCCGTCTAGCCGCGAGGCGGCCAGCCATCCCCACCCCCCACAGGCCACAGCGAGGCTCCCCGCGATGAACGCGAACTGGATCACACAGGTCACCCCCGCCTTCCAGAAGGCGTCCCTGCTGCGCGCCAGCCCCTGGATGACCGACGGCAGCGTCGATTTCCTGCGCAACTTCTGCCTGCTGCGCCAGGCGCGCGGCAACGGGCTGCCGCGTATCCTCGAGTTCGGCATGGGCGCCGGAACGCTCTTCTTCGCCTCGCATTCCTCGCTGCTTGTCAGCGTCGAGCACGACAAGGCGTGGCACGACTCGGTGCGCAGCATCGTGCTGGGCGCCGGGCAGCGCCACTGCCACCTGCTGCTGGCCGAGGCGCCGTACTGGGGCGTCGCCGGGAGCTTCGAGCCCGCATCCTTCGACATCATCTCCATCGACGGGCGCGACCGGGTGCGCTGCCTCGAAGAATGCCTGGCCCGCGGCCTGCTGGCCCAGGACGGCGTGCTCGTCCTGGACAACACGGAACGAATCCGGGGCTACGACGCGCCCTACGCCGCCATGCTCCCGCTGCTGGAGCAGGACCACACCCTGATCCACTTCGAACAGGCCGGGCCGGACAGGACCGGCTGGCTCGCGCCCCACCGCTGGGTAACCACCGTGGCCTTCCGCCGGGACCAGACCCGCTACACGACCCAGGGCGCGCCCCTGTAGCGCCCGCGCGGCGCATCCGCCAGCCCGGAGCCCTTTGATTTTTGTTGAAAAGAAGCGCCCAGTGTGTAGACTTGACCCGGGGGAAACCAATCCCCGGTTCCGCAACGCAAAGACATCACGCCCCGATGCCATCCAGCAATGCGGGGCGGGCCACAAAGGAGGCTTTCCATGCTCGTAGGCAACTGGATGAGCAAGACCCCGGTCACCGTGACCACCGACACGTCCATGATGCGTGCCTCCAAGGCCCTCAAGGACAAGCACATCCGCACCCTGTGCGTGGTGGACGACAAGGGCGCGCTGCTCGGCGTGGTCACCGACCGCGACATCAAGGAAGCCTCGCCCTCCAAGGCCACGACCCTGGACGTTCACGAGTTGTACTACCTGCTCTCGGAGATCAAGGTGAAGGACATCATGTCCACCAAGATCATCACCATCACCCCCGACGAATCCGTCGAGAAGGCCGCCATCCTGATGATGGACAACAAGGTCGGCGGCCTGCCCGTGGTGGACAAGGCCGGGAAGCTGGTGGGCGTCATCACCCAGACCGACGTGTTCAACGTGCTCATCTCCATCACCGGCGTGCTCCACGGCGGCCTGCAGATCGCCATCGACCTGCCCGACGACCCCGGCACCCTGGGCGGGGTCATCGCCATCCTCAACGCCCACAAGGCGCGGATCATGAGCGTGCTCACGGCCTACGAGCCCGAGGGCGCCCCCACGCGCAAGGTCTTCATCCGCATCCAGGACATGGACCGCTCCCTGGAGAACAAGCTCATGGAGGAGCTGCGCGCCAAGTACGCCATCCTCTTCGTGCTGCGCGACGAAAAGCACCCGGCCATCCTCAACAACAAGTAGCCCCGCCCGGGGCCCCACGCGAAAAAGCGAAGCCCCGCCTGTCGGCGGGGCTTCGCTTTTTCTGCGGGGCGCCCCGTACGGCGTCAGCGCCGCCGCAGGCGGCGGCGCAGGGCGTCCAGCACGAGCCGCGCCTCGGGCACACCCGTGACCAGGGACAGGGCCGCATAGCCCACGGCCCACAGGGGGATGAGGGCCACGGCCCAGCGGCCCAGGCCCACGGTGGCCAGGGCGCCAAGGCCCATGAGCAGCGACTGGCCCGCGTAGAGCAGGCTCTGGCGCTGGAAGGTGGCCCACCCGGGGCCGAAGCGGCGGCGCAGCCCCGCCAGCAGCAGGGCCGTGTTGACCCACGAGGACAGCGTGGTGGCCAGGGCCAGGCCCACATGGTCCATGACCTGCATGAGCCCCACGCCGCCGGCCACATAGACCACCAGGCAGACCACTCCCACGCGCACGGGGGTGCGCGTGTCCTGCAGGGCGTAATAGGCCGAGACCAGAGGCCGCACCAGGGCGAAGGCGGGCAGGCCCGCGCCGTAGGCCACCAGGGCCCAGGCCGTGGCGCTCACGGCGTCGGCGGCGAAGGCCCCGCGCTGGAAGAGCAGCGCCACGATGGGCCCGGCCAGGGCCATGAGCCCGGCTGCGGCGGGCAGGCTGATGAACAGGGTCAGCTTGATGCTGGCGTTCAGCGTGGCGCGGAAGTCGTCCATCTCGCCGCGCGCGGCCAGGGCCGAAAGGCTGGGCAGGGCGGCGGTGCTCACCGCCACGCCGAACACCCCCAGGGGGAACTGCACCAGCCGGTCGGCGTAGTAGAGATAGGAGATGCTGCCCGCCGCCAGCAGCGAGGCCAGCATGGTGCCGATGACGATGTTGATCTGGTAGACGGCGGCGCCGAAGACCGTGGGCAGCATGAGCCGCGCCGTGCGGCCCACGCCCGGGTGGCGCATGGACCAGGGCCCCCGCCAGGCGAAGCCCGCCGCGGCCAGGGAGGGCTGTTGCAGGGCCAGCTGCGCCGCCCCGGCCACCAGCACGCCCACGGCCAGGCAATGCGGCACGGACCAGCCGCCCCAGACCCCCGCCAGGGCCGCGGCGATGAGGCAGACGTTGAGCGCGCAGGGCGCCAGCGCCGGGGCCAGGAAGCGCCCCGAGGCGTTGAGCAGGCCCATGCACAGGGCCATGCCCGCCACAAAGAGGATGTAGGGGAAGCAGATACGCGTCAGCTCGGTGGTCAGGGCCAGCAGCCCGGGGTCGGCGGCAAAACCCGGGGCGATGACGCGCACCAGGGGCCCGGCCCCGGCCACGGCCACGGCGGTGACCACCCCCAGCACCAGCAGCACCCAGACCATGAGCGAACGAGCCAGGGCATGGGCCTCGGCCGGGCCGGATTCCTCGCGGGTGCGCGTGTAGACCGGCACGAAGGCCATCGTCAGCGAGCCCTCGCCGAACAGGCGGCGCAGCAGGTTGGGCAGCCGGAAGGCCACGAAGAAGGCGTCGGCCAGCGGCCCGGCGCCCAGGGCGAAGGCCGTGACCAGGTCGCGCACGAAACCCAGGATGCGCGAGGCCAGGGTCGCCCCGGCGACGACGGCGGCGTTCCGGGCTATGACGCGGGCGTGGTTTGTCATGCGCCTCCGGCCCGGGCGGGGGGCTGGCAATGGGGGCAGAAGGTCGTGGTCCGCCCGGCCACGGCCGTGCGGACCAGGGGCGCGGAGCAGACCCGGCACGGGCACCCGCGCCGCCCGTAGACGCGAAAATCGTTCTGGAAGGCCCCGGCGTCGCCGTGGGCGTTGACGTAGTCGCTGATGGACGAACCGTTGGCGGCGATGGCCTCGGCCAGGACCCGGACCAGGGCGCCGTGCAGCCGCTCGAGGCGCGCGGGGCCGAGGGCCGCCGCCGTGTCCGCCGGATGGATGCCCGCGCGGAACAGGCTCTCGTCGGCGTAGATATTGCCCACTCCCGCCAGGACGGACTGGTCCAGCAGCAGGGCCTTGATGCGCGCCCGGCGCCCGGCCAGCAGAGCCGCGAAGGCCCGGGCGTCGAGCTCCAGGGGCTCGGGCCCCAGGGCGGCGAAAAACGGCCAGCGCCCCAGGGCTTTGGGGCTCATGGCCCGGCAGCGGCCGAACTTGCGCGCGTCGGCGAAAAACAGGCGCCGCCCGTCGGCAAGGTCCAGGAGCAGCCGGGTATGCCGGGTGGGCCCGGCGTCCCCGGGCTCCACGGTCAGCCGCCCGGTCATGCGCAGGTGGAAGGCCAGGTGCAGCGGGGCGCGCCCCGGCCCGCCCAGGTCCAGCAGCAAAACCTTGCCCCGGCGCCACACGGCGTCGATGCGCCCCCCGGCCACGGCCTCCGGGAAGGCCGCCCCGTCCAGGGCGCCGTGGCCGGATTCGAGCACCCCGGGCCACAGCAGCGCCCCGGCGGCCACGCGCGCGCCGCACAGGTCCGCGCGCAGCCCCCGGGCGATGGTTTCCACTTCGGGCAGTTCGGGCATGGCGGCTACTCGGCCCCCTGGGGGGCGGCCCCGGGCGCGGCGCCCGCGCCCGCCAGGGGCACGGCCAGCTCCAGCACCCGGCCCCCGCGCCGCACGGTGACGGCCAGGGGCTCCCCGGCGCGCCCGGCCCTGAGGGCGCCCTTGTGCAGCGCCCACAGGTCCTGCGCAGGCTCGCCCATGACCGCAAGAATCTCGTCCCCGGGCAGGAAGCCGGCCTGCGCGGCCCGGGTGCCCGGGGCCACGTCGGCCACGGTCACGCCGCCGTCGCGCTCCTGGAGCACGAAGCCCAGGCGCGAGCTGTGCGTCATGGGGCACAGGAAAAAGACATCGGCCCGGGCGGGTTCGAACCCCTGGCCCCCGCGCCAGGGCAGCACGGACAGCACCCGCGCCCCGGGGTCGAGCACGCGCAGGCGCCGGGCGATGCCCCAGCCGTTCTCCACATGGCCGACCCCGGCCAGGATGAGCACCGTGCGGCCGTGGGCCCGCCGGGCGGCCACGGCGGCGCGGGCCATAGCCGTGTCCCACAGGGCCTGGACACGCAGGAAGCGCTCGCGGCGCGCGGCGTCCGCCGCGGGAGCGGGGTCGCCCTCCCCGTGGCCGGGGGCGGCGTGGCGCTCCAGCACGCGCTCCAGGTCGCGCACCTGCTCGGGGGCGGGGGGGATGATCTCCCCGGGCGCCAGGGCCCGGTCCTCGGGGGCGACGGCCTCCAGGCCGCCCTCGCCCACGGCGCGGACCACCCGCCGGGGCACGTTCAGCCCCGCCAGGGGCGCCCCGGCGCGCCGCGCGGCCTCGAACACCGGACGGTACACCGCGAAGGGGTGGCCCCAGACGCCCTTCCAGTCCACGGCCTGCGCCAGGCCGTCCACGTCGATCTCCCCGGCGTTGAAGCGGTCCAGGGCGTCCTGCCGCTCGGCGGGCACCATCTCCAGCCCCAGCACGGGCACCGCCCCGGCGGCGGTCATGGCCGCCAGCACGTCGGCCTGCACGCGATGGTCGCAGGCCGAGGAGTGCGACTCGCCAAGGAGCACATAGTCGGCCCCGGCGGCCCGCCGGGCCAGCTCGTCCAGGCCCAGGGGCCGGGCCGCGGCGTCGAAGGCCTCGCCGGGGCGCACGTCCGCCGGGGGGGCCAGCGTTTCAGGCGGGCGCACGGCGGCACAGGCACAAAGGGCCGCCGCCATGACGACGGCGGCCCCCATGCGCAGGACGGATGCCCGCAGGCGCGGCGCTAGTCCCACTTGCGCTTGTCCTCGATGGGCCGGATCTGCGGCGGCAGGGTTCCGGGGGCCACGATCTTCAGGTCGGGACGCAACTTGATCTGCTGGCGGAAGTCGTGCAGCAGCTCGTCCTCGCGCTTGAAGTTGGAGGCCTCCACCGACAGGACCATCTCGTCGATGCCGCCGGGGTTGGTGACCTCGATCTGCCAGCGCTTGATCTCCTCGAAGCGGGCCATGACCTGCTCCACCTGGTGGGGGTAGACGAACATGCCCTTGATGCGCGTGGTGGTGTCCACGCGGCCCACGATGTTGCCCAGGCGCGGGCTGCTGCGGCCGCAGGCGCACGGGGCCCGGTCGATGTAGGACAGGTCGCCCGTGGCCAGGCGGATGAGCGGGTAGGTCTTGTTGAAGGCCGTGACCACGATCTCGCCCACCTCGCCGTCCTTGAGGGGGATGCCCGTGTCGGGGTGGCAGATCTCCACATAGGCGCGGTTGGCGATGTGCAGGCCGTTGGTGTGGAAGCATTCGTAGCCGATGCAGCCCACGTCGGCGGTGCCGTAGCCCTGGCGCATGATGAGGTCGAACTTCTTCTCCAGGGTCGCGCGCATCTTCTCGGGGAACTTCTCGCCGGTGACGAAGGCGACCTCGACGAAGAGATCCTTGCGCAGGTTCAGCCCGGCCTCCTCGGCCTTCTGGGCCAGGTGCATCAGGTAGCTCGGGGTGCCCACATAGCCGGTGACGCGCAGCTTCTGGAGGATGTCGATCTGGGTGCTGGTGTTGCCGGGTCCGGCGGGCACAACGGCGCAGCCCAGGTTCTTCAGCGGCTCCTCGAACATCAGCCCGGCGGGGGTCAGGTGGTAGTTGAAGGCCACCTGGGCCAGGTCGCCGGGGCGGAAGCCCGCCGCGTAGAAGCCCTCGGTCCAGCCCCAGTAGTCTTCGCCGCGGTCTTCGGGGTCGAAGATCGGACCCGGGGAGAGGAACACCCGGCGCAGCTCGCCCAGGTCCTTGGTCAGCAGCCCGCCCAGACGCGGCCCCATGGACTGCAAGAAGATCAGCTCCTTCTTCTTGAGGATGGGGATATGCTTCAGGTCGTTCAGGGTCTTGAACTTCTCGACGTTGAACTGGGCGCGGTCGAAACGCTTCTTCACGTCCTCGGAGTAGCGGTAGGCGTAGGAAAGCAACTCCTTGAGCTGGATGGTATAGTATTGCCTGCGCTCGGACTCGTCGAGCACCTCGCGGCGCGAGTAGATTCCTTCGGTTCTGTCTTTGCGGGTCATCCGGTTCTCCCTTTCCTTATAAATATGGGGTGACTCCTCGCTGGGGTTGAGCCTTATAGCATATGCCAAAAACGGGAAACAAGGGGGGCACGAGATTTTCGACTTCCTGCAAACATATTTCATCGCCCGTGGCGAATAATGGACCAAAACACGTTTTCATGCGCTGAAAATGAGAAAAAAAGCCTGTAAACGCCCATAACCGTATTTTCATGGCCAGCGCCCCACCCCGGGTGCGCCCCGCCCGGGGCCCCTGCGGCGGGGATTATCGCAAATTGTCAACTGCTTATCCCGCGCGAGAGCGGCGCGCCCCGCCCGGGGCCGCGGCTTCGGCGTGGCCCCAGGGGAAGGCGGGGATGAAAAACCTTTGCCGGCAAGCTGTTCCACCCTGGCGGAAAGCGGGCCAAGGCTCCCGGCACGGCATGGCGGCACGGCCGGACCTTGCGGGCGCGCCGCTAGAGCCGCAACAGCCCGGCCAGAACGTCCAGCCCCTGGCGCAGGGCCTGGCGGGAGCGCGCCCCCAGCAGCGAGAGGCGCACGCCCTGCTCGGCCCGGGCCGCGCCCACGGCGAAATGCTCCCCGTGGGCCACCACCACCCCGCGCCGGGCGGCCTCGGCGGCGAAGTCCACGGCGCGCCAGCGGCGCGGCAGGGGCAGCCAGGCGTAGTAGCCCGTGGGCCGCGCGCGGCAGGCGCCCGGGCCAAGAGCCTCGGCCAGCAGCGCGTTGCGCGCCCCGGCCTCGGCGCGGTTGGCCTCGATGGTCCGGCGCACGGTGCCGTCGGCCAGCCACTGGGCGAGCACCTCGACCATCAGCGGCGCGGCCTTCCACGAGGTCCACTCCACGGCGGCCTCCAGGGCGGGCAGGTCCGCCCCGGGGGCGCGCAGGAAGGCCACGCGCAGGCTGTCGCACAGCACCTTGGACGTGGCGGCGACGAAGCAGCCCAGCTCGGGGGCCAGGGCCGCCAGGGGCGGCAGGGATTCGTCCAC
Organism: Desulfocurvus sp.; assembly: GCF_023230885.1. GTDB lineage: Bacteria > Desulfobacterota > Desulfovibrionia > Desulfovibrionales > Desulfovibrionaceae > Desulfocurvus. Next base: position 1,049 of record NZ_JALNWM010000039.1, on the reverse strand, counting down.
CGTCAGGGCGTACACGTCGTCCTCGATGATGCGCAGCCCGAAGCGGCGGCACACGGCCACGACCTCGTGCCTGCGGTATTCGGGCATGTGCGCCGTGGTCGGGTTCTGGCAGGCGGGCATGACGTAGAGCCCGTGCACGCGCTGGCGCGCGCAGGCCCGGGCCAGGGCGTCGGGGTCCAGGCCGTGGGCGTCGATGTCCACGGGCACCAGGTGCAGCCGCAGGCGCTTGGCCAGGGGCTTGACCAGCGGGTAGGTCAGGCTCTCCACCGCCAGGCGCTCCCCGGGGCCCAACAGGCCGCCCAGGGCCACCAGCAGCGCGTGCTGCGCCCCGGCGGTGACCAGCACCTCGCCGGGCTGGGCCGGGCACCCGTAGGCCCCGGCCCAGGCGGCCCCAAGCTCGCGGTGGCGCGGCAGGCCGCGCGCGCCGTAGCGCCCCACCAGCTCGTCCAGCCCCGGCGAGCGCGCGATGCGCGCCAGGGCGCGGCCCAGGTCCGGGCCCAGGGGCTGGTACGCGGCGGTCAGGCCCATGTCCACGGGCCCGGGCGGCGCGCACGAGCCCCGGGCCGCGCGGGCGACGGCCGCCGCCCCGGCCCCGGGGGCGCCGCCCGGGGCGCCCTGGTCCAGCAGGCGGGCGAAGTCTTCATCGGCACGGCCCACATAGGTGCCCCGGCCGCGCTCGCCGCGCACCAGTCCCCGCCGGGCGGCCTCGGCGTAGCCCCGGGTCACGGTGCCCACGGTGACGCCCATGGCGGCGGCCAGCTCGCGGTGGGTGGGCAGCGCCGCCCCGGGAGGCAGCGCTCCCGAGGCCACGGCCGCCTCGATGGCGTCGGCCAGGGCCAGGTAGCGCGGGCCGGGGCCGCGGGCGTCCGGCAGGGGGAAATGAATTGTCATGGTGACAATTGATATTTTGACGCGCGGATTGTGTCAATCGTAGGCAGACCATGGACCGTGCAGCCCGCCCGGCCCCACCCAAGCCCCGGCCCAACCGCCGCACCGAGGAGACGCCGTGCCCGCCGCAGCGATGGACATCATGCCCCTGGCCCTGTTCT
>NZ_JALNWM010000038.1 GCF_023230885.1 Desulfocurvus sp. | reverse complement strand
GGCGGGACGGACGAGCAGGCGGCGGGGGCGGGGCGGACGAGCAGGCGGCGGGGGCCCTGGCCCCCGCCGCCTTTTCGCGCCCTGCGCCCCGGGTCAGCGCAGGGACAGGCGCACGCCGGGTTCGGCGTCGGCTGCGGGCGCCGGTGCCCCCGCAAGCTGCATCCGCGCCGGGTCCACCCCGCGTTCGGCCAGGGCCTCGCGCACCTTGCGCGCCCGCCGCTGGGCCAGGGCGGGCAGGTCGTCCGGCCCGGGGGCGAGGTGCTCGCGCAGCATGCGCTCCATTTCGGGCACGCTCTGGTCGGCCACGAAGCCGAGCATGGTGGTGGGCTTGTCGAAGGGCGCGTCCTTGTACGCCTCGGTCAGGGCCTTTTCGTATTCCTCGGGGCTCAGGGGCGTTTGCTCCACCGATGCGGGCGCCTGGCCCTGCTCCTTGAGCTCGTTGTAGCGCTCCAGGCGCACTGCGCGGCGGAAGCGCCGCTCGCCCAGGGCGGGCAGGTCGCCGGGCAGGGCCACCCCGGCGATTTCCAGGTTCAGCCCCGGGCGCTCGGCCAGGGCCTTGGCCACGGTGTCCAGCTTGGCCAGGTTTTCCGGGGTCAGGTCCGTCCGGCCCGGGGCCATGACCAGGGTGTCCAGGTCCTGGGCTCCGGCGCCGCCGAACACGCTGCCGATGAGGGCGAAGGGCGAGGTCACGGCCTTGACCAGCAGGTTCATCACCGCCCGGAAGATCACCCGCCCCAGGCGGAATTCGGGGTCGTCCAGGTTGCCGCGCACCGGAACGTCCAGCACGATGTCGCCGCTGGCGTCGCGCAGCAGCGAGAGGGCCAGGCCCACGGGCGCGTCCAGGGCGCCCTCCACCTGCTGCTTCTGGCCCAGGTCGAAGCGGATCAGGCGCAGCAGGCTGTCGGCGCCGACCTCGCGGCCCTCCACGGTCAGGCGCACGTCGGCGTCGAGCACGCCGGTGCTCACGGGGTGGGCGATGGCCCGCAGGGCGTAGGGCGAGAGCTGGGTCAGGTCCAGGCCCCGGATGGTCAACCGCATGGCGGGGTTCAGGCCCTGGGCCGTGGGCGCGGTGTGTCCGGTAAGCGCGAGGGGCGCGTGCCCGTCGAGGGTGGCCTCGGCCGTCAGTTGCGCCGGGGCGCCCGGCGCCGTGGACAGGCCCTCCAGGCGCAGGGTCAGGTTCTCCATGGTCGAGGAGAAGGCCGGGCTGAGGGTCATGTCGCGCAGGCGCACGGCCCCGCCGTCCACGGCCAGCGCGTCCAGGCTGAGGGCAAAGGGCTCGGGGGGCGCGGCCTCCCCGGGCTGGCCGGGCCGGGCCGCCTGCGCTTCGGCCTGCGGGGCGGCTTGCGCGGTTTGCTGGGTGGGCGGCTGGCTGGCCGGTTCGTCCGCCTGCCCGGGGAGGCCCGCCGCGCGCCGGGCGATGCGCGACAGGTTCAGGGTGCCGTCGGGGGCGATGACCAGCCGCAGCACCGGGGCCTGCACGTCCACCGCCGCCACGGCCACCGCGCGGGCGGGCAGGTCCGCCCTGGCGTCGCGCACTGTGAGGGCGGCCAGGGTCGCCGCGTCGCGGCTCTGGCCGGGGTCGCGCAGGGCCAGATTCTTCAGGACCAGGCTTTCCAGGGCCGCCACGGGCTCGGGGGCCGCAAGGTCGGCCGCCCGCAGGGTCAGCCCGCGCAGGTCCAGGGCCTCCAGGGCCGCCAGGGGCCGCCCCCCGGCACCCAGGGCCAGGTCGCGCAGGCCGGCGCCCAGGTGCAGGTCCAGGGCCGTGGCCGCGCCCGGGCCCAGGGGGGCCAGCTCGTAGCGCGCCGAGGCGGACAGGGCGCCCCGCTCCAGGCTCAGGGCCGAGCTGGCGGAGAGGTAGGGGCTCAGGGGCGCCAGGGGCACGGCCTTGAGCTCCAGCTTGCCCGCGACGCGCCCGGGCTGGCCGTCCCGGGGCGTGAGCCCGCCCTCCAGGCGCAGGCCCCCGGTGGCCTTGGCGTCGCCCAGGGCGGCGTCCAGGGCGTAGTCCACCGTGCGTTGCAGGGGCCAGTCCAGGCCGGTGACGCTCAGCTCGGCCACGCGCAGGCGCAGGTCCGCCGGGGCGGGCAGGGCGCGGTCGGCGAAGCGCAGTTCCCAGCCGCCCAGGCGCAGGCGCTCCAGGGCCGCGCTCCAGGGCGCGGGGGTCTGCCCGCCCTTGGCCCTGGCGGGCGCGGGCGCGCCGCCCGGGGCGGCCAGTAGCTCCACGAGGTCCACGGCGCCCGACTCCTGGCGGGCCGCGGCCAGGGTGCCGCCGTCCAGGGCCAGGGACTGGACCTCGACCCGCCGTGCGGCGAGGTCCACCCTGCCGCCCGCCAGCTCCAGGCTGTCCAGGGTCAGCAGGGGCTCCTTGGCCCGCGGCGCGGCCAGGGCCAGGCGCGCCAGGCCGAGGGATATCTTGTCCACCACGATGCCCGGGGCGCCGTCCTCCCCCGTGGCCAGGGCGCAGTTGGCCCCCAGGCGCAGGGTGCCCGAGGCCAGCCGCAGGGGCAGCAGGTCCGCGTAGTAGGGCGCGTAGGCGGGCAGCTCCAGGCCCGAGAGGCCAAGGCTGGCGTCCACGGCCAGGGGGCTGGTCACGGCGGTTCCGGCGGCCACGAGGTGCTCGCCGTCCGGCGGCCCCACGGACAGGGAAAAGGACGCGGGCAGCTCCGGCGCCGGGGCGGTGGTCCAGTTGTCCACGCGCAGGGCGACGGGCGCCAGGGTCTTGCGCAGGGGGCGCCCGCCGGGCCGGTCGGCGAACTCCATCCGGCCCTCGGCGACTTCCAGCTCGGCCACCTCCACGGTGAAGCCTTGCGGCGCCTCGGGCTTGGCCTGGGCGGTGTGTTCCGGTTCGAGGGCCGGGTCCGGGGCGGGGGGCGCCTTGGGGGCGCGGGCGGTGGCGGCGGGGGCGGGCAGCAGGCGCGCCCAGTCCAGCCTGCCGTCGGCGGAGCGCTCCAGGGCCGCGTGGGGCCGGGTCAGGCGCACGGAGGCCAGGCGCAGCAGGCCCTGGTCCAGGCTCAGGCGCTCCAGGTCCAGCTCCAGGGCCTCGAATCCGGCCAGCTCGCGCCCGTCGGCCCAGGTCAGCTCCAGGCCGTCGACGCGGGCCCGGCCCTCCAGGGCCAGCCCGGGCAGCACGCCGCCCGAGCGCTCGAAGGCCAGGCGCATGTCCAGGGACAGGCTGCCCCCGGTCAGGAGCACCTCCGGCGGCAGGGGCGCGTAGGGCGCGTAGGGCATGAGGGCCAGGGCGTCCAGGCGCAGGGAGAACTCCGTGCGCAGGGAATGGGCGAAGGGCCGGGTGCGTCCCGTGGCCTGCACCGCCGTGCCGTTGACCACGGCCCGCAGCAGGGGTTCCACGTCGCGCTCGGTGTCGCCGGGCAGGGTGGAGGTGAAGGGCACCACCAGATCCAGGGCCTGCACCGTGTGCGTGCGGTCCTTGGGCCGGTCCTCGAAGACCAGCCCGCCGTCCTCCACGACGAAATTGTTGACCACCAGGGGGAAGGGGCCTGCGGGCTCCACCTGGGCCACGCCCTCGCGGGCCTGCCCGTCGCCAGCCAGGCGGCGGACGATGTCCGAGAAATTGTAGCGCCCCTCGCCCAGGTGGACCAGGCGCACCCGGGGGCCGGTCAGGCGCACCTCGTCCACCAGCACCGCCAGGCGCAACAGCGAGAACGACGAGGCGTTGACCTCCAGCCTGCGCACGGACACGAATGGCTCCCCGGCGGCGGGCGCCGTGGCGCTGGTGGCGTTGGTGGCGGCTCCCGCGGCGGCTGCGGCTGCGGGGGGGGCGGTGGTCGCGTTGACTGCGGCTGCGGCGTTGGCCTCCGGCCCGGGGGCGGCCTCGGCCACGGTCAGGCCCTCCAGGGTCAGCGTGTGGGTCAGGGGGTTGAAGCGCACGCGCTCCAGGGTCACCTCGCGGCCCAGGGCCTGCCCGGCCTGGGCGGGCAGCACCGCGCCCAGGACGGCGGGCAGCACCAGGAAGCCGCAGAGCAGATACAGGGCCACGGCGGCGCAGCCCAGGGCGGCCCAGCGCCGCGAACGGGGCAGGGCCCGCCAGCGGGCGCGCAGGCCGGGACGCGGGGCCGGGGGGGCGGATGCTGTCATGGGCTCCTCCTGGAGGCAACGGGAAGTCGGCGCAAGACGCCACATCGGCAGTCTACCGCATTCCCGGAGCGTTGAGAAGGCGTGGCCGCGCGCGGCGTTCCGCCGACCCGGCGGGCCCCGGCCCGGGCCGAGTGCGGGCAAATCAGAGGTTTCCCGGCGGGGGTGTTTGTGCTATGGGCGGCAGTGCGCCGCGCGGCCCCCCGCGCGCTCCGGCCCCGGCCCTGGCTGGCGCAACAGGCCGAAACCCTTTCCTTTCCGCAACCAGCAACCGGCAGGTTCCTCCTCATGCTGCTGAACGAACACCAGAGCAAGAAACTGTTCGCCGAAGCCGGCCTCGACGTTCCCGAAGGCCTGCTGCTCACCCCGGCCACCCTGGAAGCCGCCCGGCCCGAATTCCCGCTGCCCTGGTACCTCAAGGCCCAGGTCCCTGCGGGCGGGCGCGGCAAGGCCGGGGGCATCGTCCGCGTGGAGGCCGCCGAAGACCTGGCCCCGCTGGGGCGCAGGCTGCTGGACATGCACATCGGCGGGCACAAGGTGCCCCTGCTGCGCCTGGAGGGCGCGGCCCGGGCCGAGCGCGAGTTCTACTGCTCGTTCGCCGTGTCGCGCCAGCGCGGCGGGCTGGTGTTCACCGTGGGCCGCCAGGGCGGCGTGGAAATCGAAAACCAGGACCAGGGCAACCTGCTGGTCCAGGACATTCCCGCCGGGGCCGGGCTGCTGGAGTTCCACCTGCGCGCGGCGTTCTTCCACCTGGAGGTGGACAAGGTCTGCTGGTCGACCTTCCGCGAGTTCGTCAAGAAGCTGTACGCGGCGGTGCGCCACTACGGGCTGCTGCTGGCCGAGGTCAACCCCCTGGCGTTGACCGCCGAGGGCGCCTGGGTGGCCCTGGACGGCAAGGTGGAGGTGGACGACAACCACCTGGCCCAGCACACGGACCTGGAGCGCTTCTACACCCCCGAGCACGCCTCGCGCGAGGAGCACCTCGCCCGCGAGGCCGGGCTGTCGTTCCACAGCCTGCCCGGGCGCATCGGGCTCATGGTCAACGGCGCGGGGCTGGCCATGGCCACCATGGACCTGCTGAACCATTCGGACCTGCCCGCGGCCAACTTCATGGACCTTGGCGGCGCGGCGGACTACGACCGCATGCGCGCGGCCATGACCCTGCTCTTCGAGGACCACGCAGTCACCGCCGTGCTGATCAACATCTTCGGCGGGGTGCTCTCGTGCGAGAAGGTGGCCCTGGCGCTGTCCGAGGCGCTGGAGGGACGGCCCCCGGCCAAGCCGCTGGTGGTGCGCCTTGCGGGCAACCAGGCCGCCCGGGGCCGCGAGATACTGGCCGGGCTGGCCGGGGAGCGGCTGACCATCGTGGCCGACATGAGCGCGGCCATCGCCCGGCTCAAGGAGCTGGACGGCCAGGATCCCGGGGCCGCGTCGCGCCATGCCGGGGCCGCCCTGGAGCTGGCCTTCGCCCCCGCGCCCTTTCCCGGGACCCTGGGCTTCGAGCGCGGCATGCCCGTGCTGGTCCAGGGGCTGACCGGGCGCACGGCCCAGCTCCACGCGCGGCTCATGCGCGAATACGGCACCAACATCGTGGCGGGGGTCACGCCCTTCAAGGGCGGCCAGGAGGCCTGCGGCGTGCCGGTGTACAGCAGCGTGCGCGAGGCCCAGGTGCGCCACGCGGCCCAGGCCAGCATCATCTTCGTGCCCCCGGCCTTCGCGCCCGAGGCCATCGTCGAGGCCGCGCGCGAGGGCCTGCGCTGGATCGTGTGCATCACCGACGGCCTGACCCAGCAGGACATGCTCTGGGTGCGCGAGCAGCTGCGCCTGACGGGGGCGCGGCTGGTGGGCCCCAACTGCCCCGGGCTCATCGCCCCGGGGCGGACCAAGATCGGCATCATGCCCGACCACGCCTTCCGGCCCGGCCCGGTGGCCATCGTCTCGCGCAGCGGCACCCTGACCTACGAGACCGCCGCGCGCCTGTCGGCTGCGGGCATCGGCCAGAGCCTGGCCGTGGGCATCGGCGGCGACCCCTTCGGCGGGGTGGACTACATCGAGCTGTTCACCATGCTGCGCGACGACGAGAACACCCGGGCCGTGGTGGTGCTCGGCGAGATCGGCGGCAGCGCCGAAGAGGACCTGGCGCGCTGGGTGGCGGCCACGGGCTTCCCCAAGCCGGTGGTGGGCTTCATCGCCGGGCAGACCGCGCCCCCCGGCAAGCGCCTGGGCCACGCCGGGGCCATCCTGGAGTCGGGCACGGGCGTGCAGGCCAAGCTGGACACCATGAGCCAGGCCGGGTTCTTCCTGTGCCCGGACCTGTCGAGCATTCCGGCCACCGTGGCCCGGGCCCTGGGGCTGTAGACCCGGCCCGGCGCAAAGGGGCCGCATCCCAACCGGGCTGGGCGAGGAGGTGGGAGGAGTCGGCCTTCTGTACTTATTGCAATTAGATCAGATTGAGTTGTTTTGCGCTGGTAGAATTAAGTTCTTCGCTGCGGTTGATTGCTCTCATCACGCCGTCAATGTTCGGTTTGCCATGTCGATTTGCTCTGATCGCATTAGCTCCTTTTGAGAGAAAGTATCGATTGCCCTCAGAAGAGATGTTGTCAACTTTGTAGTCCGCAAAAAACAACGGTACGCGGTGCTCGATAGCATCCATAGCGGCAGAAAATGTACCACCTTTCATGGAAGCTTCAATTACAATCATGGCTTTTGATAAGCCCATAATTGTTCTGTTTCTTTGCATGGCATTCGAAATGAACCATCGGCCTGTTGGGAAAAACTCCGATACGATAACAACTCTATCTTCATCAAAGACAGACTGGATATCATTTTTTATTCTGAAATTTTGGATTCCTTCAGCTAAGACGATTGTCGTTGTTCCCCCATGTTCCAATGCTGAGATGTGGGCTTTCATGTCAACGCCGTTAGCGTAGCCGCTTGACACGTTCACCCCTTCTTTGACTAAAGCTTCTGCGCATAATGATGCGACAGCCAGCCCTTTCTGGGATGCTTTTCGAGCACCACAGAATCCAACTGATTTTGAGTTCAATAAATCAAAGTTTCCTTTCACAAAAAGGACAGGAGGGGCTGCTTCTCCTAGAGCTAATTTCAATCGTAGTGGATACGTTTCGCTAAGAATGGTCAAGACGGAGACGGAATTATCCTCGAGACTGGCTTGGAGAGCACTCTTTTTAAATGCCAGAACTCCTTCCGCTAACTTTTGACTTATTCCAAACCTTCTGATGAGCTGATCGGCTGGCATCCCCATCATGTCCGCCAGGGACATTTTGTAGACCCTGAGGTCAGTAAAAATGCGGCGGAGACTTTTAGGGCCGAGCCCTTTTGTCTGAAGAAGGTGGAGTATGATGTCAGTCTGCGAGGGCATGGTTTTGGTTGTCCGTATCTCTCATCAGCTTAACGCAGCATAGCCCATGCACCTCAGGGCATCCTAGCCCCTTGAGGTATCTTGCATAAGACCATAGAGTGGTGCCGGATTGATAATTATCCTCGATGATAATTGTGGGCATCCACTGGCGTTGGTCTGTTTTGCGCATAACGCTGCCTTTGTATAAACTTTCCCACTGCGTGTACTTTTCATCAATTTGAAGATTTTTGAATTCAGGTTTCTCGGTTGTTAACCACGTGTCGAGTACATGGCAGTTTAATTGCCCTTGGGCTCTATTGATTTCTGCCGCGACACCATGTGCCAGTAGTCTGGGCAAGTAAAATATTTTTTGAGAATATGGTGGAACGTATGAAATGAAAACATTCTTTAGGCGGCTTCCGTAGGGGAGTTGCTTTACTATTATTGATAAGGCAGAGATTAGTCCACGAATAGATGGGTCGTGGTGATTGTATTTTGCCTTGTTGAACATCTTGCCATAATAGGTCTTTTCTTTTTTTTCAAAGTCGAAAATGTATTCTAGGGCTGTGCAGGAGTCCAGTTCGTTTTTGAAATGCTTAGCGATGTTTTTGTTTATAGCGATTATGACCAGCCTTTTGTGGATTTTGATGAATCTTTGAATGCGATTGGCTTCATCTATCGCGGGTTTTTTGAGATGAAAAACATTATTAAAAGAAGATTCCCCTGTGTTTAGGAGCGGCGTTAGCTTTGCAAAAATTCCTGGCTCGAGTTCTTCAAGAATTTCAGAGTAATAATGGGGGAGTGACAAAACGTAATAGTCATCGAATTCCTCGAAGGATTCGCCTTGGAGTGTGTTGCGCGAGGATGGGGGGCGGCTGAGCATTGCGCACCTTACCTGATATAAAAAAAGGATACGATAGGGCCGTGCGGCCTCTCCTGGGGAGCAGGATATAGCTAGAGAAATGTTTACGCAATCGGTCGGCTGTACAGGTGCCGTTTCATTTCTGCGCTGAACTGGGAGGCAGTTGATTCCACGGTTTGTGAAAGAATGCGGATGCACAGGCTACCCGCCAGGTGACAGTCTGGCGGGCAGCCTCGTTTTGCGCGGGGGCCGGCCTGGGGTCAGGGCGCCTTGGGCGCTTTCTTCGCGGTGGGCTTTTTGGGGGCGGCCTTTTCGGTGTCCCCGTTGCCGTTGTCGGCCACGGTCATGGCGGCCCAGATGGCCGGGGGCTGGCCGAAGGCCTTGGACGCCTCGCGGTAGCCCATGTTCAGGGCCTTGACGTTCACGTCCACGATCTTGGCGGGCAGCGACTCCTCCAGGCTTTTGCGGATCAGCGAGCGCCGGGCGAAGGGCAAAAGGAAGGTCACCGCGCCGAGCACGATGGTGTTCATGGCCTGGGGCAGGCCCAGGCGGTCGATGCTCATCTCGGTGAACGGCAGGCCCAGGTACTGGTTGGTGGGAATCTGCTTGACCAGGGTGGTGTTCACCAGCAGCACGGCCTGGGGCTTCATCAGCGGGTAGTACTTGTTGCACGCCTCCTGGGACAGGGCCACCAGCAGGTCGATCTTGTCGGTCTTGGGATAGCTGATGGGCCGGGTGCTGATGACCAGGTCCGTGCGCGAGGCGCCGCCCCGGGCCTCGGGGCCGTAGCTTTGGGTCTGGGCGACGTTGAAGCCGTGGCCCAGGGCCAGGGCCTTGCCCATGACCTTGCCCAGGGTGATGACGCCCTGGCCGCCCAGGCCCGAGAGGCAGATTTCGAAACGGTCGATCTGGATGTCCGGTTTCATGGCTACCCCTTTGCGAGCTTGGCGCGCATGGCCGCGTAGCGGGTTTCCAGCGCCGGTTCGTGGTTGTCCACGAAGACGCCGATGGGAATGCGCCCGGCGCGCTTGTCCGGGTCGAGCTTCTCGTAGGCCTCCAGGGGCATGGCGGCCTTTTTGAGCCACTGGTACATGTCCACGGGCGATTTGAACTTGTTCTTGCGGCCGAACTGGGTGTGGCAGGGCGTGAGCACCTCCACCAGGCTGAACCCGGGGTGGACCAGGGCCTGGCGGACGAGCTTGTCCAGGGTCTTGACGTGGAAGACCGTGCCGCGCGACACGAAGTTGGCCCCGGCCGCACGGGTCATCTCCACGAAATCGAAGGATTTTTCCATCTGCCCGTAGGGCGTGGTGGTGGACCAGCAGCCAAGGGGCGTGGCCGAGGAGCACTGCCCGCCGGTCATGCCGTAGATGAAGTTGTTGAGCACCAGCACCGTCAGGCCGATGTTGCGCCGGGCGGCGTGGATGAAGTGGTTGCCGCCGATGGACAGGGCGTCGCCGTCGCCCTGCACGACGATGACGTGCATGTCGGGCTTGGCCATCTTGATGCCCGTGGCCACGGTCAGCGCGCGGCCGTGGACGGCGTGTACGGTGTTGAAGTCCACATAGACGGCCACGCGGCCCGAGCAGCCGATGCCCGCCACAAGGGCCACGTCGTCCTTGGGGATGCCCAGGGCGTGGACGCTGCGGATCAGCGAGCCGAGCAGGATGCCGTGGCCGCAGCCCGGGCACAGGACGTGGGGGAACTTCTTGTCGTGGCGCAGGTATTCGTGGATGAGCTGGGTGACTTCTGCCATGACTATCCCTTCCTGATGCTTTCAAGGATCTGCTTGGGCGTGATGATGTGGCCGTCGACGCGGTTGATGGTCCACACCGTGCTCGTCCCGGGGTTGACGCGCTTCACCTCGCGCGAGATCTGGCCCATGTTCATCTCGGGCACGATCACCGTGCGGCAGCGGCGCAACAGGCCCTCCACCGCCGCCCTGGGGAAGGGGAACAGGGTCTTCAGGTCGATGAGCCCGGCCTTGATGCCGCGCTCGCGGGCCTGCTCCACGGCCAGATGCGCCGAGCGGGCCACCGAGCCGTAGGCCACCACGCCGACCTCGGCGTCCCCGGTCAGGAACTCGTCGGTGATCTGGATGTCGAAGAAGAACTGATCGATCTTGCGGAACTGGCGCGAGATGGCCGCCACGACCTCGTCGGGCTTCTGGGTGGGGTAGCCGTGGTCGTCGTGGGTCAGGCCGGTGACGTGGAAGCGGTAGCCCGAGCCCAGGGGCGGCATGGGCGGCACGCCGCGCACGGTCTCCTCGAAGGGCTTGTACCATTCCGGCGGCATGGAGGGTTGCAGGCGGTAGAGGATCTCCAGATCCTGGGCCAGGGGCACGGTGATCTTCTCGCGGGTGTGCGCGGTGACCTCGTCCAGGAGCAGGATCACCGGGGTGCGGTACTTCTCGGCGAAGTTGAAGGCCTTGACGGTCATGTGCAGGCAGTCCTGCACGTCCGTGGCCGAGAGCACGATGATGGAGTGGTCGCCGTGGGTGCCCCAGCGGGCCTGCTGCACGTCGCCCTGGGCCGGGCTGGTGGGCAGGCCGGTGCTCGGCCCGCCGCGCATGACGTTGACCAGCACCAGGGGCGCCTCGATCATGCAGGCGTAGCCGATGAGCTCCTGCATGAGCGAGAAGCCCGGGCCGGAGGTGGCGGTCATGACCTTGCGCCCGGCCAGCGACGCGCCGATGCACGCCCCCAGGGAGGCGATTTCGTCCTCCATCTGGATGAACACGCCGTCCTCGGTTCTGGGCAGGCGCTCGGCCATGCCCTCCATGATCTCCGACGAAGGGGTGATGGGGTAGCCCCCGTAGAAGCTGCACCCGGCCAGCAGCGCGCCTTCCACGACGGCCTCGGCCCCCAGGGCGAAGATTTCCCTTGCTGCGGTCTTGCGTTTGGCGCTCATGGTCAGTTCCCGTTCTCCTGCGGGGGCTGGGTGCCCCCGTTTCTGGTCTTGCCCCTGGGCGTCACCACGATGGCGAAATCGGGACAGTGCAGCTCGCAAAAGCCGCAGTTGACGCATTCCTGCTCGCGCACGGCCCGGGCGCAGCCCGCCGCGACATCGATTTCCAGCACCTTGGCCGGGCAGAAGGCCACGCACAGGCCGCAGGCCTTGCACCAGTCCGGATAGATGGTGATCCTGGTCTGTCCTTTCTTGGGGTTGGTCATGGGGCTCCTCGCCGTCTTCCGAGCCGGGGGCGCAGAAAAGGGGTGATCGCCCGGTGGCGGATCACCCCTGGTTCACCTGGTTCATGTGCCCCGCGTGTGTCGCTGACGCATGGTAAGGTTCCGAAAGAATGTCGAGATTGCAACACGGATGCAAGCCGATGGACACCGGGTGTACCTCAACCGGAAGGCTATGGCAACCGGAACCGGAGCCGGGCTCAGGACTTTTTGCGCACCCCCGGCCAGATTTCCATGCGCCATGTGGTGGGCAGGTAGTATTTCGTGTGCGGCCCGAACCAGCGGTTGTAGAGCTTCATGTACTCGCCCGAGAGCCACAGCCGCTGTAGGGCGAGGTTCATGCGGTCGCGCAGGGCCGAGTCGTTCTGGGGCAGGCCCAGGGCGAAGGGCTCGTCGGTGATGTAGTCCCCGGCGATGCTCCAGGCCGCGGGGTCCTGGTCGGAATTCTTCAGGCCCAGCAGGATGGTCGCGTCGGCGCTGATGGCGTCCACCTGGCCGCGCTTGAGGGCCAGGAAGGCCTCGGCGTAGCCCGGGAAGGACACCGGGCTGCACTCGGGCTGCGCCTCGCGGATGGCCTGGGCCGCGAAGGTGTCCTCCACGACGCCCACCCGCCGGGCGGCGAGGTCCGTCGGCGAGCGCACGGGCGAGCCGCGCCGGGTCAGGAGCTTTTGCCCGTCCATGAAGTAGGTGATGGAGAAGTCGAGGTCGGCCTCGCGCCCGTGGTGGTGGGTCAGGGTGGCGGCGATGCAGTCGATGTCGCCCGCAAGCAGGCGCGCCAGGCGGGTGGAGGGCGTCACCGTCACCAGCTCGGCGCGTACGCCCAGCTCCTGGGCCAGGGCCCGGCACAGGTCGGGCTCGAAGCCGATGATCTGCCCGCTGGCCTGGTCGGCGAAGGAAAAGGGGATCACCGCGTCGCGCACGCCGCAGCGCAGGCTCCCGCGCGCGAGGACGGCGTCCAGGCGGCCGGGGGCGGCGGCCGGGGGCGGCGCCACGGCGGGCCCGGGGCGGGGTTCGGGCTCGGGGCAGGGGGGGCAGGGTGCGGGCCCGGGCTGGGCGTCGCTGCCGCAGCCGGCCAGGGCCAGCAGCGCCAGGACCGCCAGCAGGGCGGCCAGGGCGGCCAGGGCGCCGCGCGGGGCTCGGGGCAGGGGCATGGGCGCTCCGCAGGTTGGGGTCCGGCCCGCGCGGGGGCGGGCACAGTGCGCGGTTGTCGGCCAGGGGCGCCCGCCTGTCAAGCCCGGAGGCCGGGCCCGGGGGCTCAGTCGTCGCAGGCGGCCACCAGCCGGGCGCACAGGCCCCGGGCGGCCAGCTCGCGGGCGTAGCTCTCGGCGCGCTCCTGGCTGGCGAAGCATCCGGCCACCAGTTGGGCGGCGTTGGCCTCGTCCCAGACCCAGACGCATTCGGCCGGGGCCACGCCCAGGGCGGCGGCGCGGCGGCGCAGGGCCTCGCGGGCGCGTTCGCGCTGCTCGAAGTCGCCCGGGTCCAGGGGCTCGCCGCAGACCACGACCCACCAGCGCCCCGGCTCGGACGCGGGCCCCGGGCCGCCCCAGGTGGTGCGCGCCGTGCGGCGCATCTGGTCGATGAGGGCTTCGATGTCGTGGGGCTGGAGCATGGCGGCGCCTCCGCGGCGCCGGACGCAGCGCCGATCAGTGGATTATGCCGCGAGTGGCCGGGCGCTGACAACAGGAATTTGACGCGGCCCCGGCCCGGCCGTACACTGGGCCCGGGTCCGGGCCCTTCCGTCCGGCCCGGTAGCCAGCCTCCCGGAGAGCGCACCATGTCCGCACACCGTTTCCCTCCGGCCCGGAGCCTCCGGGCGCTGCCGACGGCCCTGGCCGTCCTGGCCCTTGTGGCGGCCCTGGCGGCCTGCGCCACGGCGCCCTACACCGGGCGCAGCCAGTTCATCCTCGTTTCCGCCGGGCAGGAGGCCAGGCTCGGCGCCGAGGCGGCCAAGGAGGTGCTGGCCAAGGAGAAGATCAGCACCGACAAGGCCAAGATCGAGCGCGTGCGGCGCATCGGCGGGCGCATCGCCGCCGCGTCGCAGGCGGAGCAGGCCTGGGAGTTCCACGTCGTGGAGAACGACGAGATCGTCAACGCCTTCGCCCTGCCCGGGGGCAAGGTCTTCGTGTATACGGGGCTGATGCGCCTGGCGCGGTCCGACGACGAGCTGGCCGCCGTGGTCGGGCACGAGGTGGCCCATGTGACCCTGCGCCACGGCGCCGAGCGCATGAGCCAGTCCCTGGCCCTCGGCCTGGGCGAGCAGCTGGCCCTGACGCTGTACGGCGGCTCGTCGGCGGGGGCCCAGGCGTTCAAGGTCGCCTACGGCATCGGGGCCAACGTGGGCGTGCTGCTGCCCTACAGCCGGACCCACGAGTACGAGGCCGACCGCGTGGGGCTGGTCTACATGGCCAAGGCCGGATACGAGCCCGGGGCGGCCCTGGATTTCTGGGGCCGGATGCTCGCCCAGAGCCAGGCGTCGGGGGGCAAGCGGCCGCCGGAGTTCCTGTCCACCCACCCGGCCACGGAAAAGCGCATGGAGGCCATCCGGGCCATGCTGCCCGAGGCCCGCGCCCATCTGCCGGCCAAGGGCCGCCCCGCTCCGGCGGCCCCGGCGGGAACCCTCTAGGCGCGCGTTAGAGGCCGTCCGCCCGGCCCTGAGCGGCCGGACCGGGGCCGAGGGTGGACGGCGCCTCGCGCCGCCACGGCCAGGCTCCGCCGCCCGCCCCCGCGCGGGCGCGTGGAGCATTCTTCGTTATAAAGCCGCCAGACGTTCCGATGCGCGCCTGCCCCCGCGCGGGCGTGTGGAGCATTGGGTTCAGCCCGCAGCGGGTACACCGAGTCCCGCCGCCTGCCCCGCGCGCGGGCGTGTGGAGCATCGCGGACGCACGATCAGGGTCACGAAGAACGGGTGTCTTCCCCCGCGCGCGGGCGCGTGGAGCATTTGTTGTAGACCTTCAGGATGTCCAGCTCCCAGCGCGCGCGCTCCAGGGCCGCGGCCACCACTTGGCGCGAGGTGCGCCCGGCAAGGCGTCCGGCCTCCTGCTGCGTGCGCACCCAGGTGGCCAGGTGCGAATCCAGGTTCAGCAGCAGCAGGCGGGCCGTCTGGTCGCCGGACAGCTGTAGCGAGCCCAGGGCCGCGCCGTCCAGGGCCAGCAGGCGCCCCAGGAATTCGTTGTCGCCGGTCTGGGCGCCTTCGGCGTCCGGCGGGCAGCTGCGGCGCAGGTCGGCCACCAGGTCGCGCACCGGGAGGGCATCCACGGCATCCAGGGCCTTGGCCAGGGTCCGGGCCTGGGCCTGGGCGCCGTTCCGGGCCAGGCGCTCCAGGGCCTCGCGCGCTCCCGGCCCCCCGCGCAGCAACTCGTCGGAGCTTACCCCCCCCGCGCGCCCGCCCAGGGCGGAAACGGCGAAGTACACCGGCTTGATGCGGGTCGAGACGGCCTGCTTCAACTCCTTGGATTCCAGGCAGGCGTTGGCGAACAGCAACAGCCGCCCCGGCGAGGTGAAGACCTTGTCCAGGGTCAGGCGCGTGGCGCGCAGGCCGTCGAGGTAGTCGGCGTCGGTCTTGAGGGCTGCGGTGTCGGCGGCCTGGCGCGGCTTGGCCAGCACGGCGGCCAGGACGGCCAGACGCTTGTCCGCGAGCAGCTCCAGGGCCTGGCGGGCCTCGTCGGTGTCGGCGGTGTCCAGGCAGTGCAGCAGGGAGCGCAGGGCCCCGAGCACGGATTCCACCAGGTCGCGCTCGGCCTGGGTCAGGGCCGGGCGCGGCGCGCCGGGCACGATGGCCAGGGCCAGGGCGAGGTAGTGGTCCAGCCTGCGCAGGTTGGCCTCCAGCAGGATGCCCCCCGGGGAGATGAAGTTGCGGCCAAGGCCCAGGGTCAGGCACATGCGGTCCAGGCGCGCGGTGATGTCGCGGGTCACGTCGGGCGGCAGGGCGATCATGGCCCGTTCCTTCTCCTCGCGCCGGGCCTCGCGCCGGGCCGCAGCGTCCTCGACGGCCAGCTCGTTGTATTTGCGCACGGTCTCCAGGTTCTGGCGCGCGAAGCCCCGCAGGACGCCCAGGAATCCGCTGCCGCCCTCGCCGGGGGCCAGGGGCTCGGGGGGCAGGGCGCCCACCGTCCCGGCCAGCCGCCGGGCCAGGGGGTCGGCCGGGGGGCGCTCCCCGCCCAGGCCCGCCAGGGCCTGGCGCAGCCGGGGCGCGGCCGTGCCGCCCAGGGCGGGCAGCGCCAGGGCCAGCAGCGCGCGGGGCTCCAGGGCCGGGGCCTCGGGGTGCCCGGGCTGGTAGAGGGCGCGCAGCAGGGCCCGGTCGGCCTCGGCCTCGGCCCCGGGGGCCGTGGGCAGGGCCGCCAGGCGGCGCACCAGCTCGCGCGGGGCCAGGGCCCGCAACTCGCGCAGCTCGGCCTCCAGGGGCGTGATCAGCTGCTCGCGGCCCAAGGCCCGCAAAGTCTCGCGCAGGGGGGCCAGGGTCTGGCCGGGGTCCTCCAGCAGGGCGTCCAGGCCCGGGGGATCGGGCATGCGCAGGGCGCCGGCGGCGGCCTCCAGGGCCTGGACCAGGGGGGCCAGGAGCTGTTCCAGGTTGGCCTGGGCCTGCGGCGAACGCAGGGCCAGCCGCAGGCTGTGGGCCATGACCAGCCCGTCCCCGGCCAGGGCGGGCGGCGGGCCCTGGCCGTCCAGCAGGGCGGTCAGCGCCTCCAGGTCGGCCAGGGCGGCTTTTTCGCTCAGCCGTGGCCTGGGCCGCGCGGCCAGGGCCAGGGCGGCCTTCAGGTCGGCCTCGGCCAGGGCGGCCAGCCCCTGCTCCACGGCCGAGGGGTCCACGGTCCTGGCGTCGAACAGGGCCCCCAGGGCCAGCAGGGCCTCCACCAGCTGTCGCGTGGCCGCCGCCTGGGCGTCCAGTTCCGGGTCGGGGGCGATGAGGCAGGCTTTCTGCGGCCCGGGGAGGGCCGCCTCCAGGGCCAGCAGCAGGTACAGGCACAGGCGCTCCGCGTTGTCGGGCATGCGCGAGACGCTTTTGACCGCGAAATCCGCGCCCAGGCCCAGTTCCAGGGCCAGGCGCTCCAGGCGCGCGTGCGCGGCCTCGAAGGTCTCCTGGGGCAGGCGCTCCTGGCGCACCTGGACCCAGGTCTCGCCGCGCCAGACGAAGCTGGTCAGGATGTTCTCGCCGCGCAGGGTGTAGCCCGGGGCGGCGGGGTCGTCCCCGGCCTGGAAGGTGAAGGAGTCGCCGCGCAGGGCCAGGACGCGCCCGGGTTCCAGGCCCCAGGCCAGCAGCCGTTCGGGGCTGAAGGTCGCTCCGGCCAGCCCGCGCAGGCCCGCCAGGCGCAGGTCGCCCCCGTGGCGCAGGGGCGGCGGATCCTGGCGCAGCAGTTCGTGGTGGATGACCAGGTCGCCGTCCACAGCCAGGGGGTGGGTGAAGGATTTGGCCACGACCCGCGCGGCGGGGGCCATGAGCGCGCCCCGGACCCGCGTGATGGCCGCAGGGATGTCCAGCCCGCCCACGTCGTCGGCGAACACGAGGTCGGCCAGCCAGGTGCCGTCGCGAAACAGGATGCCCACCGCGCCGCTGTCCGGGTCGGGCCCGATGCGCGTCCTGGCGGCCAGGGATTCGAGCAGGCGGGTCCATTCGGCGCGGTTTTCGGGCGTGTCGGGCACCTCTGCCCCGGGCAGGAAGCCCACGGTGTAGCCGCCGGGGCCGTCGCCGCCCAGGCGCAGCTCGTGCAGCAGGCCATCCGGCCGGTCGTCGCGCACGCGCTCCACGGCCCGGGCGGCCAGCCGCTCGGCCCGGGCCGTGGCGCCCTCGCCCGCAAGGCCCAGACGTTCCAGGGCGCGCAGGGCGAAGCTCTCCAGGCCCCTGCGGGCCTCGCCCTCGTCGCCGCGCTGTTCGAGCAGGCGCCGATAGGCCGAGGCGATCTTGTCCAGCAGGAGGTCTTCCAGGGTTTTCTTGACGGTCATCGCACGTCCGGGCGCAGGGGGTGTGGTGGTCGCAACGGACGGTGATGGTAGGGCCTGCCCGGGGCGGGCGTCAAGCGGCTTGGCCGGATTGGCGGGCCTCCCGGGGCGGCACGCTACGCCTGGACCATCGTTCCCTGGTAGAACAGCAGGGCTCCGTCGTCGTCGCGGATGGCGCGCACGTTTTCCACTATGTCGACCTCGGAGCCGTCCTTGCGGCGCACCCGGGCCGGGAAACCGCGCAGGGTGTCGCTGGCGCGCATGGCGTCCAGGAATCGCTCGCGGTGGTCCGGCTCGGAGTATATCTCGCGGCGGATGCTGCGCACCGAGTCGGTGACCTCGGCCGGGGAGTCGTAGCCCAGCAGCTCGGCCAGGGCCGGGTTGGCCAGCACGAAGCGGCCCAGGGGCGTGCTGACGTACATGCCCTCGACGGCGTTCATGAAGAAATCCCGGTAATTGGATTCCGCGCGGCGCAGGGCGTCCAGGGCGCGCATCCGGGAGGTCAGGTCGTTGTAGATCACATAGACGCCCATGCCGCCCTCGGGCAGGGCCACGGGGATGCCCACCGCGGCGACGTGGACCGCCGCGCCGTCCTTGCGCCTGCGCGTGGGTTCGGACTGGATGATCTCGCCCTGGCGCAGGCGGGAGGCGGCGCTCCGGAATTCGGCCAGCCCGGAGTCGGGCACTATGAGCCCGGACAGGTCGCGGCCCCGGACCTCGGCCTGGGAATAGCCGAACAGGCGCTCGAAGGCCGGGTTGACCTCCTGGACCAGCCCGCGCGGGTCGAGCACGGCTATGGCCGTGGGCGAGTTGTGGACCAGTTCGCGCTGCATGGCCCGGGCCCGTTCGCCCTCGCGGCGTGCGTCGGCCTCGCGCCGGGCCCGCCAGGCCGCCAGGGGCAGCCGGGCCAGCTCGGCCTGGTCGAAGGCGTCGAAGGCCCCCCGGCGTACGGCCAGCATCGCCCCGGGCCCGGAAAGCCCCGGGGCGAAGGCGATGTAGGGCGGGGCTCCGGGCGCGGCGGCCAGCAGGGCCGCCAGCTCCTGGGCGTCCATGCCGTCCAGGGCCGGGTCGCCCAGGACCATGTCGGTGGGGTGTTCCAGGGCCGCGCGCAGTTCCTGGCGGGTGCGCGCCACGGCCAGCCGCGCGGGGCAGTCGCCTTCGGCCAGCAGCCGGGCGACGAGGGCCTCGTCGGTTTCGGGATGGGCCAGCAGCAGGATGTCGAGGGGGTCGGTCATTGGATATTCCTCAATAAGTTGACCTCGGCAGAGAGGATGTCCACGGCACCACGATGCCACAAAGGCGCGCCTCTGGCTACAGGGCGGATGAAATCTTCGTCCGGGCGCCGGTGTTGCCTTGGGCGGCGCGGGAGGGTACACAGGCCCCACCCGGCGGCCCCAGCCGGGCAACGCCAAGACACGGACGGTTCATGCGCACGCAACTGGAGAAAAGCCTGTGTTCGGGCCGGGTCTGCGACCTGACCCCGTTCCTGGTGATGGAGGTACTGGACCGGGCCCAGGCCATGAGCCGCCAGGGCATCGACGTGATCCACCTGGAGGTGGGCGAGCCCGACTTCGACGCGCCTCCGGCGGTGGTGGCCGCCGCCGACCGCGCCATGCGCGACGGCCATACCCACTACACGCACAGCATGGGCCTGCCCGAACTGCGCGAGGCCATTTGCGAGCACTATCTGGAGCGCTACGGCGTCACGGTGGACCCCGGGCAGGTGGTTGTCACCGGCGGCACCTCCCCGGCCATGCTCATGGCCTTTTGCGCCCTGCTGGAGCAGGGCGACGAGGTGGTCGTCTCCGACCCGCACTACGCCTGCTATCCCAACTTCATCCGTTTCGCCGGCGGGCGGGTGCGCAAGGTGCGCGTCCGGGAGGAGGACGGCTTCCAGTTCCGCCCCGAGGACATCGCCCCGGTGCTTGGCCCGCGCACCAAGGCCGTGCTGATCAACTCGCCCTCCAACCCCACGGGCAACCTGCTTTCGCCAGAGCGCATGCGCGCCGTGGCCGAGCTGGGGCCCTGGGTGGCGTCCGACGAGATATACCACGGGCTGGTCTATGAAGGCGCGGAGCACAGCATCCTGGAGTTCACGGACCGGGCCTTCGTGTTCAACGGCTTTTCCAAGCTCTACGCCATGACCGGCCTGCGCCTGGGCTACGTCATCGCCCCCGCGCCCTTCGTGCGCGGGCTTCAGGTCATGAGCCAGAATTTCTTCATCAGCGCCAGCGCCCCGGCCCAGTGGGCGGGGGTCGCGGCCCTGCGCGAGACCGCCGCCGACGTGGCGCGCATGCGGGCCGTCTATGACGAGCGGCGCCGCTTCATGATCCG
>NZ_JALNWM010000037.1 GCF_023230885.1 Desulfocurvus sp. | reverse complement strand
CGTCGGCGTCGGGAGTGGGGGTGGGCGTCGGGAGTGGGCGCTGGCGCTGGGAGCGGGCGTCGGCGCTGGGAGCGGGCGTCGGCGCGCCGGCAATGGCGCCGGGCGGGGTGTTCGGGGGAGGCGTGGCCGGGGGCCGCTGGCGCTGGGCGGGGGGCCTTTTCCTGGGCGGAAAAGGACCCCCCGTCCGGCGCTTGCGGGGCGCCGCCGTCCGGGGCCTATTGGGCGCCGGGGCCGTCGGTGCCGAAGGGGGCCTTCCAGGCGGCGGCGAGGGCCTCCACGGGCTGGGAGAGCACCTGGCGGCCATTCTGGGTGATGGTCAGGCTGTCGCCGCCCACGCTGCCGACGCAGGCGCAGTGCTGCCCGGCAAACAGCGCCTCGAAGGCCGCCGCGTTCTCGGGGCGCACGCTGACCAGAAGCCGCGAGTTGGATTCGGAGTAGAGCAGGTCCGTGTCCTGCATGTCGTCCGGACAGGCGGGCACCAGGGCCAGGTCGATGCTCGCGCCGATGCGCCCGCCGATGCACATCTCGGCCACGGCCACGCCCAGCCCGCCGTCGGACAGGTCGTGGGCGGCGCTGACCAGGCCGCGCGTCATGGCCTGGTGCAGGGTGCGGTAGCGGGTGCGCGCGGCCACGGCGTCCACCTGGGGCACGTCGGAGAACGGCGCCTTGTAGAGCTCCGACAGCTCGGAGCCGCCCAGCTCCGGCCGCGTGATGCCCAGCAGGTAGACCCGGTCGCCCCCGGCCTTGAAGTCCGAAGTCACGCAGCGGTTCACGTCGCCCACGATGCCCAGCACGGAATAAAGCACCGTGGGCGGGATGGATATTTTCTTCCCGCCGCCGGTGTAGTCGTTCTTCATGGAGTCCTTGCCGGAGATGCAGGGCACCCCGAAGGCCTGGCAGAAGTGGGCCAGGGCCTGGTTGGCGCGCACGAGCTGGGCCAGCTTGTAATGCCCGTCGGGGGTCTTCTCGCTCTGCACGGGGTCGCACCAGCAGAAGTTGTCGCAACCGGCCATGCGGTCGGGGTCCGCCCCGGTGGCCACGGCGTTGCGGATGGCCTCGTCGATGGCCGAGGCCATCATCCAGTAGGTGTCCAGGCGCGAGAACTTGGGGCAGATGCCGTGGGAGAGCACGATGCCCTGGTCGGAGCCGAGCACGGGGCGCAGGGCCCCGGCGTCGGAGGGGCCGTCGGCCAGGGCGCCGGTCAGCGGCTTCACCGCGCTGCCGCCCTGGACCTCGTGGTCGTACTGGCGGACCACATACTCCTTGGAGCAGATGTTCAGCCGGCCGAGCATGGTGCGCAGCAGCTTGCCGTGGTCGGCGATGAACAGGGGCATGTAGGGCTCGTCCTCCACCGGGCGCTCCCACACGGCGCAAAGCCGCATCTGCGGCACCCCGTCGTGCAGGAAGTCCATGGGCAGATAGGCCACCGGGCGCTCGCCGTAGGTGACGTGGAAGTAGCCCGAGTCGGTGAACTCGCCCAGGTGGGTGGCCTCCACGTCCATTTCCTCGGCCAGGGCCAGGAACCGGGCCAGCTTGTCCTGGGGCACGGCCAGGGTCATGCGCTCCTGGGCCTCGGAAAGCAGGATCTCCCACGGGCGCAGGCCGTCGTACTTGAGCGGCGCGCGCGAAACGTCCATGCGGCAGCCCCCGCTCATGCCGGCCATCTCGCCCACGGAGGAGGACAGCCCCCCCGCGCCGTTGTCGGTTATGGCGTTGTACAGGCCCATGTCGCGCGCGCGCATCAGGAAGTCGTACATCTTGCGCTGGGTGATGGGATCGCCGATCTGCACCGCCGTGGCCGGGGAGCCCTCGTGAAGCTCCTCGGAGGAGAAGGTCGCGCCGTGGATGCCGTCCTTGCCGATGCGCCCGCCGGTCATGACGATGGCGTCGCCGGGGTTGACGGCCTTCTCGTGGCTCGGCCGCCCGGCCACGGTGGCGGGCATGAGCCCCACCGTGCCGCAAAAGACCAGGGGCTTGCCCAGGTACTGGTCGTGGAAGACGATGGAGCCGTTGACCGTGGGGATGCCCGACTTGTTGCCGCCGTGCTCCACGCCCTCGCGCACGCCTTCGAGCACGCGGCGCGGATGCAGCAGGCGCGGGGGCAGCTCGTGCGTCCAGAAGGGCGAGGCGAAGCAGAACACGTCGGTGTTGCACACAAGGTTGGCGCCCATGCCGGTGCCCATGGGGTCGCGGTTCACGCCGACGATGCCCGTCAGGGCCCCGCCGTAGGGGTCCAGGGCCGAAGGGCTGTTGTGCGTCTCGACCTTGATGCACACGGCGTGGTCGTCGTCGAAACGGATGACGCCCGCATTGTCCTTGAACACGGACAGGCACAGGTCGTCCTGGCCGCGCGCGGCGCGGATGGCGGCGGTGCTGCCGGCTATGTAGGTCTTGAACAGGCTGTCCACGGTGGCGCGGGCGCCGGTCTCGCGGTTCTCGTATTCTATTTTCGCGTTGAATATTTTGTGCTTGCAGTGCTCGGACCAGGTCTGGGCCAGGGCTTCGAGCTCGGCGTCGGTGGGCATGGCGGGCAGGCCCTGGGCCGCGCGGGCGGCCGCCACGGCGGGGTCGCGGTAGTGGTCGCGGATGGTGCGCATCTCTTCGAGGGAGAGGGCCAGGGTGTTCTCGCGCGAGAAGGCCGTGAGGCCCTCGTCGTCCAGGGCTTCGAGGTCCACGGTGTTGACCTCGTCGTGCGCCTCGCCGGTGACGCGGGCGGCCCGGGGCTCGAAGCCCGGGGCCTGGGCCCACTGCGCGGCGCTCTTGTATTCGTAGCGCTGGATCAGCTCGTTGGCCAGGTAGCCGCTGGCGATGCGCCGCACGTCGTCCTCGTCCAGCTCGCCCGAAAGCAGGTACTGGGTGGAGGTGTATACGGCGATGTCGGCCGCCGCGGCCTTGTCCAGGCCAAGGACCAGGGCCACGGCCTCGCGGGCGGTGCGGCCCTCGTTGTCGGTGACGCCGGGGCGCAGCCCGACCTCCACGGCCCAGTCGAACCCGCTGGCCAGGGGCTCGCGCGAGGCGGTGTGCAGAACGGGGTCATGCAGGGCTCCGGCCTCCAGGATCCTGGCGATCCCGGCCTCGTCCACGCCCTGGACGGTGAAGACCTTGATGATCCGGCACTGCGCGACGGGCAGCCCCAGGGCGGCGCGCAGGCCGCGCGCGGTGCGCAGGCCGACGCTGTCGGTGACGTGGGGACGCGGGGCCAGTTCGATGCGGCAAAGCATTGCGGCGACTCCTGTAGCGGCGAAGTGGGCGCGCCCGGGCGGGCGGACCGTGAAACGGCAAACGGCGCCGTGGCGCCGGGGGGACTGTACGCGAGTCCTCGAAAAAAGCAAAACCCGTGAAGGGGCCCGCGCCCGGCAGGGCCCCGCGCCGGGCCGCCCCCCGTTTCCCGGGGCACGGCCTGCGGATCGCGTCGGCCCGTCCCCGTCCTCCCGGCTCAGGGCTCCCCGGCTTCGACGATGGCGTTGCCGCCCTTGGCCTTGGCCTGGTAGCAGGCCCGGTCGGCGCGGCGCACCAGGTCGTCGGGAGCTTCGCCCTCCAGCAGGGAGGCCAGCCCGATGCTCACCCCGAGCTCCGGGCCGAAGCGCGCCACAACGGCGTCGCGCAGGCGCCGGGCCAGGACGCGCATCCCCTCGGGGGTCGAGTCGGTGGCGATGATGGCGAACTCGTCGCCGCCGTAGCGGCAGGGCAGGTCGGTACCCTTGCGCACCGTGTCGCGCACGATGGCCGCCACGCCCCGCAGCACCTCGTCGCCCGCCTGGTGGCCGCGGGTGTCGTTGATGTCCTTGAAGCCGTCGAGGTCGAAGAAGACCATGCCCATGGGCCTGCCGGTGCGCGCGGCGCGCCTCGCCTCGCGTTCCAGGAAGGCGTGGAACTGGAAGCGGTTGAACAGCTCGGTCAGGCTGTCGAACAGGGCCTGGCGCTTGAGACGCTCCTCCAGGCGGCGCACGGAGGTCAGGTCGCGCCCGACCACCAGGAAGGCCGGGCTGCCCGCCTTGGCCCCGCGCAGGCGCGAGATCATCAGCTCCAGGGACTTGAAGGTGCCGTCGCGCAGCTGGAGGATGACCTCCACCGAGGGCGCCTCGTCGTCCAGCAGGGCCGGGCCCCAGGTCTCGGTGAAGGAGCCCACGGGCTTGGCCACGGCGAACAGGTTGCGCCCGGCCAGGCGGTCGGAGTAGCGCGGGGTGGCGAAGGTGATGTCGCCCACGGCGTTCACGGTCATGACCATGTCCTGCATGGACTCCACGAGCTGCTCCATGAACTCGCCCTGCTTGAGGGCCTGGGCCTCCAGGGCCGAGACCTCGGTGATGTCCTCGGCCAGGAAGAGCACCGAGGTCCGCCCGGCGCGGGGCTCCTTGTGCGCCGAGAAGTAGAGGCAGCGCGGGGGCTCGCCGGGCCGGGGCGGGTCGTAGCAGTAGATCTTGGAGAAGGTCGGCCGGTCGGGGTTGCCCAGGAACAGGCGCCATTCCGTGTCCACGCTGGGCACGTCCAGCAGGGACATGCAGTCCAGGATGTCGCGGCCCTGGGGGTTTTCGGGGCGCTCCAGGAAGGCGTACAGGGCGGGGTTCAGCTCCAGGATGCGCCCGTCCTCGTCCAGGCGGCCCACGCCCACGGGCAGGGCGTCCAGGGTGTCGGCCTTGGCCTCCAGCACGGCGTGGCGCAGGCAATACTGCTCGTAGGCCCGCGACAGGAAACGCAGGAACAGGCCGATGTCCTGGTCGGGGAGCTTGTCCTGGGCCGCCGGGCCGGCCTTGAGGCGCAGCTCGCCCCATTTCTCGCCCGAGGCGAGCAGCAGCAGGCGGCGCTTGGTGAACCGCCAGGGCAGGAGGTCGTCGCGCAGGGCGTGGCCGCCCTCCTCCAGGGTGCCCTCCCGGGACAGGAACAGGTCCCAGCCGTCGTCGCGCGGGGAGCGCAGGGTCAGGTCCCAGTCGGTGATGCCGAAGTTCCAGCGCAGGTGGCGGCCCACGATGCGCGCCACCGAGGGCGTGCCTCCGGAGGCCACGGTGACCTCCATGGTCTGGAAGTGGTAGTTCTGCATGGCCTGGACGGAGTGCTCGTAGAGCCGCGCCGCCGGGGCGGCCTCCTCCAGGCCCAGGATGGAAAGCATGGAGCGGTATTTCTGGATGCACACCGCGCGCATCTCCTCCACCTCGGTGGTGGAGGCGCCCAGGCGCTCGCGCAGCAGCATCTCGAACTGGACCAGCAGGATGGGGTCGCGGTCGCAGCCGGTGGCCAGCTCGGACCACTGGGTGGCCAGGGCCAGGGCCTGGGCCAGGGGCGGCAGGCTGTCCACGGCCTCGGTGTCGTGGTGGTGGGCGATGCAGCCGTCGCCCAGGTCGGGCACGCCCCATTCGTCCAGGGCGCGCAGGGTCAGCTGGGGGTGGGTCAGGCCCCAGGCGCGGGTCTCGGCCTCCATCTGCCCGGGGCGCAGGCAGGTCAGCACCTCGCCGTCCTTGCCGTAGGGCAGCATGTCGGGCGCGGTGCGCGCCACCAGCAGCAGCGAGAGATCCTTGAGCAGGGCGCAGAGGTAGGCCAGGTCGGCCTCGGCGGGGCACAGGCGCTCGGCCAGCAGCTCGGCGGCGATGGCCGCCCAGACCACCAGCCGCCAGCTGGCGAAGTTGGCCTCGCTGCCGTCGCCCGCCAGGCCCCTGCCCGCGAAGGACACCGACAGGGCGATCTTGAGGATCTCCTTGGTGCCAAGGACCACGGCCGCCCGTTCCAGGGTGGTGACCTTCTGGGTCAGGGCGTAGAAGGGCGAGTTGACCAGGGTCAGGGCGGCGGCGGAGAGCACCGGGTCCAGGCCGATGACCCGGGCGATGTCTTCGAAGTCGGGGTTGGGCTTGACCAGCTCGCGCATGAGCTGGGCCGTGACCGGGGGGAAGACCTGTTCGAGCCCCTGGCGCACCGAGGCGAGAAGGCGTTCCGTTCCGCTGCTCATGACCGCTCCCGGGAGGGTTATTTGTTCCTGGACAGCACCAGTTCCAAAATGTCGGCCATCAGGTCGCGCTCCTGGCCGCCGGGGAAGGCGTCCAGGGCCTGGGCGGCCCGGGCCGCATAGACGCGCGCGGCCTCGCGCGTGGCCTCGGCGCAGCCCGAGGCCGCCACCGCGTCGGCGACGCCCCGGGCGGCCCCGGCGTCCAGCTCGTCCTTCGCGATGCGGGCCTCCAGCTCCTGGCGGGCCTGCGGGGCCAGGGAGCGCAGGTGCAGGATCAGCGGCAGGGTCATCTTGCCCTCGCGCAGGTCGCCGCCCGAGGGCTTGCCCATGACTTCCGACGGGCTCACATAGTCCAGGGCGTCGTCCACCAACTGGAAGGCGATGCCCAGGTTCAGGCCGTAGTCGTGGGCGGCGCGTTCCGCGGCCTCGCCGCGCCCGGACAGGATGGCCCCGCACTCGCAGGCGCCCTGGAACAGGTAGGCCGTCTTGCCGGTGATGATCTCGTAGTAGCGTTCCTGGCTCATGGCCGTGTCGCGCACGCTGGCGATTTCCATGATCTCGCCGGTGACCGTGCGCAGGATGGCCTCGGAGAGCACCGCGTTCATGCGCGGGATGCCGTAGTCGGCCACGAGCTTGTTGGCCAGGGCCAGCAGCGCGTCTCCGGCCAGGATGGTTTCGGTGCGCCCGAACTCCACATGGGCCGCCGCGCGGCCCCGGCGCATGACGGCCGCGTCGAGGATGTCGTCGTGCAGCAGGGTCGCCGAGTGCAGAAGCTCCAGGGAGCAGGCCATGGGATAGGGGTCGGCCGTGCAGCCCAGGGCCCGGGCGGTGACCAGGGCCAGCAGGGGCCGCAGGCGTTTGCCCCCGGCGCCGAGCACATGCTGCGCGGCGGGACGCACCACGGGGTCGAGCCCCGCGGCCTGGGCGTCGAGGAAGGCGTTGATGCGCGGCAGCTCGTCTTGGAGATAGCGGGCGATGGAGTTCATGGGATGCTCATTATCCATAGGTTTGACGTGGATGGCAAGCGTTTCCAGGCGGCCCGGGCTCATGGCCGCGCTGGGCCGGGACGGACCAGGGCGCGCAGGGTTTCGAGGGCCGCGCGGCCCGTGGGGCCCATGTCCAGGCTCCGGTCGTCCACATAGGCGGCGATGTGCGCCTCCAGGGTGGGGTCGTCCAGCTCGCGGGCCAGGGCGCGCACCAGGGGCCAGACGGCCTCGCGCCGGGCGCGCGCCAGGGCCAGGCTGGCGCGGATGGCCTCGGCCGCGCCCTGGCGCGCGGCCGGGGGCAGGCCGCGGCGCACGGCGATGACGCCCAGGGGCAGGGGCGCGCCCTGGGTGTGCCCGGCCCACCATGCGCCCAGGTCCAGGCGCAGGGTCAGCCCGTGGCGCTCGGGCACCAGGGCGGTTTCGTGGATCAGCAGCCCGGCGTCGGCCCGGCCCCGGGCCACGGCGGCGGCGATGCGGTCGAAGCGCATGGGCAGCGGGGTGAAGCCGGGCCCCAAGGCCGCCCGCAGCACGGCGAAGGCCGTCGTGTCCAGCCCGGGCACTGCCACGGTGGCCGGGGCCTGGGGGCTGTCCGGCCGGGCCACGAGCTTGGGCCCGGTCGCGGTGCCGAAGGCCCCGCCGCAGGGCAGGATGGCGTAGCGCTCCTCCAGGGCCAGGGCGGCGGCGGCCGAGAGCTTGACCACGTCGAAGCGTCCGGCGGCGGCGTCCTGGTTCAGCCGCTGCACGTCGGCCCAGTGGAAGCGGGCCTGCGGCCCCGGCGCGAGGCCGAGCACCCAGGCGGCGAAGATGAACGTGTCGTTGGGGCAGGGCGAAACGGCCACGGACAGGGGGCGCGCGGCGTCCGGTGCATGGATCATGGCGGGCCCTCGGGGCCAAGGCCCAGGGCGGCCAGGATTTTCGGCAGGGCGGCCAGGGCCGCGGGCAGGGCCCAGTCCTCGGCGCGGCGCGAGCCCACGGCGTTGGAGACGGCCCGGACTTCCAGGAAGGGCAGCCCGGCCTCCAGGCAGGCCAGGGCCAGGGCGTAGCCCTCCATGTTCTCCAGCAGCGCGCCGTGGGCCGCGCGCAGGGCGTCCGCCGTGGCGGCGTCGGCGCTGGCGGCGGCCACGGTGAGCGCCGGAACCCGGGGCCAGGCGGCGGGCGGCTCCAGGCCCAGGGCCCGGGCGGCGGCGTCGGGCTCCAGGGTCAGGCTCGGACCCACGGGCCCGCTGTGGGCGTGGCCCACGGGGAAGCCCAGGGCGGCGGCGTCCACCCCGCCCCGGGTACGCAGGCCGTATTCGGGCCAGGTTTCCCGCACGGCCACGGCCACGGCGCCCAGAGGCAGGGCGGCGGTGTCGAAGCTGCCCGCGACCCCGACGTTGAGCACCCCGGCCACGGCGCCGGGGCCCAGGGCGCCCAGCAGGCGGCCCAGGCGCAGCGCAGCGCCCACGGGGCCGACCCCGGCCACCAGGGCCAGGGCCTGGCGCCCGGGCAGGGCCACGGGGACGGTGTCGCCCGGGTTCAGCCCGGGGGGCGCCCCGGGCAGGGCGGCGCGGAGTTCCTTGGCGGTGGCCAGGGCCAGAACGAGCATTTCAGTCCTTGCGCAGGGTAAGCAGGACGCGGCCCGAGGGCAGCACGCGCCGGGAGGCGATGCGCGCGCCCCGGTGGCGGGCGATGGCGTCCACCTTGAACACGCCCTCGCCCGTGGTTTCCGCCGTGAGCCCTCCGCCGGAGGGCAGCTGCGCGAGGAGCATGGAAACCTCGCGCAGCCCGCTTCAGCAGTCCCGCCAGCAGTTCACGGGGGTCGGGGCGTCGTCTCCTCGGGTGCGGTCCACGGCGTTTCCTACAGCCGCCAGAGGTCGCAGCCCGCCCGCAGCAGGGCCTGGCGGTCGAAAAAGCCCTTGAGGTCGAGCACCAGCGGGGCCTGCCCGGCGTCGAACATGGCGGCCAGGGCCGGGGCGTCCAGGGCCTGGTAGGCCAGGTGGGGCACGGCCAGGATCAGGGCGTCCAGCCCGGTGAAGTCGTCCAGGGCCGCGAGCTTGAGGCCGTATTCGTGGCGGGCCTCGGCGGGGTCGGCCAGAGGGTCGTTGACCAGGCAGGCCACCCCGTACTCCTCCAGGGCGCGGACCACGTCCACCACCTTGGTGTTGCGCAGGTCGGGCACGTTCTCCTTGAAGGTCAGCCCCAGGATGCCCACCCGCGCGCCCTTGACCAGCCGCTCGCGGGCGATGATGCGCTTGACGGCGGTCTCGGCCACGAAGCGGGCCATGCCGTCGTTGGTGCCGCGTCCGGCCAGGATGACCTGGGGATGGAAGCCGACGGCCTCGGCCTTGAAGGTCAGGTAGTAGGGGTCCACGCCGATGCAGTGCCCGCCCACCAGCCCGGGCCGGAAGGGCAGGAAGTTCCACTTGGTCCCGGCGGCCTCCAGGACCTCCAGGGTGTCGATGCCCATGCGGTCGAAGATCAGGGCCAGCTCGTTCATCAGGGCGATGTTCAGGTCGCGCTGGGTGTTTTCGATGACCTTGGCCGCCTCGGCCACGCGGATGCTGGTCACGCGGTGGACCCCGGCCGCGACCACCGAGCCGTAGACCTGGCAGAGCAGGTCGGCGGTGGCGTCGTCCATGCCCGCCACGACCTTGACGATGGTCTCCAGGGTGTGGACCTTGTCGCCGGGGTTGATGCGCTCGGGGGAGTAGCCCACGAAGAAGTCGCGCCCGCAGGCGAGGCCCGAGCGCGCCTCAAGGATGGGCACGCAGACTTCCTCTGTCAGCCCCGGGTAGACCGTGGACTCATAGACCACCACCGCGCCGGGGGCGAGGTTGGCGCCCACGGTGGCGCTGGCCCCGCGCACGGGGCCGAGGTCCGGGCTGCGATAGGCGTCGATGGGCGTGGGCACGGCCACGATGATCAGCCCGGCGCGGCGCAGGCTGGCCGGGTCGCAGCTGTATTCGATGGCCGCCCCGGCCAGGGCGCCCGGGGGCACCTCGCCGGTGCGGTCGTGCCCGGCGCGCAGCTCCCGCACGCGGCCGTCGCTGATGTCGAAGCCGATGACTGCGAAGTGGCGCGACAGGGCCACGGCCAGGGGCAGGCCCACATAGCCCAGGCCGACCACGGCCACGGGCTTGGCGCCGGAGGAAAGTTCGTCGAAGGTGGTCATGTGCTGGACTCGTCTCCTGCTGGGTTCCGGCGGAGGGCCGCCGGGGTCTGGACACGCTCCCCGGGCCGGGGTAGGACGTGCCCATGCAATTCGATTGGCCTGTTTTCGTCTGCGCCGTGGGGTTGGCCTTCGTGTTCGAGGGGCTGGTCTATGTGGCCGGGGCGTCCCGGATGCCCGCCCTGTTGCGCCTGCTCTCCGAGCGTACCCCCGCCGAACTGCGGGCCATGGGCGGCGTCGCCGTGGCCCTCGGGCTGGCGCTGGTGTACCTCGCGCGGCGCCTCGTCTAGGCTAGGACTTTCCCTTCCCCTTTGCCTTTGCCGGAGCCTTGGGTGCCTTGGCGGGCTTGGCTTTGGCCTTGGGCTGCCCCTTGGCGTCGCCCTTGGGCGCGGGCTTGGCCTTGGGCTTGGCCTTGGCGTCGGCCTTGGGCGCGGGCTTGGCCTTGGCCTTGGCCTTGGGCTTGGCGTCGGCCTTGGGCTTGGCTTTGGCCTTGGGCGCGGGCTTGGCCTGGGTGTCGGCCTTGGCCTTGGCTTTGGCCTTGGGCGCGGCCGGGGCGCTGGGCGCGGGCTCCGGGCCGCCCGTGGCGCTGCCCAGGGCGTCCAGCCCGGCCTGGAGGTTGGCGGCGGCGCGCCGGGCGGCCAGGCCCGGGGCGGGCGCCTGGGCCGGGGTGTCTCCGGCCTTGGGCCTGGCGGTCCTGGCGGGCGCGGCGGAGGTCTTTGGCGCGGCGTCGGGCTGAGGCTCCCCGGCCCTGGCGTGCGGCCTGCCGCCGACCACGAAGACGTCGCCCGTGCGGGCCGGTTTTTCGGCGACGTGGATGGTGACGATGCCGCCGGAAAGGGGCGTGTGGGCGACGTTGACGAAGCCCGCCGCGCGCAACTCGTCGGCCAGCCCCTCGGCGGGGGGGAAGGCCCGGATGGTGTCGGCCAGGTAGCGGTAGGCCGCGGCGTCGCCGGAGACCACGCGCCCCGCCAGGGGCAGCAGGCGGTCGAGATAGAAGTTGTACAGGCCCTTCCAGATGGGGCGGCTGGCGGTGCCGAATTCCAGGATGCACAGCCGTCCGCCCGGGGCCAGCACGCGCAGTGCCTCGGCGTGGGCGTCCTGGCGGGGCAGGATGTTGCGGATGCCGAAGGCGATGGTCACGGCGTCCACGCAGCCGTCGGGCAGGGGCAGAGCCCGGGCGTCGGCCTGCACGGGCTGGACGGCGTGGCGGTGGGCGCCGAGCTTGGCCGCGCCGCGGCGCAGCATGGGCAGGGCGAAATCCAGGGCCAGCACGGTGCAGCCCGGGTGCTGGCGGCGCAGTTCCAGGGCCACGTCCAGGGTGCCCGCGGCCAGGTCCAGGAAGCGGCCCGTGGTCAGGGGCCGCACCGTGCGCACCATGCGCCGACGCCAGACGATGTCCAGCCCCAGGCTCAGGAAATGGTTCAGGAAGTCGTAGCGGCCCGCGATGCGTCCGAACATGGAGCGGACGCGGCCGGCGTGGGCGGTGTTTTCGGCGCTGTGCATGGCGGCCTCAGGCGTCGTCGCCGCGCCCCGCTTCCGGGGCCTGGCCCGCGTCGGCCACGGTGCGCAGGATCGCGTTGTAGATGGACGAGAAAATCTCGGGGAAATTGCCGGGGGAGATGCGTCCGGTCTCGATGAATTTGACCGTGATCTCCTTGGCCACCTGCAGGGCCTGCTTGCTGTCCTTGTCCATCCTGGCCTCCGCGAACGTCGGGGGAAAACAAAAACCCGCCCGGGGGGAAACGGCCCAGACCACCGAGTCGGGCGTCCGGGCGGGAAAAGAGGAGGAACCGTGAAGCCCACCCTCGTTTTTCGGGCCTTGTAGCACGGCCCCAGGCGGGAGTCGAGTGTGCCCGGGGCAGGAAAAAGGGCCCGCAACGCACCGCTGCGGGCCCGGGAAAACTCGCTTCGCGGGGGGGCGGGATCAGTCGCCCGCGTCTTGCAGCAGGGCCGCGATTTCCTCGCGGATCACGCGGGCTGCGGCCGCCGCGGCCTGGCGCTCGATCTCCCCTTCCAGCTCCGCGCGCAGGGCGGTCCTGATCTCCTCGGCCAGCCCGGCCCGCAGCTCGGCTGCCAGCTCGGCTGCCAACTCGCCGCGCAGTTCGGCGGCCAGCTCGGCCTTAAGCCCCTCGGGCAGCCCGGCGGGGGGCCGGGGCGTCACGGCCAGCCGCGTTTCCAGCTCCTCGATGCGCGCGTCGATGCGCGCGCCCAGCTCCTGGCCCACCAGAACCTCCAGCCGGTCGGTGCGTTCCAGCAGTCCCTCCAGGGCCTCCTGGGGCAGCACGGCGGGTGGGCCCTCGACGAGGCGTCCGCCCGGAGCGGGGGCCGCCGGGGCGGGTTGGGCCTCGGGCTGCGGGGCGGGTTCGGGCGCCTTCCGGGGTCCGGGCGCCGGGGCGGCCTGGGGTTCGGTTTCGGGCGCGGGTTCGGGCTTTGGCTGGGGCTCCGGTTCGGACGCCTGTGCGGGCGCCTCGTCCAGGTCCAGGTCGTCCAGGCCCGCGATGGCCTGATCCAGGTCATCCAGCCCGTCCAGCCCGTCCAATCCGTCCAATCCGTCCAGGGCGCCCAGGTCGTCGTCCGGCTCTTCGTCCTGCGCGGCCTGGGGGGCGTCTTGCCTGGCTGGCGCCTGGGGCGCCGCCTCGGCCCTGGGCGCCGCCTTGGCAGGCGCGGGGCCGCCGCCGTCCAGCTCGTTCAGCAGGTCGTCGAGGCTGGACAGGTCCAGGTCGCCGTCGCCGTCGTCGTCGTCGTCCAGCCCGTCGTCCGGGGTGGTCTCGTCGTCGTCCAGGCCCGCAAGGGCGGCCTCCAGGTCGCCCAGTCCGTCCAGGTCGTCCAGGTCGGTGAGGTCGTCGCTGCCGCCCTTGCCCGGGGCGGCTTGCGGCGTGTCGTCGGGGATGTCGGAGCCCAGGGAGTCGAGCTCCTTTTCCAGGTCGCCCAGGTCGAGGTCGTCGCCGTCGGAATCGTGACCCGCAGAGCCGCCGCCCTTGTCGTCGGCGAACAGTTCCTCGAGTTCCTGCTCGAAGCTGATGTCGTCATCCGCGTCGGCCCCGCCCGCATCGGCGAGGTCGCCCTTCCTGATGATCTCGGTCAGTTCGAGGATGTCTTCCGTGTCGGCGTCGCCCGGTACCATCGCGGACCTCTCGGGGTTGCGTCCGGTGTCAGCAATGGGGGGCCGCCCGAGCGGCCCCCCTCCGATGCCAGGCCTACTCGGCGTGGCAGGCGGAACCCTTGCAGCTCGTCAGCTTCTTCTTCAGGTCCTTGTCCTTGCCGGCAACGTCGGCATGGCAGGACACGCAGGTGGGATGCGCGGCCTTCTTGCTGTGCATGGCCTGGTAGTACGAGTTGACGGACTTGTCCTTCTTGTCCATCACGTCGTGGCAACCGGCGGCGGCGCAGGACTGGATGGCGCCGGCGCCGTCCCAGGTGTGGTGGCACGCCTTGCAGTCGCTGCTGGTGTGGGTGCTGTGGTTGAACACCACGGGCTTCTCCGTCTTGGCCATCTTCAGGCCGTCGGCGGGGGCGTCGGCGGCGTTCACGGCGGGCAGCGCGGCGAAGCACATGACGGCTGCACTCATGATACCCATGGAAACGAACTTCTTCATCGCGGTTTCACCTCCTCAAGTGATTGACAAAGTATTCACACAGTGGGAGCCCTAGTGTACGTCGCTTGCCATGTCAAGGCAAGCCCCGCCGGAAAAAGGGAACGTGGCGGCGCGCATGCCGCCCCGTGCCTCCGGCTTCCGGGCCTTTGCGATTTTGAAAGCAAGATGCGGGCCAGGGTCGGGCCGCCCTCGCCTGGCCGGGCCCTGTGCGCGCCCGGCGGCAGCGGCTCACGCCTCCCTGGCGCCCGGGGGCGCGGCCCGGGGGGCGTCCGCGTCCGCGTCCGGGGGCGCGGCGGGCCCGGGGGGGTCGTATTTGTCCATGTAGCCGCGCGGGGTGATCATACGCCCGCCGTGGGCCCGGGTGCACGAGTTGCCCACGATGACGATGGAGACCATGTCCGCCGCGCCGGGGTCGAAGCCGCTCAGGGGGGCGACCAGGGCGGACTGGCCGGGGCGGCAGGCCTGGCGCACGAGGCCCACGGGCGTGTCCGGCGCGCGGTGGCGGGCGATGATTTCCAGGGCCCTGGGCAGCTGCCAGTGGCGGCGGCGCGAGCGCGGGTTGTAGAGCACGATGACGAAATCCGCGGCGGCGGCGTGGTCCAGGCGGGCCTCGATGCGCTCCCAGGGGGTCAGCAGGTCCGAGAGGCTGACCACGGCGAAGTCGTGGGTCAGCGGGGCGCCGAGCACCGCCGCGGCCGCGGCCAGGGCCGGGATGCCCGGCACCACCTCGGCGCGCACCTCGTCCAGCAGCCCGTCCCGCTCCAGCATCTCGAAGACCAGCCCGGCCATGCCGTAGACTCCGGCGTCGCCGCCCGAGACCACCGCCACCTCGCGGCCCCGGCGGGCCAGGTCGATGGCCGCGCGCACGCGGTCCAGCTCCTGGCGCATGCCCGTGACCACCACCTCCTTGCCCTCCAGCAGCGCCGGATGCACGAGGTCGATGTAGGTCTTGTAGCCGACCACGGCGTGGGCCCGGGTCAGGGCCGCCCAGGCCCGGGGGGAGAGGTGGGTGTCGTCGCCGGGGCCCAGCCCGACCACGGTCACCCGGCCAGGGCGACGGCCACCGTCACGTTGCCGCACCTGGTCTTTTGCACCAGCAGATCCTTGGTTCC
Source organism: Desulfocurvus sp. (assembly GCF_023230885.1). Taxonomy (GTDB): domain Bacteria; phylum Desulfobacterota; class Desulfovibrionia; order Desulfovibrionales; family Desulfovibrionaceae; genus Desulfocurvus. The sequence continues at coordinate 5,185 of NZ_JALNWM010000037.1, read as the reverse complement.
CGCCAGCTTCATGGCCGCTGCCTCGCATACGCCGGGTACTCCTGTCTCGCGTTGCACCCGCGCCGAGGGGTTCGGCACGGCGATGTCCTTGAGGTCGCCCGTTTCATAGAACAGGATGGCCTTGCCCAGGCGCGCGGCGGCCTCCAGCAGCCCGGCCTCGTCGCGCTTGAGGCCGATGCTGGCCAGCCCGAGCAGGGCCAGGGGCGACAGCCCGGCCCCGGCCAGGGTGCCCTCCACGGCGGCGACGATCTCGTCCGCGCTGGCGCCCCGCCGACAGCCCAGGCCCACGGCCAGGCACGGGGGGTGCAGCACCAGCTCGCCGCCCCCGGCGGCGACCGCGCGCTCGGTGACGCGCACCCCGGGCAGCCCCGGGCGCCACGCCCCGGGCTCCGGCAAGTGCACGAAATGCCCGGGCCAGGGCTCCGGCGCGCCGGGCGCGCCGCGCAGGCCCAGGCGGTCGTCCGGGTCGAGCACCTGCACGGGGTCGCCCGCCAGCAGCGCGATGTTCACGGCCATGACCGCCCCCAGGTCGGCGATGGCCAGCCCGCGCTCGGCGGCCAGCACGTCCAGGGCGGGCAGGTCCTCGGTGTCCGTGGCCGTGGTCACCACCGCCGTGCCCGCCGTGATGGCCGCCACCTCGCGGGCCAGGGCGTTGGCGCCGCCCAGGTGCCCGGAAACGAGACTCACGGCGAAGCGGCCGCGCTGGTCCAGGGCCACCACAGCCGGGTCTCCGCCCTTGCCGCGCAGGTGCGCGGCCACGGCGCGGACCACGATGCCCGCCGCCGCCACGAACACATGGCGGCGGTAGGCCGCGAACACCGTGCCCACGAAGGGCACCAGGGCGTCGAAGGCCGTGGCCCCGGGGTGGTCCGGCTCCAGGCGCCGGGTGACGAACAGGTCGGCCCCCAGCTCGCGGGCCAGGGCCCGGCCCAGGCGCGCCCCGGCGGGGGTCAGGGCGTAGACCGCCGTGGCCGGGCGCTCGGGGGGCGGCGCGGGGCGTCCCGCGCCGCCTTCGGGCTCGAACATTGCCCGGCCCTACAGTTGCGCCGCCCGGGCGGCGCTCAGGTAGCGGTCGTAGTCCTCCTCGGTGTGCGCGAAGGACGTGAACGCGCATTCGTAGGCCGAGGGTGCGAGATTCACGCCGCCCCGGCGCATCTGGGCGTAGAAGCGCGCGTAGCGCCCGGCGTCGGCCGCGCTGGCCGAGGCGAAGTCCGTCACCGGGCCCTGGGAGAAGAACAGGGTGAAGAGGGACGCGATGTGGTTGATGGCGTGCGGCACGCCCTTCTCGGTCATGATGGCCGACAGCTCGGCCACCAGCGCGTCCGTGCGCGCCTCCAGGGCCGCGTAGTCCGCCCGGGCCAGCAGGTTCAGGGTCGCCAGCCCCGCGGCCATGGCCACCGGATTGCCCGACAGGGTGCCCGCCTGGTACACGCCGCCGCACGGCGCCACATGCTCCATGATTTCGCGCCGCCCGCCGTAGGCGCCGACGGGGTAGCCGCCGCCGATGATCTTGCCCAGGGTCGTCAGGTCGGGCGTGATGGCGAAGCGCTGCTGCGCGCCGCCCAGGGCCAGGCGGAAGCCCGTGATGACCTCGTCGAAGATGAGCAGCGCGCCGTTTTCGCTGGTCAGCTGGCGCAGGCCCTCCAGGAAGCCCGGCGCCGGGAGCACGAGCCCCATGTTGCCCGCCACGGGCTCGACGATCACCGCCGCGATGTTCTCCCCGTGCTGCCCGAACAGGGCGCGCACGGCCTCCAGGTCGTTGTACGGGGCAAGCAGGGTGTGCGCCACCACCTGCGGGGGCACCCCCGGGGTGCCGGGGATGGACAGGGTTGCCACCCCCGAGCCCGCCGCCGCCAGGAAGCTGTCGGCGTGGCCGTGGTAGCAGCCGGTGAACTTGACCACCAGGTCGCGGCCCGTGTAGCCGCGCGCCAGGCGCAGGGCGCTCATGGTCGCCTCGGTGCCCGAGCTGACCATGCGCACCATCTCCACGCTGGGCACCGCGTCCACCACGGCCTGGGCCATGTCGACCTCCTGGGGGCAGGGCGCGCCGAAGCTGGCGCCCCGGGCCGCCGCGTCGGCCGCCGCGCGGGCGACCTCGGGGTGCGCGTAGCCGAGCAGCATCGGCCCCCAGCTCATGACCATGTCCACCAGTTCGTCGCCGTCCACCGTCCGCAGCCGGGCGCCCGCGGCGCTTTCGATGAACAGCGGGTCGGCGCCCACGCTGCGGCAGGCGCGCACCGGGCTGTTGACCCCGCCGGGGATGAGTTGCTGGGCCTTGGCAAACAAGTCCTTGGAACGCATGTCGAAACTCCTGTGGCTGTGGTGCTTGCGGCGTTGGGGCGGCCGGGCGGCGGCGGGCCGGGCCCTTTCCGGGCGGCCGGGCGCCGCTTCGGGCGGCTAGAAATATTTCATGGAGGTTTTTTTCAGTTCGCGGACGGATTCGAGGACGGCGTAGTCCTCAAGGCCCGTGGCGGCGCTGAGTTCGGCCACCACGCGGGCGTGGTCGCCGGGGTTCTGGCCGTGGATCATGGTGTAGAGCTGGTAGGTCCACTCGGGGGTGGTCCGCCGGATGTAGCAGTGGGAGATTTCCGGGCGGGCGGCCATGATCCGGCCCACGGCCTCGGTGTCGGTGCCCTCGGGCAGGCGCCAGGCGACCATGGCGTTGTGGGCGTAGCCGGCCTTCTGGTGGCGCAGGGTGGCCCCGAAGCGGCGGATGGCGCCGCAGTCCTTGAGCCGCTCCACCAGCGCGAGGACCTGCTCCTCGGTGGCGCCGGTGTCGCGGGCGATGTCGGCGAAGGGCGTGGCGCTGTCGGGCAGGTCGCCCTGCACGCGGCGCAGGATGGCCTTTTCGGTGTCGGTGAATTGCATGGCCATGACGTGTTCCTCGGCTGTGTTCCTGGTGGAGTGGCCCGCGGCGGGGCGCGGCCCGGGCGGCGCTCGGGGGCGGGCCCGGAGCGGGGGGACGGCGGGTCCTGCCCGTGGCGCCCGGGTGGGGGGCGGCCCTTCCGCCCCGTGGCGCCCCGGGGCGCCCACCAGCCCTGATAGCGGACCCGGGGCCGGGATGCAAGGTTGCGCGGGGGGCGTGGGGTTTGGTATTGCTTGCGGGCGCCGTGGGGCGCGAGGAGTTTGCATGCGCATAGCGGTGATCGGCGCGGGCGCCTGGGGCACGGCGCTGGCTCATGTGAGTGCCGGATGCGGGCACCGGACGCGGCTTTGGGTCCGTTCGCCCGAGGTCCTGGATTCGTTGCGCCGGGGGGCCGGCAACGCGGTGTACCTGCCGGGGCTGGAACTGGACCCGCGCATTGCGGCCACGGACGACCGGGCCTGGGCGGTGGAGGATGCCGAGCTGCTGGTCTGGGCGGTGCCCAGCCAGTTCCTGCGCGCGTCGCTGCGCGAGTTCCGGGCGCACCTGCCCGCGCGGCCGGTGGTGGTCTGCGCCAGCAAGGGCATCGAGCTGGAGACCCTGGCGCCCATGTCGCGGGTGGTGGCCGAGGAGCTGGCGGACCTCGCGCCGCGCTACGCCATGCTTTCGGGCCCGTCGTTCGCGCGCGAGGTGGTGCGCGGGGTGCCCACGGCGGTGGCCCTGGGCTGCGGGGACGCCGCCCTGGGGTGCGAGGTCCGCCGGGCGCTCAGCTCCGCGCGGTTTCGCGTGTATACCAACGCGGACTGCCTGGGGGTGGAGCTTGGCGGGGCGCTGAAGAACGTCGTCGCCATCGCCGTGGGCTGCGCCGACGGGCTGGAGTTCGGCCACAACGCGCGCGCGGCGATCATCACCCGGGGCCTGGCGGAAATGGCCCGACTGGGCGTGGCCCTGGGCGCGCGGCCCGAAACGTTCCAGGGCCTGGCCGGCCTGGGCGACCTGGTGCTGACCTGCACGGGCGACCTGTCGCGCAACCGGCAGGTCGGCCTGGCCCTGGGCCGGGGCCAGCGCCTGGCGGACATCCTGGCGGCCACGCGCACGGTGGCCGAGGGCGTGAAGACCACCGGCAGCGTGCACCGGCTGGCCCGCGAGACGGGCGTGCCCATGCCCATCACCGAACAGCTGTACAAGGTGCTTTACGAGGACAAGGACCCGGGGCGCGCCGTGGCCGACCTGATGGCCCGGGACCTCAGGGACGAATAGCCGGGCGGGGCCTGCCGCCCGCCCTTTCCGGGCGTCCCGCCGCCGGTTTCGCCGGGGCGCGGCGCCCGCCGTCACGGACCCCCCCATGCCCAGACTGGCGCTGATCATCCTGCTGGCGGCCTTTCCGGCCCTGTCCACGGACATGTACCTGCCCGCGCTGCCCGCGTTGCAGGAGCTGTGGTCCGTCTCCCCGGTCCAGGCCAACCTGTCGCTGGTGGCCTTCTTCGTGTGCTTCAGCTTCTTCCTGCTGGTCCACGGCCCGCTGTCGGACCGTGTGGGCCGCAGGCCGGTGCTGCTGGGCGGGGTGCTGCTCTACGTCGCGGGCAGCTACGCCTGCGCGGCGGCGGGGTCCCTCGCCGCGCTGGTGGCGGCGCGCGTGGTCCAGGCCGTGGGCGCGGCGGCGGCGTCGTTTTTGTCCCTGGCGCTGACCAAGGACCTGTACGAGGGCCTGGAGCGCCAGCGCATCCTGGCCCTCATCGGGGTCATCGTGCCCCTGTGCCCGATGCTGGCACCGCTTCTGGGCGGCTGGATGCTTGAGGTCCTCTCGTGGCGCTGGATATTCCTGTGCCAGGGCACCTGCGCCCTGGTGGCGCTCTACGGCGGGCTGCGCCTGCGCGAGCCCGAGTTCGAGCGGACCCGGGGCGGGCTCGGGGCGGTGCTGGGGCGTTACGCGGTGCTGCTGTCCAACCGCCGCTATGTGGCCTATACCCTGGCCTTCTCGGTGACCTCGGCGGGCCTGTTCGCCTTCATCGGCGGCTCGGCGGACCTGTACATCCGCGATTTCGGGCTGGACGAGCGCGCCTTCGGGCTGGCCTTCGGCTTCAACGCCCTGGGCGTCATGGCCGGGGCGGCGACCTGTTCGCGGCTGTGCGTGGGCATCGAATCCTGGCGTATCCTGCGTTTCGCGCTGCTGGGGATGCTGGCGGGCGCGGCGGGCATCCTGCTCGGCGGCGCGGGCACACCGGCGGCCTTCGCCGTGCCCATGTTCGTCATGTCGTTCTTTCTGGGCATGAGCCGACCCCTGGCGAACCACATGACCCTGGAGCAGGTGCACACCGACGT
>NZ_JALNWM010000036.1 GCF_023230885.1 Desulfocurvus sp. | reverse complement strand
TTTGTGCAAATATTGTCTCTTGCGCGGGGGTGGGCGCTTTGGTACATCCGCCTGTAGATATGGTGATGGACGAACCCGTGAGCGACGACCCCGCCCCTGCCGACTGGCGCCCCGAGGCGTCGGGTGGCGGCTTGGCGTTCGGATCCCGCCGCCCGGTGCAGGACGTGCGATGCTCGATCTGATCCTTGCCGTGGGGCTGGCCGTCGGTGTCTCCTTTTTCTGCTCGGTGGCCGAGGCTGTGCTGCTGTCGGTGCCCTGGAGCCGCATCGAGCAACTGCGCAAGGCCGGACGCCCCGCGGGCAATATCCTCTACGTCCTGCGCTCGGACGTGGACAGGCCCATCGCCGCCGTGCTGACCCTGAACACCGTGGCCCACACGGTGGGCGCGGCGGTGGCCGGGGCGGCTGCGGCGCGGGTGTTCGGGCCGGAGCACATGGCGCTGTTCGCCACGGCCTTCACCGTGGTCGTGTTGGTGTTCTCGGAGATATTGCCCAAGACCATGGGCATCCTCTACGCCGGGCCCCTGGCCGCCGTGCTGGCCAAGCCGTTGCAGATACTGGTGTGGGTGTTCGGTCCGGTGATCTTCCTGTTGGGGTTTTTGTCCCGGATGCTGCAGCGCAAGGCCGCCGGGCCCCGGCACACGGAAGAGGACATCGCCGCGCTGGTCAGCCTCACGCGGCGCTCGGGAGTGCTCAAGGCCTATGAGGAGCGCTCCATCAAGAACATCCTGAGCCTGGACCGCAAGGTCGTGCATGAGATCATGACCCCGCGCACGGTGGTCTTCTCGGTGCCCGCGCAGACCACGGTGGCCCAGGCGCGGGCCGGGGGCAACTCCTGGCCGTACAGCCGGGTGCCGGTGTTCGCCGACGGCGACCCGGAGAATATCGTCGGCGTGGTCTACCGCCGCGAGATACTCCAGGCCCAGGCCGACGACCGCGACGGGCTGCGCATGGCCGACCTGATGAAGCCCGCGCGTTTCGTCCAGGAGAGCCTGACCCTGGACAGGCTGCTGGTGAAGTTCCTGGATTCGCGGATGCATTTGTTCATTGTCCTGGACGAGTACGGCGGGGTGGGCGGCGTGGTGTCGCTCGAAGACGTGCTCGAGGAGATACTGGGCAAGGAGATCGTGGACGAGACCGACGAAGTGGTCGACACCCGCGCCCTGGCCCGGCAGCGGCGGGGAGAACACCTTGCCGACGGCCCCGAGGGCCGCGAGGAAGAATAGCGCATGGCCAAGAAAAGCAACACGAGCATCTACGCCGCCGCCCTGGCCCTGCTGCTGGGCGGGCTGGGCTGGCTGATCTTCTCGGGCGTGTCCGAGAACAGCGTGTATTTCGTCAACGTCGCCGAGGCCCTGGCCCTGCCCGAGGGCGAGCTGAAGAACGCCCGGCTCTTCGGCGTGGTGGACGACAAGGACCTCTCCGGCGGGCCCGGCACCATGGGCGCCACCTTCCGGCTGCTGGACAAGGACGACACCTCGCGGGCCATCGTCGTGTCCTACTCCGGCGCGGTGCCCGACACCTTCAAGCCCGGGGTGGAGGTCATCGTGGAGGGCGGGGTCGCCCCCGGCGCCCACGCCTTCACCGCGCGGACGCTCATGACCAAGTGCCCCTCAAAGTACCAGAAGATGCGCGACGAGGAGAAGGCCGGGAAGGCCGATCAGTCCTGACGGCGCAACGCGCCTTCGTCCCCGGTCCTGCGGGCCGGACCACCCTGAAACGAGGAACTCCATGCAGACCCTGGGATTCTTTTGTCTGGTCGCGGCCATGCTTTCCACCCTGGCCGCCGGGGCCGTGGCGGCCTGGGCGGCCCTGGCCGCCACCGGCGACGACAGCCGCGCGGCCTCCGTGCGCTGGGCCGAGCGCGGCCACGGCGCGGCCCTTGTCCTTGTCCTGGCCGCCTCGGCGGTGCTCCTGCGCGCCCTGGTGGGCCGCGATTTCTCCTTCCAGTATGTGGCCTCGTACACCGACCAGTACCTGCCCCTGTTCTACGCCGTGACGGCCTTCTGGGCCGGGCAGGCCGGGTCGTTCCTGTTCTGGGCGCTGTGCGTGGCGGTCATGGGCTGGGTGTTCCTGGCCACCCCGGCCTACCGGCGGCTTTCGCCGCGGGCCAAGGCCCTGTTCTGGCTGCTGCACTGCGCGGTGCAGGTCTTCTTCCTGCTGGTGCTCACCGGGCCGACCAACCCGTTCCTGATCCTGGCCCCGGCCCCGGCGGACGGCAACGGCCTGAACCCGCTGCTGCGCAACCCGGGCATGGTCTTCCATCCGCCGCTGCTCTTCATCGGCTACGCGGGCTTCACCGTGCCGGCCTGTCTGGCCCTGGCCGCATGGCTGGACGGCGACGCCGAGGGCTGGCTCACGGGCGCGCGCAACTGGGCCCTGGTGTCCTGGGCGTTCCTCACGGCGGGCATCGTGCTCGGCGCGTGGTGGGCCTATATGGAGCTGGGCTGGGGCGGCTACTGGGCCTGGGATCCGGTGGAAAACGCCTCGCTCATCCCCTGGCTGGCGGCCACGGCCTTCCTGCACACGGCGGTGATCCAGGCCCGGCGCGGTTCGCTGCACCGCACCAACGTCTTCCTGGCCGCCTTCACGCTGCTGCTGTGCTTTTTCGCCACCTATGTGGTGCGCAGCGGGGTCATCGACTCGCTGCACGCCTTTGGCGACGGCGGCGTGGGCGGGGTGCTGCTGGTGTTCCAGCTGGCCCTGGGCGCCCTGGCCGCGGGGGTGCCGTTCCTGGCGTCCAACGCCCAGGCCCGGCCCCTGGACGAATTCCTTTCCCGCCCGGGGTTTCTGGTGGCGGCGGCCTGGCTTTTGCTGGCCACGGCGGCGGTCATCTTCCTGGGCACCATGTGGCCGGTGATCTCGCACCTCTGGAGCCCGAGCCCCGTGGGCCTGGACGCCGGGTTCTACAACCGCGTGTGCCTGCCGCTGTTCGCGGGCATGGCGGTGTTCCTGGTCTTTTGCCCCTGGCTGGGCTGGAAGGGCGGCGTGCGCGACAAGCGGCTGTTCATCGCCGTGGCCGCCTCGCTGGTCCCGGCGGGCATGTTCTTCTACGCCACGGGCGTGCGCATGGTCCTGCCCCTGGTGGCGGCTTCGGCGGCGGTCAGCGGGCTGGCGGGCATCGCGGCGCTGTTCGCCACCCAGGCGCACCTGCGTTCGAGCCGCTTCTCCTGGGGCGCCTACGGCGTGCATGTGGGCGTTGCGCTCATGGTGCTCGGGGTGGCCTTCTCCGGGCCCTATGCCCAGAGCGTGGAGGTGCGCCTGGAGCAGGGCGCCTCGGCCAGCCTGGCTGGCTACGACTTCACCTACACGGGCGGCGAGGAATCCTCGTCCAACTCCATGGCCCGCTTCCAGGCCGTGGTGGAGGTCGCCCGCGAGGGCCGCGCCCTGGGCACCCTGCGCCCCGAGCGCCGGGTGTACCGCAACTTCGAGCGCCAGGCATTCTCCGAGGTCTCGGTCATCCCGGGGCTGGGCGACGAGCTGTACTCCACCGTCCTGGCCCACGACGCCTCGGGCGCGGCGACCCTGAAGCTGGCGGTCAACCCGCTGGTGAACTGGGTCTGGATCGGCGGGACCATCATGTCCCTGCTGCCGTTCATCGCCCTGGGCCGCAGGAGATAGGCCCGTGCTGCTGCGCCTGTCCGAGGTGGCCAAGTTCCACGGGCCCCGGCTCGTCTTCCGCAGGATCTCCCTGGAGCTGGAGGCCGGGCGGGTGCTGCTGGTGGTCGGGGCCAACGGGGCGGGCAAGTCCACGCTGCTGCGGATCATGGCCGGGCTCTCGCGGCCCACGGCGGGCTCCGTGGACCTGGGCTGCCCCGCCGGGGCCGTGGGCTATGTGGGCCACCAGACCTTCCTGTACCCGCGCCTGACGGCCCTGGAGAACCTGCGCTTCTGGGCGCGGCTCTACGGCCTTGGCGGGGGCGACGCGGCCCTGGAGGCGGCCCTGGCCCGGGTGGGCCTGGAGCGCGCGGCCCACGAGCCGGCGGGCAACTTCTCGCGCGGCATGGCCCAGCGTTTGTCCCTGGCGCGGGCGTTCCTGCCCGGGCCGAGCCTGCTTTTTCTCGACGAGCCGGGCACCGGGCTGGACCAGCGCAGCCTGGACATCCTGCGCGCCGAGATCGCCGCCGCGCGCGGGCGCGCGGCCTCGGTGGTCTGGGTCAGCCACGATGTGGCGGGCGACCTGCCCCGGGCGGACCTCGTGCTGGCCCTGGAAAACGGCGGTTGCGCCTATTTCGGCCCGGCGCGGGACTTCGTCCCCGCCGGGGCCGTGGGCCCCGCGCGGGCGGACGCCGGGGCCCGGGAGGTCCGGGCATGATCCGCGCGGCCCTGGTCATCGCCCGCAAGGACCTGCGGCTGGTGCTCGGCGGCGGGGTGGGCCTGGCCCAGCCCGTGCTGCTGGGGCTTTTGCTCATCTTCGTCTTCAGCCTGTCGCGCCCGCCCGGCGAGCTGGTGCCGCCCCAGGCGGCGGCGGGCATCTTCTGGCTGGCCTCGCTGTTCGCCATGGTGCTTGTGTTCAACACGGTGTATTCCCTGGAGGAACACAGCGGGGCGCGGCTGGCGCTGGTGCTGGCGCCCATGCCGGTGCATGCCGTGTGGCTGGGCAAGGCCCTGGCCGGGCTGGCGCTGCTGCTCATCGCCCAGGCGGTGTTCTTTCCCGCGGCGGTGGCCTTCCTGGGCCAGGGCGTGCGGGGCGGGGCGGCCCAGGCGCTGCTGGGGCTGGCCCTGGCGGACTGGGGCGTGGTGGTGCTGGGGGCGCTGCTGGGGGCCCTGGCCCAGGGCCAGGCGGCGCGCGAGTCGCTGCTCACGCTGCTGCTGTTTCCGCTGCTGGTGCCGCTTTTGCTGGCGGGCATCAAGGTCTTCGCGGCCTGCTTCGCGGGCGGGGAGGGCGACGTGGCGGGCTGGCTGGGGCTGGCCGGGGCCTTCGACGCCCTGTTCACCGGCGCGGCGCTGATCCTGTTCCCCTTCGTTTACGGCGGCGAGGAGTAGGGCGTGGCGCGCGGCGTGTGGTTTTCCGAAACGGGCGGAGGGGCCGGGAGCGGGCCGTCCGCCGCAGCGAGGTTCTCGTGGCAAGGCAGATGAACTGGGCCGGCCCCCTGGCCGTGGCCGCCGCCGTGGCCCTGTGCGCGGCACAGTATTTCGTGTGGGTCCATGCGCCGGTGGAGATGACCATGGGCCCGGTGCAGAAGATTTTTTATTTCCACATCGCCCTGGCGTGGTGGGCCTTGATCAGCTTCTTCGTGGTCTTCGCCGCGGGGGTGGGCTACCTCGTGCGGCGCGGGCCGGGGTTCGACTTCTGGGCCGGGGCCGCCGCCGAGGCGGGCGTGCTGTTCTCCGGGTTGGCCCTGGTGCTGGGCATGGTCTGGGGCCGCGCGGCCTGGGGCGTGTGGTGGACCTGGGATCCGCGCCTGACCACCACGCTGATCATGTGGTTCGTCTATTGCGGCTACCTCGTGCTGCGGGCTTCGGGCATCGGCGGCGAGCGCCGGGGGCTGGTCTGCGCCGTGGTGGGCATCGTGGCCTTCGTGGACGTGCCGCTGGTGTTCCTTTCCGCGCGCATGTGGCGCAGCATCCATCCCTCGGTGCTGGGCCGCCAGGGCGGCGGGCTGGAGCCGGAGATGCTCACGGCCATGTTCGTCTGCCTGGGGGCCTTCGGGCTGCTGTGGCTGGCCGTGGTCGGCCTGCGCGCCCGGCAGATGCGCGCCGCCGAGGCCCTGGACGCCCTGGCCCGCCAAAACGCCTTTTGAACCTGCCGCCATCGGACAGCGGGGCCGCGCGCCCCGGGGAGAGTATGACAATGGATCAGCAAACCTATCTGCTCGCGGCCAACGTGGCCGTGTGGCTCGGCATCGGCGGCTATCTGCTGCTGCTTGGCGCCCGGCAGCGGCGCCTGGAAACACGCATCGTGCAAATGGAGCGGCTTCGCGATGGCCAATAGGAAGAAAGGCGCCGCAGACGGCGCACGGCCCGGGGGCGGCGTCTCCGGGGGGGTGAAGCTGGTGGTGGGCTTCGTGGCCGCCGGGCTGGTGGTCATGTTCCTGTGGTCCTTCGCCTACCGCGTGGACAACCCCTCCCTGGTGCAGGCCCCGCGTCAGGCCCGCTCGGCCCAGGCCGACGACCACGACCACGAACAGCAGGGCGACGAGGCGGGCATGAAGATGATCGCCTCGCTCATGCAGCGCCTGCAGGAAAACCCCAACGACGTGGACACCCTGGCCATCCTGGGCGAGCAGTTCATGCGCATGGGCCAGTGGGAGCGCGCGACGCAGCTGCTTGAGCGCGCCCTGGCCGTGGCCCCGGGCAACGTCGAGGTGCTGAGCATGCTGGGCATCTGCGACTTCAACCGCGAGAAGTACCGCGAGTCCGCCGACAAGTTCGAGACCATCCTGGACCTCGCGCCGCAAAACGTCATGGCCCGCTACAACCTGGGCGTGTTGTACGGCCATTTCCTGAAGGACGCGGCCAAGGCCCGGGAGTTCTTCCAGGCCGTGGCCGATTCGCCCGACGTGGACGAGCAGACCCGCCAGCAGGCCCGCGACGAGCTCGCGGGGCTGAAGTAGCCCCGGGGCGGCCCCCCGGCCGTCCCGGCCCCCCCGCGCCCCGGCGCGCCCCCGCCTCGCGGCCGGGGCGCGCCGGGGCGCCGCACATGGGTTTTGGCGGGTAAACGATTTGACAGGCGCGCTGGGTTCGTGGCACTTGTCTGCATTGCGATTGCAAAGCTTTCCGGCGGCGCTCCTCCCCCCGCAAAGCACCCCGGGAAGCCTGGCAAGGGGCGTCGGCACTCCGCCCGCCCGCCAAACTTTATCTGTGGAGGTTCCCATGAAATTTGGATGGTGCAAGGCTGTCCTGCTGGCCTGCGTGGTCGCCCTGATGAGCGTTCCCGCCCATGCGAAAACCGTCAAGATCGCCTGCGCGTCGGCCTTCTCGGGCCCGGCGGCGGCCTATGGCGACAACGTCAAGGCCGGCGTGACGCTGAAGGTGGAGGAGATCAACGCCGCTGGCGGCGTTGGCGGCGCCCAGGTCGAGGTGCTCTGGATGGACTCGCTGTGCGACCCCAAGGAGTCCAACACCGTTGCGGCCAAGATCGCGCGTGACGAGGAAATCGTCGGCGTCGTGGGCCACCTGTGCTCCTCGGCCCACCTGGCCGCCCTGCCGACCTACCTGCGCGCCGGCGTCCCCGCCATCACCCCCACCGCCACCAACGTCGCCATCTCCGACCAGAACAAGGACCGCAAGGGTCTGGTCTGGTCCTTCCGCGACGTGTACCGCGACGATTTCCAGGGCAAGTTCCTGGCCCGCTACGCCAAGGAGGTCCTGGGTGTGGCCAAGGTCGCCGTGTTCTACGAGAACAACGACTACGGCATCGGCCTGAAGGACGCCTTCGTGGGCGAGGCCAAGCGCCTGGGCCTGGATGTGGTGGGCGAGGAAGCCTATGTGAAGGGCACCCCCGACTTCACCCCGCAGCTGACCAAGCTCAAGGCCTCCGCCCCCGACGGCATCTTCCTGTCCGGCTACTACAACGAGGGCGCCCTCATCGCCTCCCAGGCCAAGAAGATCGGCCTGGACGTGCTCAAGTTCGGCGCCGACGGCTTCGACAACATGGACTACATCAAGCTGGCTGGCGACGCCTCCGAGGGCACCTACATCACCACGCCCTTCCTGGCCTCCGAGGCCGGCCCCGAGGCCCAGAAGTTCCTGGCGGACTTCAAGGCCCGCTACAATCGCGATGTTGACTACATGAGCGCCAACGCTTATGACGCCGCAGGCATCCTGCTCCAGGCCATCGAAAAGGCCGGGGCCGACCGCGCCAAGATCCGCGAGTACCTGGCGGGGATGAACACCCCCGAGAAGGGCTACCACGGCGTGTCCGGGCTGACCTACTTCGACGAGCACGGCGACGCCCAGAAGCCCGCCTTCGTGAAGGTGGTCAAGAACGGGGAGATGGTCCCCGCCCAGCAGCTCAAGTAGCCGCGATCCCGTAGGAAGTGATCATGAAACAGGCTGGGCCCGGTTCCAGCCTGTTTCTTCATTTTCACCATGCACCGCACCAGCCTTCCGGGCGCCGCCCCTCCCGACCCCGCGGCGCCCGGCGACTCCGGGGAGTGACCCTTGCTCGAACAGCTTCTCCCGCAACTGGTAAACGGCCTGACGCTCGGCGTGATCTACGCGCTCATCGCCGTGGGCTACACTATGGTCTACGGCGTCATCGAGCTGATCAACTTCGCCCACGGCGAGGTCTACATGTTCGGCGCCTTCCTGTGCGTGACGTTCATCACCGCCGTGGGCATGCCCTTCTACCTGGCCATTGTGGCGGCCATGGGCTGCTGCGCCCTGATCGGCATGTTCCTCGACCTGGTGGCCTACAAGCCCCTGCGCAAGGCCCCGCGCCTGGCGGCGCTGATCACGGCCATCGGCATGTCCATCTTCCTGCAGAACCTGGCCATGGTCATCTGGGGCAGCCGCCCGCTGCCCTTCGTGCAGAGCGCCGTGCCCGCCTACCTGAACGAGACGGCCCTGAGCTTCTCCGGGGTCTACCTGACCTGGCTGCAACTGTTCATCTTCGCCGTGACCACGGCCATGATGCTCGGGCTCATGTTCATCATCACCCGCACGCGCATCGGCACGGCCATGCGCGCCCTGGCCCAGAACAAGACCGCCGCGGCGCTCATGGGCATCAATGTGAACTTCGTCATCGCCTTTACCTTCGCCCTGGGTTCGGCCATGGGCGCGGTGGCGGGCATCCTGGTCTCGGTCTACTACAACTCGCTGTACCCGACCATGGGCTATGTGGCGGGGGTCAAGGCCTTCGCCGCGGCGGTGCTGGGCGGCATCGGCTCGGTGCCCGGGGCCATGCTCGGGGGCATCGTGCTCGGTGTGGCCGAGGCCCTGGGCGCGGGCTACGTCTCCTCGCTGTACCGCGACGGCGTGGCCTATGCGGTGATGATCGCGGTGATCATCTTCCGACCCTCGGGCCTGCTGGGCAAGGCCGTCATCGACAAGGCCTAGGAGACGGACATGGGCAAGATCAAACCGCTTCTCGCCGTCCTGGCCCTGGGGCTGCTGGCCTACCCGCTGCTGCCCTTCGCCAACGAGTACCTGCTGCATGTGGTGATCCTGGTCATGATCTACATGGTCCTGGCCATGGGCCTGAACATCGTGCCCGGATTCTGCGGCCTGCTCGACCTGGGCTTTGTCGGCTTCTACGGCATCGGGGCCTACACGGCGGGCCTGCTCACCGTGCACTACGGCGTGAGCTTCTGGCTCATCGTGCCCCTGGCGGCACTGAACGGGGCCCTGTGGGGCGTGCTGCTCGGCGCGCCGACCCTGCGGCTGACCGGCGACTATTTCGCCATCGTCACCTTCGGCTTCTCGGAGCTGGTGGTGCTGTTCCTGACCAACGAGATCTGGCTCACGCGCGGGCCCCTGGGCCTTCCGGGCATCGACCCGGTGAACGTGAACCTGGAATTCCTGCACCCCGACTGGTTCTGGGAGTTCGTGGGCGAGGCGCCCTATTTCTACCTTGCGCTGTTCATGGTGCTGGCGGTCTACTTCGTCCTGCGCCGGGTGGAGGATTCGCGCCTGGGCCGGGCCTGGTTCGCCATCCGCGAGGATCCCCTGGCCGCGGCCAGCTGCGGGGTGGACATCCTGACCTACAAGGTCATCGCCTTCGCCATCTCGGCGGGCATCGGCGCCGTGGGCGGGGCCTTTTTCGCCCGCTGGCAGCTTTTCCTCTCGCCGGACATGTTCAAGTTCTGGGAATCGTTCCTGGTCTTGTGCATGGTGGTGCTCGGGGGCCTGGGCAACATCCACGGCGCGCTCATCGGCGCGGTGATCATGGTCTGCCTGGGCGAGGTGCTGCGCGAGGCGCTCTTCGTCGCCGGGCTGCCGCCCGAGGTGCGCTTCCTGTTCTACGGGCTGATCATGGTCCTCATCATGCGCTTCAAGCCCGCCGGATTCTTCCCGGCCATCGCGGCCACGGCCAGGGGCAACCCGCTTCTGGCGGCCCTGGCCGAGCGCATCGAAAAGACCTACGGAGAGCGCCGTGAAACCCATTCTTAAGATCGACGGCGTGACCAAGCGCTTTGGCGGCCTCATGGCCCTGAACGACGTGGAGTTCGAGGTCCGCCGGGGCGAGATCATGGGCCTCATCGGCCCCAACGGCGCGGGCAAGACCACCATGTTCAACTGCATCGCCGGGGTCTATTCGCCCACCGAGGGCCGGGTGGTCTTCGAGGCCGAGCCCGGCGCACCCACGGTGACCAACGGCTTCAAGCCCGAGCGGGTCACGGCCCTGGGCATCGCCCGGACCTTCCAGAACATCCGGCTTTTCTCCGAGCTGACGGTGCTCGACAACGTGCGCATCGGCTGCCATTGCCGCAGCCGGTCCAACTTCTTCGGGGCCGTGCTGCGCAGCCGCGCCCAGCGCCGGGAGGAGGCCGAGATCATCGAGCGCTCCATGCGTTGGCTGGACTTCGTGGGCCTGGGGGCCCAGGCCCTGGCCCGGGCCAGCGCCCTGTCCTACGGCAACCAGCGCCGCCTGGAGATCGCCCGCGCCCTGGCCACCGGGCCGCGCCTGATCATGCTCGACGAGCCCGCCGCGGGCATGAACCCCCAGGAGACGCGCATGCTCGTGGACCTGATCCACGCCATCCTGGCCGAGGGCGTCACCGTGGTGCTCATCGAGCACGACATGAAACTGGTCATGAAGATCTGCAACCGGCTGGTGGTGCTCGACCACGGCATGAAGATCGCCGACGGCAGCCCCGAGGAGGTCCGGGGCGACGAGCGGGTCATCGAGGCCTATCTCGGACGGGGGGCCGCCCATGCTTAAGGTCGAAGCCATCCACACCTACTACGGCAGCATCCACGCCCTCAAGGGCGTGAGCCTGACCATCGACGAAGGCGAGATCGTGACGCTCATCGGCGCCAACGGCGCGGGCAAGTCCACCACGCTCATGAGCATAAGCGGCGTGACGCGCCCGGGCCAGGGGCGCATCGAGTTCCTGGGCCAGGACATCACGCGCATGCCCTCGGAGCGCATCGTGGCCCTGGGCTTGACCCAGGTGCCCGAGGGGCGGATGATCTTCCCGGGGCTGACCGTGCGCGAAAACCTGCGCATGGGCGGCTACCTGCGCCGCGACAAGGACGGCATGCGCCGCGACGAGTCGATGATTTTCGACCTGTTCCCCATCCTGCGCGAGCGCCACAAGCAGGCCGGGGGCACCCTGTCGGGCGGCGAGCAGCAGATGCTGGCCATCGGCCGCGCCCTCATGGCCCGGCCCCGGCTGCTGCTGCTGGACGAGCCGTCCCTGGGGCTGGCGCCCATCGTGGTGGAGAACATCTTCCGCGTGATCCAGAAGATCAACGACACCGGGACCACCGTGCTCCTGGTGGAGCAGAACGCGCAGATGGCCCTGACCATCGCGCACAGGGGATACGTCCTCGCCACGGGCGAGGTCATCATGGAGGGCTCCTCGCGGGCGCTCTTGCGCGACCCCAAGGTGCGCAAGGCCTACCTCGGCGAGGACTAGGCCCGTCCCCAACCAGAAAGCCCGGCCCCGCGCCGGATGGAGAAGACGCCCATGGACAAGATCGCCCTTGACGGATTGACCTTCGACGATGTGCTGCTGCTTCCGGCCTACTCGGAAGTGCTGCCCGACGAGGTGGACGTGGGCACCTGGCTCACGCCGGGGCTCAAGCTGAACATGCCGCTCATCAGCGCGGCCATGGACACGGTCACCGAGTCCGAAATGGCCATTGCCCTGGCGCGCCAGGGCGGGGCGGGCGTCGTGCACAAGAACCTGCCCATCGAGCGCCAGCGCCTCGAAGTCGAGAAGGTCAAGAAGTCCGAAAGCGGCATGATCATCGACCCGGTGACCATCCCGCCGGACATCACCGTGGGCCAGGCCCTGCGCGTCATGGGCGAGTACCGCATCTCCGGGCTGCCCGTGGTCAAGGACGGGCTGCTGGTCGGCATCCTGACCAACCGCGACGTGCGCTTCGTGTCCGACCCGGACATCCTGGTGCGCGACGTGATGACCCACGACCACCTGGTCACCGTGCCCCAGGGCACGACCCTGGAGCAGGCCAAGGCCCACCTGCACGAGAACCGCATCGAGAAGCTCCTGGTGGTGGACGAGAACAACCGCCTGAAGGGGCTGATCACCATCAAGGACATCGAAAAGATCAGGAAGTATCCCCTGGCCTGCAAGGACGACCTGGGGCGGCTGCGCGTGGGCGCGGCCATCGGCGTGGGCGGCGACCGCGACGCCCGGGCCGAGGCCCTGCTGTCCGCCGGGGCGGACTTCCTGGTGCTCGACTCGGCCCACGGCCATTCGGCCAACATCCTGCGCTCGGTGGCGGCGGTGAAGGCGGCCTTCCCGGGCTGCCAGCTCGTGGCGGGCAACGTGGCCACCTACGAGGGCGCCAAGGCGCTCATCGAGGCCGGGGCGGACGCCGTGAAGGTCGGCATCGGCCCGGGGTCCATCTGCACCACCCGCGTGGTGGCGGGGGTCGGCGTGCCGCAGATCTCGGCCATCATGGAGGCGCGCCGCGCCTGCGCCGAGGCCGACCGCTGCCTCATCGCCGACGGCGGCATCAAGTTCTCCGGCGATATCGTCAAGGCCCTGTCCTGCGGGGCGCAGACCGTGATGATGGGCTCCATGCTCGCCGGCACCGACGAGAGCCCGGGCGAGACCATCCTCTACCAGGGCCGCACCTACAAGATCTATCGCGGCATGGGCTCCATCGACGCCATGCGCGAGGGCAGCTCGGACCGCTATTTCCAGGAGAAGCAGGCCGCCGAGGACCGCCGCGAGATGGATTGCGCCCCGCGCAAGCTCTCCAGCGAGTCCAAGAAGCTGGTGCCCGAGGGCATCGTGGGCCGCGTGCCCTACA
This sequence comes from Desulfocurvus sp., assembly GCF_023230885.1. Taxonomy (GTDB): domain Bacteria; phylum Desulfobacterota; class Desulfovibrionia; order Desulfovibrionales; family Desulfovibrionaceae; genus Desulfocurvus. The sequence continues at coordinate 7,159 of NZ_JALNWM010000036.1, read as the reverse complement.
AGGGCCCCGTCACGGACACCATCTACCAGCTGCTGGGCGGGCTGCGCTCGGGCATGGGCTATACCGGCTGCTCCAGCATCGCCGAGCTGGCCGAGAAGACCCGCTTCACGCGCATCTCCACTGCGGGCCTGCGCGAAAGCCACGTCCACGACGTGATCATCACCAAGGAAGCGCCCAACTACCGGGTGGACTCCTACTAACCCGCAGACAGCGGAGCCACAGACATGCAGCACCCCGACAAGGTCGTCATCCTCGACTACGGGTCCCAGTACACCCAGCTCATCGCCCGGCGCGTGCGCGAGGCGGGGGTGTACTCCGAAATCCTGACCTGCGAGGCGTCCATCGAGGAAATCGCCTCGCGCAAGCCCCAGGCCATCATCCTGTCGGGCGGCCCGGCCAGCGTCACCGGCGAGGACTCGCCCCAGCTCCAGCAGGGCGTGCTGGAACTGGGCCTGCCCGTGCTGGGCATCTGCTACGGGATGCAGCTTTTGGCCCATGAGCTGGGCGGGCGCATCACCGCCAGCCAGGAGCGCGAGTACGGCCGCGCCGAGCTGAGCATCGCCGCCCCCGGCGAGTGCCCGCTGTGGGACGGCCTGGCCGGGAAGGACGTGCACCATGTGTGGATGTCCCACGGCGACCATGTGGAGGCCGTGCCCCCGGGCTTCTCCGTGCTGGCCAGCACGGGCAACGTGCCCGTGGCGGCCATGGCCGACCCCGCCCGGCGCATCTACTGCCTCCAGTTCCACCCCGAGGTGGTGCACACCGACGACGGCAGCCTGATCCTGTCCAACTTCCTGTTCAAGGTCGCCGGGCTGACCCCGGGCTGGACCATGAGCTCGTTCGTGGAATCCAACGTGGCCGAGCTGCGCGAGCGCATCGGCGAGGACGAGCATGTGGTCTGCGGCCTGTCGGGCGGCATCGATTCCACCGTGGTCGCCCTGCTGCTGCACAAGGCCATCGGCAAGCGCCTGACCTGCATCTTCGTGGACAACGGCCTGCTGCGCATGAACGAGGGCGAGGAGGTCGTGGGCTACCTCAAGGAGCACTTCGACCTCAACCTGGTCTGGGTCCAGGCCCAGGACGAGTTCCTGGACAGGCTCGAAGGCGTCCAGGACCCCGAGCGCAAGCGCAAGATCATCGGCCACACCTTCATCGAGATATTCGACCGCGAGGCGGCCCGGATCCCCAACGTGAAGTACCTGGCCCAGGGCACCCTGTATCCCGACGTCATCGAGTCCATCTCCTTCAAGGGCGGGCCGAGCGCGGTCATCAAGAGCCACCACAACGTGGGCGGCCTGCCCGAGCACATGAGCCTGGCCCTGGTGGAGCCGCTGCGCGAGCTGTTCAAGGACGAGGTGCGCCGCGTGGCCGTCGAGCTGGGGCTGCCCGATTCGATCATCTGGCGCCACCCCTTCCCCGGCCCGGGCCTGGCCATCCGCATCGTGGGCGAGATCACCCGCGAGCGGCTGGACATCCTGCGCCGCGCCGACCGCATCGTGCAGGCCGAGCTGCGGGCCACGGACTGGTACCGCAAGGTCTGGCAGGGGTTCGCCGTGCTCTTGCCTCTTAAAACCGTTGGGGTTATGGGAGATGGCCGGACGTACGAACATGTCGTGGCCCTGCGCATCGTCGACAGCGTGGACGCCATGACCGCCGACTGGACGCGGCTGCCCTCGGAGATCCTGGCCCGGATGTCCAACCGGATCATCAACGAGGTCAAGGGCGTGAACCGCGTGGTCTTCGACATTTCCTCGAAGCCTCCCGGCACCATCGAGTGGGAGTAGCGGCTGGCCGGGGGCGCCCCGCGCGCCCCCGGCGGCCCCGCCAACCCCGATCACCTGTTACGCGAAGGGAGTGCCATGTTCGGTTCCATCGGTTCCATGGAAATCCTGCTGATCGTCGTTGTGGCGCTGCTTGTGGTCGGCCCCAAGAAGCTGCCCCAGATCGCGCGGACCCTGGGCAAGACCTTCGGTGAATTCAAGCGCGTGACCGGCGACGTGCAGCGGACCATCAACGCCGAGGTGGACCGCGCCGAGCGCCAGGAGCGCGTGGCCAGGGCCAAGAGCGAGCTCCTGCCCGAGGACGCCGCGCCCAAGGCCGCCCCGGCCAAGGCCGAGCCCGCCGCCTCCGCCGAGGCTGCCACCCAGACCACCAAAGAGCCCGCCCAGGGCGCCTGACCGGAGCGCGAAGAGCCCATGACCGAGGACCGCAAGCCCGAAGAACTGGACCGGAGCGCTTCCGGGGACAGCGCGCCCCGGACGCCTGAGCCCCACGCGAACCAGCCGGCCCCCGATGCCCCCGGGGCTGGCGCCCCTGACGCGTCCGACGCCGCGGCGCCCGGCACTGCCGCGAGCGCAGACGCCGCGCCGGAAGGCGCCGCCGCCGGTGACGCGGGCGGCGACCCCGGCGCGCCCTCGGGCGGGCCCGACGACGGCGGGCCGGAACCGGCCGCGGTTCCCGACGCCGCCGCCGCCGTCCAGGCCGACCCGCAGGACGGGGACGACCAGGAGCAGGGCGAGGGGCAGCTCCGGGAGATGGGCCTGCTGGACCACCTGGAGGAGCTGCGCATCCGCCTGACCCGGGCGGCCATAGCCGTGGTCGTCGGCGCCTGCGTGTCCTACGCCTTCGCGGAGCACCTCTACCGCTTCATCATCGATCCGCTGATGCCCTTCGTCTCCGGCGGCCACCTGATATACACCAGCCCGGCAGAAGGTTTCATCACCTATATCAAGCTGGCAGCAGTGGCCGGTATTTTCCTGACCAGCCCGTATTCCTTCTACCAGATGTGGGCCTTCATCGCCCCGGGGCTGTACAAGGAGGAGAAACGCTACATCGCTCCCCTGGCCTTCGTCTCGGCCCTGCTGTTCGTGGGCGGCGCGCTGTTCAGCTACTACAAGGTCACCCCTCTGGCCTATGAGTTCTTCTCCAGTTTCGACAACGAGTTCATGGTCATGCTGCCCTCGGTGAAGGAGTCGCTGTCCATGGGCCTGAAGTTGTTGTTCGCCTTCGGCATCGCCTTCGAGCTGCCGCTGGCGATCTTCTTCCTGGCGCGCCTGGGCGTGGTTTCGGCCGCCGGGCTGCGCCGCAGCCGCAAGTACGCCATCCTGGGCGCGTTCATCGTCGGTGCGCTGCTCACGCCGCCCGACCCCGCCTCGCAGTCCCTGATGGCCATTCCGCTGATCATGCTCTACGAGGTCGGCATCTGGCTGGCGCATTTCTTCGGCAAGAAGCCCGCGCCCAGCGAAGAGGAAGAACAGGCCGCCGCCTAGGCCGCGCGGCGCGCATCCGCGCGGAAACTTTGACGCCGCCCGGGATTTGGAGCATGATTGATCCTGGCGGGTGCCGTGCCCGCCGCGCGCCCGCAACGACCACGGAGACCGCCATGAACACCCGCAGTGCCCGCTACGAGCGGGCCACCAAGGAGACCCGCGTCGAGGTCGCCCTGAACCTGGACGGCAGCGGCAAGGCCGAGATCGCCACCGGCGTGGGCTTTGCCGACCACATGCTGACCCTGCTCGCCTTCTGGGCGCGGATGGACCTGACCCTGACCTGCCGGGGCGACCTGGAGGTCGACGCGCACCATACCCTGGAGGATGTGGGGCTGTGCCTGGGCCAGGTCCTGGCCGAGGCCCTGGGCGACAAGCGCGGCATCGCGCGCATCGGCCTGGCCCGGGTGCCCATGGACGAGGCCCTGACCGAGGTGGTCGTGGACATCTCCGGGCGCCCCTATCTGGTCTACGAGGACGGCCCCGTGCCCGCCATCATCGCCGGGGACGAGAAGGACGTGTGGCGCGAGTTCTTCAAGTCCGTTGCCCAGCGCGCGGGGCTGAACCTGCACATCAATTTCCTTTACGGCCGCAACGGCCACCACCTGCTGGAATCGGCCTTCAAGGGCTTCGGCCTGGCCCTGGGGCAGGCGGTGGCCAGGACCCGCGAGGGCGTGACCAGCACCAAGGGGAGTCTGGACTGATGCCGAACCGTTCCCGCTTCATCGCGTTGGCCCTGGCGGCGCTGCTGCTCCTGGCCCTGGGGGCCGGGTGTCGGCGCGCTCCGGCCGTGGCCCAGGAGGGCCCCTCGGGTTCCCTGGCCGTGGCCGGGTTCGACGTTCCCGCCTCGTCGGGCGAGGTGCTTGGCGGCTACCTGGACGATGGCGTGCCCGCCGTGCGCCCCGAGGACCTGGACAGCCTCGACGCCGCGCTGCTCCAGGGGCTGTCGCGCGGTCCGGCCCTGGGGCCGCAGGCCGTGCGCCAGTGCGAGGAGACGGTCCTGGCCGGGGAAACCGGCTCCCGCCGGGCCCTGGGGCACTGGCTGGCCGTGGGCCGCTGCCTGGATGTGGACTGGCTGCTCGTCCCGCAGGTCACCGCCTGGCACGAGCGCGAGGGCAGCGACGTGTCCGTGCGCCGCCCGGCCTCGGTGACCCTGTGGCTGCATCTCGTGGACGTGCGCGGCGAGAGCTTCGGCGCGCGCTACAAGTTCGAGGAGACCCAGCAGTCCCTGACCGAGAATTTCCTCAAGGCCGGGAAGTTCATCGAGCGCGGGGGCAAGTGGGTCAGCGCAGGGGAACTGGCCCGCGAGGGCGTGGCCGCCGGACTCAAGGAGCTTGGATTGTGATTGTCTTTCCCGCCGTGGACATCAAGGACGGCAAGTGCGTGCGCCTGCGCCAGGGCCTGGCCGACCAGGTCACCGTGTTCGGCGACGACCCCGCGGCCATGGCCCGGCACTGGGCGGCCCAGGGCGCGCGCTACCTGCATGTGGTCGACCTGGACGGCGCCTTTTCCGGCCAGCCCCGCAATTTCGAGCTGATCCGCCGCATCTGCGCCGAGCTGGACATCCCCGTGCAGCTGGGCGGCGGCATCCGCGACCTGGACACCGCGCAGGCCTATGTCCGCGCGGGGGTGGCGCGACTGATCATCGGCACGGTGGCCCTGGAAGACCCGGGGCTGTTCGGCGAGCTGTGCGCGGCCCTGCCGGGCCGGGTGGGCGTGTCCCTGGACGCGGTGGACGGCAGGCTGAAGACCAAGGGCTGGGTGCAGGACGCCGGCCAGGACGTGTTCGACGTGCTGCCCCGCCTGCGCGAGCAGGGCGCCGCCTTTGTCATCTACACCGACATCAGCCGCGACGGCATGCAGACCGGCGTGAACACCGCCGCCCTGGAGCGCCTGTGCGAGGCGGCGGGGCTGCCGGTCATCGCCGCCGGGGGCGTGCATACCCTGGACGACATCAAGGCGCTGTACCCCCTGACGGCCAAGGGCCTGGAGGGGGCCATCACCGGACGGGCCATCTACGCCGGAACCCTCGACCTGGCCCAGGCCCAGGGCTGGATCGCCGCCCAAGGAGGAGTATCATGATCAGATTGGAAGTGCGGGGTATGTCCTGCAAGCATTGCGCGGCCAGCGTCACCGAGGCCCTGGGCAAGGTGCCGGGCGTGACCGGCGTGGACGTGAGCCTGGAAACTGCCAGCGCCACGGTGCATGGCACCCCGGACCCCGAGGCCCTGAAGAAGGCCGTGGCGGGCGTCGGCTTCGAGCCCGGCAAGGCCGAGTAGGGGCCCGTGGCCCGGCACTGTGGCCGCCCGTCGCGCCTGGCGCGGCGGGCGGCTCCGCGTTTTGGGGGCTATCCGGCCACCAGGGTGGTGAATGTCTCCGCCGTGGCCCCGAGGTATTCCCGGGCCGCGAGCGGCGCGTCGGCGGGCAGGGGGCGCCCGCTGCGCAGGCGGCGCTCCAGGCGGGTGATTTCGCGGTGCAGGTCCTTGTTCCCGGCGCGCAGCAGGTGCAGGGCGACCACGGCCTCCGCGATTTCCAGGCGGCCTGCGGCCACCAAGGCGTCCAGGCGGGCACAGGCCGCAAAGAAGGCCCCCGGCCCCGGGCTCCAGGGCACGAGCCGTCTCGCGGCCGGGAGCGGCACGGCCGCAGCTGCTCGCACGGCGGCGGCAAAGCCGTCGTGAACGTCGAGCTCCGTGTCGGCCGTGAGCAGCCCGTGCAGGTCCAGCCAGGCTATGAGGGCATCCTTGGAGAGCATTTGCGCCCCCTCCGGGGCAAAGAGTTCCCGATATCCGGGACTTCAGGCGTACAGGAAAACCCCGGGCCAGGCAATGCGCGAAAGGCTCCCGTCCGTCCGGGCGGGGGTTTCCATCCCTTTTTCCTTGGTCATTTATCGGCCTTCCACCGTGTTTCCCGGACAGCGCGGCTTTGCGCTTGTCAAAATTCTTGTGGCTACTGTACCGTAGCCAAAATAGTGAGAAAAAACCGGGAAAAACGGGAAAAAATGAATGGTGTGTAATGGGAAAGCTATTCGGTGAATACATCCGCACGCGGCGTGAGGCGCTGCTGGGGGACGACCCCCGGTTCTCCATCCGCAAGGTTGCCGATCGCATCCGGGTGCACCACTCGTATCTGAGCAAGATCGAGCGGGGTGAACCGGGATCCCTGTCCGAGAAGAAGGTCGTGGCCCTCGCCTGCGAGCTGGGCGAGGACCCCGATTTCCTTTTGGCCATGAATGGCAGGATTTCCGAGACGGTGTCCCGGGCGGTGTCCCGGCATCCCGCGCTGTTCCGCAGCATCGTCGAGAACCTGCGCAAGCACTGCGCGCGCCAGGGCGACCCCTCCGCCGACGAGGATGCCTGCGTGGCCATGCTGGGGCAGGCCAACCGGCTGCTGGGGGGCGGCCACGGCTGCCTTGTGCTGCACGAGCTGCGCTCGCCGCTGGCGGGCATCGTCAGCGGCGCCCAGGCCATCCTGTCCGCCGAGTCCCTGGACCGGGAGCACGAGGAGCTGCTGCGCGGCATGATGCACACCGCGCGCCGCCTGGTCGACGACATCGACGGAACCCTGGTCCTGGATATGATCGAGGCGGGCGAGTACTGCCACCGGCCGGAACCTGTGGACATGCTGGCCCTGCTGGACGACGTGTGGCTCGAATTGCGCGCCCTGGCGCGCCGCCGGGACGTCGGGGTGCGGGTGGAGCTGGACGGCGAGGCCCTGGACTGGGAAGGCGAGGGGCTGGAGGCGCCGGGGCGCAGGCTTGTGGCCGCCGGGTCGCGGCCGTTGTGCCGCGCCATGATGTCCAATCTGCTGCGCTGCGCCCTGGAGGCCGAGCCCCGGGGCGGGGAGGTCACCGTGCGCCTGGCGGGGGGCGGGCAGTGCGTGCTGGAGGTTCACAG
>NZ_JALNWM010000035.1 GCF_023230885.1 Desulfocurvus sp. | reverse complement strand
GGCCTTTTCGATGGAAAAACGCGAGAACTGGCGCAGGCGCTCCTCGTCGCGCCCAAGGTTCACCCGCCGGGCGCGGGCCAGGGCCGTGGCCAGGGCCCGGGGCAGGCGCCGGATGTCGTCCAGGCGCACAACGTCCGCCGCGCCCCGGCGCATGGCGCGCACGGCCTCGTCCAGGGAACACTCGCGCGCCAGGACCAGCACCGGCGGCCCCGCGCCGCGCGGGGAAATGCGCTCCAGCAGGGTGTCCAGCCCCAGGGGCGGGGCCTCCAGGTCGGCCAGCACCGCGTCCCACGGCCAGCCCAGCAGGGCGTCCGCGTCGCCGCCGGAGCCCATGACGGCGAACTCCGCCCGCATTCCGGCCTCGCGCAGCGCGCGACCGAGGTCCTCGGCCCAGGGGGCCGGGGCGAGGGCGAGGAGGATCTGAAGCGGCTCGTGCATGGGCACCCCGAAAAGGTTCCGGACCCTACACCGCATCGGGAGGCGGACGCAAGCCCAAGGGGGAACGGGCCGCCACGCCCTGCGGACTCAGCCCCCTCGCCGGGCGGCAGCAACCCAAGGCCCAGGGCAAGCGCATTGAGCGCGGGCTGCGGAATCAGCCGCCCTCGCCGGGCAGCAGCAGCCGCATCTCGTTGGTGGCGGCAAACCCGGCGGACTCGTAAAGCGCCCGGCCCGCGGGCGCGCCGTGCAGGCTGACGCAGGCCACGCCCCGCTCCCGGGCGAAGGCCGTGCACTCGGCCAGGAGCCGCCGGGCCAGCCCCCGGCGGCGGTGGGCCGGGGCGGTGAACATGCTGCTCACATAGGCCACACGGCCGTCCAGGGCCCAGGGCTTGGGCGAACCCTGGAGCACATGCACCGCCGCGCAGGCCACGGCCTGGCCGCCCGCGTCCAGGGCCAGCCAGGCCGCGGCCCCGCCGCGCTCCAGGAGCGGCAGGAAAAAGGCGCCGTCGCGGGCGGCCAGGGCCTCGGCGTCGAGGCCGCCGTCCCATATCTCGGCGAACATGGCCCGGCGCAGCCGGACCAGGACGCCGAGATCGCGCTGCGCGGCCCGGCGCACGGAATATTCCTCGGACAGCGCCGGGGCCGGGACGACCCGGACCGGCGGGGGGCTGTAGTTGGCCGGGTCGATGCAGGCGTCGTACATCTCGCGCTCGATCCTGATCCAGTCCGTGCCGTTGACGCCCCGGCGGTTGGGGTAGTCCGGCCCCACAGGGTAGGCCGAGGCGACCTTGAGCCAGCGGTCGCGCTCAACTGAAATGCGCCGGACCTCGGCGGCGGCCTCGGCCATGTCCTGGTCCTGGGAGAACAGCAGCAAAACGTCGCAGGCGCCCTCGCGGGCCATGCGCACCACGTCCAGGGCCATCTTCACGTCGATGCCCTTTTCCAGGCCCGCCTGCACGGCCACCTCGCCGCCGTCGGCCATGCGGATGACGCGGTTCTGGTAGCGCAGTTCGCGGGCCTCGGTGCGCACGCCGCGCGAGCCCAGGGCCGCGAGCTTGGCGCTCCAGAAGGCGTGCCAGAAGGGGTTGTCGGCCTCGGAGGGCACCCCGGTGTAGAAGGTGACCCCCTCCAGCTGCCAGCCCATGCGGCGGCAGACCGCCTCGGCCAGCCGGGGGATGTCGTAGTTGGGATAGGTGTGGCCGAAGGCGCTCTTCACGGCGTGGAACAGGTTCTGCCCGTCCACGAAGACATGGGCCCGCTTCAGGGCCGGCTCTATGGGCATGGGGTCCCCTTGGGATGCAAAACCCCGCCGGAGGCCTTGCGGCTGGTCCGACGGGGAGCAAATCGTACCGAGTGCATATCTGCTTCCCGGTTGAAGGTCAAGCCGCACCGCCCCCGGAAATCCGGCCCTCGCGGGTCATGGCGTCCCAGATGCGCCGGGCGGAGACGGCCGCCAGGGCCGCCCGGGCGGCCAGGGTACTCGTTATCATGTATTCCTCGGGCGAGTGGTCGCGCTCGCCGCCGGGGCCCAGGCCGTCGAGCACCGGGGTGCCCACCTGGGCGATGTAGTTCGCGTCGGACACGCCGCCCCGGTAGTCCTCCGCCACGGGCACGTCCAGTTCGCGCCCGGCCGCCACCACATGCTCCAGCAGCCTGCGGTTGGCCGGGCCGGGCTCCATGGGCGGACGCCCGGGCACGACCTCCACCTCCACGGCGGTTCCGGGCACCTCGGGCCGCCCGGCCAGGGCCACGGCGGCGGCCACCAGAGCCTCGCCGTCGGCCGCCGTGCGATAGCGGCACTCCACCGTGGCCTCGGCGCGCGGGGCCACGGTATTGGGCCCCACCCCGCCCGACACGAGCCCCACGTTCACCGAAACGCCCCGGGCCGCGTCGTTCAGGGCCTCCAGGGCGATGGTTTTGTGGGCCAGCTCCAGCACGGCGCTGGGCTTGGCATGGCCCAGGTTGCCCGCATGCCCGGCACGGCCCGTGGCGCGGACGCGCAGGGTCGTCTTGCCCTTGCGCCCGGTGGTGGTCTCCCCGCCGGGGCCGGAGCATTCGAAGACGAAGGCGAAGGCGCTGCGCGCGGCCTCGGCCATGATCAGCTCGCGGGAGCGGTAGGAGCCGGTCTCCTCGTCGGAGTTGAAGACGAAGGCCACGGGCATCCCCTCCAGCTGGCCGTGGGCCGCCAGGGCCGCCAGGGCGTAGATGCCCGCCACCAGCCCGCCCTTCATGTCGATGACCCCCGGGCCGGTGACGCGGTCGCCCTGGTTGACGAAGGCGTCGAAGCCGCTGTCGGGCGGGAACACGGTGTCCATATGGCCGCAAAACAGGACCTGGCGCTGCCCGGGGGCCAGCCTGCGCGCCCCGGGGCAGCGGGCGATCAGATGGTCGCCCGCGTCGGCCTGGGGCACGACCTGCACCCCAAAGCCCAGGCCGGTCATGGCCTCGCGCAGCACCGCGCCCACGGCGTCCGTCCCGGCCTTGTTGGCGGTGTACGAGTTGATGCGCACCAGCCGCTCCAGCAGGGCGAGCATCTCGGGCTCGCGCTCGCGGGTCCAGCGCAGGATGGACTGTGCGGTCCTCGAATTGAGGCCGCGGGAGCCGACGGTCATGACCGCTCCTTGCCGTACTTGTTGAAGGCGAAGTCCGCGTCGTTGTCGTAGAGCCCGGGCAGGGCGTCGGGATAGACCGTCTCCTCCCCGCTCCAGGGCTTGCGCAGCACCACGGCCCCGCCCTCGCGGCGCACCACGTTGTCGCGGTGCAGGGGCACCTTGCCCCCGGCGGCGGCGATATAGCGCGGCACGGCGTCGCCGGATATGTTGCCGTACATGCTCTCTACGATGTCGCGCCCCTTCTCTATAGGCACGCGCATATGCGTGTACTGCGGGTTGCGATATGAACAGTTGAAGACGTAGTATGGCCGCACATAGGCCTCCTGGATCGTCTCGCACAACTTCCACATCTTGATCCGCGAGTCGTTGATCCCGCGCATGAGCACGGCCTGGTTGAGCACGGCCATGACCCGCCTGGAGATGCGCCGGAAGGCGTCCTTGGAAACGGGGGTGATCTCCTGGGCGGTGTTGATCTGGGTCACCACGCGCACGGGCCCGCGCTCGTTGGATGCCTCCAGGATGTCCAAAAGCTCGTTGTCCACGCGCTGGGGCGTGGTCACCGGGACGCGGGTGCCCAGGCGCTTCATGCGCACATGGTCGATGGCGTCGAGCTTGTCCAGCAGCCATTTGAGGCTCGCGTTGGGCAGCATGAAGGCGTCGCCGCCGGTGATGAGCACGTCGCGGATGGCCGGGTTGGCCGCGATATAGTCGATGGCCTCCTGGTAGGCGGCCTTGGAGAAGGTGCGGTCGGCCGAGCCGATATGGGCGATGCGCAGGCAGTGGGTGCAGTACATGGCGCAGATGTTGGTCACCTTGACGGCCACCACGCGCGGGTAGAACTGATCGACGAGGCGGGCCGGGGAGTGGTCGCTGGCCACCGGCGGCAGCTCCTCGCCCACGTTGTCGACCATCTCGCCGGTGGGCACGCTTTGCAGCAGCACCGGATCGTTGACCACCCCGGGCCGGATCAGGCTGGCGTAGTACGGCGTCAGGCGCATGCGGTACCTGCCGGTGACCCGGGTCACGTCGCGGATGGTGTCGGCGGGCAGGTCGATGCAGCGGGCCAGGGTCTGCACGTCGTTGATGGCGTTGGCGAGCTGGCCGCCGAAGGAGTTCCACGTCGCCTCGTCCAGGCCCAGAGCCTTGCGGATGCGGGCCTGGTTTTCCTGGATGGTGTCCCACAGCTCGATGCCGCTGGGGGCCTCCTCGTCCTTGCGGGCCAGATAGTCGGCCACGCGCGGGTTGGCCTGGGCGATGATGTCCAGGGCGCGACCGGCGCGGCCGCCCACGGTGACGCCGTGCTCGTCGATGGCCGCGTGGCGCCGGGCCAGGGCCTCCAGGTCCGCCCGCGACAGGCCGAAGGCCTCGTGGCCCAGCCCGGCCCCGGCCTTGGCCTCGCGCAGGGCGCGGAACAGGGCCACGATGGGCGCCGTGGCCTGGGCGTCCCGCGCGGCCGCGGCCAGGGCCTCGATGCCCGCCCGCAGCTGCGCCGGGGCGTCGCCGCCCCCGGCCAGCTGTTCCAGAAGATCGGTGGTGAACTTGTCCAGTGCGGCCTCGCTGGTCTGCGACACGATGTGCTGCCTCCTCGTGGTCAGGCGCCCGTGATGGACGCCGCGAGCTGGTTGCGCCCCCCGGCCAGTGCGGCGAGCATCTGCTCCCGGGTGGGGGCCACCGCGGCCACCCGGCCCAGGAAGGTGCCGGGCAGAACGGCGACCCCGCCGCCCACATGCTCCAGCACCACCGCCCCGCCCGGCCCGTCCGCCGCCACGCGGCGGAACAGGTCGCGCTCGGGCATGTCCTGCAACACGGCGTGCGTGGTGCGCACGCCGGGAATCTCTATCTTGTGGTTGTAGGTGCCCCAGTGCAGCCCCAGGCGCCCGGCCGCCTCGCCGTCGGGCCCGGAGGGCATGCCCTCGGGAAAACGCCCGTCCAGCACGGCGCAGATCTCCAGCTCCGGCAGGTTGGGCGCGCCGTCGGGCAGCAGGTGCTCCAGGGTGCAGCAGAACTCCATGGTCGTCCCCTGCTTGCGGGGGTTGACCTCGATGAAATAGACGCTTTCGTCGGGGGCGACGATGAAGTCGCAGCCGAAGATGCCCCGGAAGCCCATGCGCCCGAGCACCCGGCCCACGGCCACGGTATGCTCGCGCAGGACGCCCTGGACGCGGGCGGGCAGCAGCGAGGGGAAGGTCGACCCCCGGAACTTGTTGCCGTCCTCGATGGTCATGTCGGCCACCCCGGCGACGAAGACCTCGCGCTCGTTGCCCACCACGCCAAGGACCGTGGGGTCCCACACATGGGGCACATAGCGGCTGACCAGGAAGCAGCCGTCCTGGTCGAAGCGCTCCCCGGCCCGGGCGGGGTCGGAAACGACCATGCTCGCGGCCCCGGCGGCGCTGTAGGGGCAGGAGACGAAAACCCGCTGCCCGCAGGAGCAGCCCATGCGCCCGCAGGCCTCCAGCATGGCCGCGCGCCCGGTGCAGACCTCGAAGTCCGCCATGGGCACCACCCCGGACAGGTTGCGATACTGCCAGGTCTTGTCGTTCACGGCGTGGACCACGGCCGGGTCGGGCCCAAGGAGCGTCACCCCGCGCACGTCGCGCAGCAAAAATTCCTGGCGCGTCTCGAACATCCAGACGAACAGCCGCCCCTGGGCGGCGAGCAGGCGCTCCAGCAGGGCGCGGAAATAGCGGTCGCACGAGAGGTAATGGGCGAAGTCGCCCACGGGCCTGCGCCCGGCGGTGCGCCCCGGGGCCCGGGCCAGCCAGGGGTTCGCGGCCAGGATGTTGCCGACGGGGTAGGTTTCGAGCACGTCGGGGCAGACGGTAATGGCCCGAAAGGGCCGCCCGAAGCGGCGCTCCAGCCCCCGGCGGACGAAATCGTTCAGGCCGTGGGCCTTTATTTCGCCCACATAGAGGAAATATTCGAATTCCGGCTCCAGCCGGATGTTTTCAAAGACGACATCGTCCATGGCCGTTCCTTTCCGCTGGGGTGTGCGCTCCTGTATATGCCCGGGGCCGCAGGCCCGCAACCCCGCCCAGGCCCGATGGGCCGCAGCCAGCCGGGGGGCGGGGGAACAGTGCCCGCGCGCCGGAAGGATTGCAATTTATTTTCGATTTTGCTACCTCTTTCCTTTCCAATCTATTTGTTTTCCTCTGGTTGCGCCGGGCAAGCCGGACCGCCTTGGGCAGACACCGCCCCCCACGGGGCGGAACAGGAGGAGAGGAACGGCCCCGGCGCCCGCCCGGGCCATGTGACAACCATTTCCACACCAAACGGACAGGAGGCAAGTATGCGGAAAGTCACCTATCTCGTCGCGGCCCTGTGCCTTGGGCTGCTGCTGGGCGCAACGGCCACCACCCAGGCCCAGGCCAAAACCGCCTTCGCCACCATCGGCACCGGCGGCATCACCGGCGTCTACTACCCCACCGGCGGCGCCATCGCCCGCATGGTCAACGACAAGCGCGACGTTTACGGCATCCGCGCCACCGTGGAATCCACGGGCGGCTCCGTGTTCAACGTCAACGCCGTGGTCTCCGGCGACCTCGAGTTCGGCGTGGTCCAGTCCGACCGCCAGTATCAGGCCGTCAAGGGCCTGGCCGAGTGGGAGGGCAAGCCCCAGGAGAAGCTGCGCGCCGTGTTCTCCCTGCATCCCGAGACCGTGACCCTGGTCGCCGCCGAGGATTCCGGCGTCAAGGACATCGCCGACCTCAAGGGCAAGACCGTGAACATCGGCAACCCCGGCTCCGGCCAGCTCCAGAACTCCATCGACGCGCTCACCGCCGCCGGCCTCAACTACGAGACCGACATCAAGGCCGAGCAGGTCAAGGCCGCCGAGGCCCCGGGCCTGCTCCAGGACGGCCGCATCGACGCCTTCTTCTACACCGTCGGCCACCCCAACGGCGCCATGAAGGAAGCCACCGCCGGCGCCCGCAAGGTCCGCTTCGCCTCCATCACCGGCCCCGGCCTGGACACGCTGATCAAGGAGAAGCCCTACTACGCCAAGGCTTTTGTGCCCATGAGCAACTACGAGTCCGCCGTGAACACCGAGGATGTGGCCACCTTCGGCGTGAAGGCCACCTTCGTCACCAGCTCGGACGTGCCCGATGAGGTCGTCTACGCCGTGACCAAGGAAGTCTTCGACAACCTCGAGGAGTTCAAGAAGCTGCACCCCGCTTTCGCCGTGCTGACCAAGGAAAGCATGCTGGAAGGCCTCTCCGCGCCCCTGCACCCGGGCGCCGAGAAGTACTTCAAGGAAGTCGGGCTGCTGAAGTAGCCTTCCGCATGGCCGGGCGCCCAGGCGCCCGGCCATGCCTCCCCCCTCCGGCCCGACATTGCGCCCGCGTCGACGCGGCGGGCGGCGTTTTCCGGCGGTTCCGCGGCGGACCGTGAATCTCAAGCTTATCCGGGACCACGCATATGGCATCAGACAAGACCTGGGAAGAAGAAGAAAACAACGTCAAGGGCGTCGAATACGCGCAGAAACTCGCCGAGGCCGAGCACGGGCTCCAGGGCGACTTCGCGGGGGTAACCAGGAACCTGACCCTGATCGTGGCCATCTCCTGGTCGCTGTTCCAGCTATCCGTGGCCAGCTGGCTCATCGTGGACACCGTCTTCATCCGCGCGGCGCACCTGGCCTTCGCCATCTTTCTCATCTACACCAATATTCCGACCTTCAAGTTCACCCACAACTGGCGCCCGGACCTGCGCTTCTTCCTGGCCATGCACCGGGTGACGATCCTGGACTACATCCTGGCCGTGCTGGCCGTCTTCGCCGCGGTGTACATCATCCTGGACTACGAAGGCATCGCCATGCGCATCGGCAACCCCACCACGCGCGACATCATCTTCGGCGCCATGCTCGTGATCCTGCTGCTGGAGGCCACACGCCGGGTCATCGGTCCGGCCCTGCCGGTCATCGCCATGCTCTTCATGGCCTATTCCTTCTGCTCGCAGATGTCCTTCATGCCCGACGTGCTGCTGCAAAAGGCGGTCTCCCTGAACCGCTTCGTCGGCCAGATCACCATGGACACCGAGGGCATCTACGGCATCCCCCTGGACGTGTCGGCGACCATCGTCTTCCTCTTCGTGCTCTTCGGCACCATGCTTGAAAAGGCCGGGGCCGGGCAGTTCTTCATCCGCGTGGCCCTGTGCCTGCTTGGCAGCTTCAAGGGCGGCCCCGCCAAGGCGGCCATCCTCGGCTCCGGGCTGACGGGCATGGTCTCCGGCTCGTCCATCGCCAACGTGGTCACCACCGGCACCTTCACCATCCCGCTGATGAAAAAGGTCGGCTACCCGCCGACCAAGGCCGCGGCCATCGAGGTCGCCGCGTCCACCGACGGGCAGATCGCCCCGCCCATCATGGGCGCCGCGGCGTTCATCATCGCCGAGTACGTCAGCGTGCCCTACATCGAGGTGGTCAAGGCCGCCGCCATCCCGGCCTTCGCGTCCTACGCGGCGCTGCTCTGGATCTCCCACGTCGAGGCGTGCAAGCTCGGGCTCCAGGGCATCCCCCGGCGCGAGCTGCCGCCGTTCGTGGCCACCCTGCTCTCGGGGCTGCACTATCTCCTGCCCCTGGCCATGCTGCTCTACGAGCTGATCATCGTCCGCCACAGCCCGGAGCTGGCGGCCTTCCGCGCCATCTGCGTGCTGGCGGTGATCATGCTGGTCCAGCACCCCATCCGCGCCTGGCGCACGGGCCAGGCCCTGCGCCCGGCCTTCATGCTCGGGGTGCGCGAAATCGTCCGGGGCCTGGCCGACGGCGCGCGCAACATGGCCGGCGTGGCCATGGCCACCGCCGCCGCGGGCATCATCGTCGGCGTGGTGGCTATGGGCCTGGGCGGGCTGATCACCGAGGTCATCGCCGTGCTCGCCGGCGACAGCATCTTCCTGCTGCTGGCCATCACCGCCCTGGCCAGCCTGCTCATCGGCATGGGCCTGCCCACCACGGCGACCTACATCGTCATGGCCTCCCTCACGGCCCCGGCCATCGTGGCCGTGGCCAGCCTGCAGGAATTCTTCGTGCCGATCATGGCCGCGCACCTGTTCTGCTTCTACTTCGGCATCCTGGCCGACGACACCCCGCCCGTGGGCCTGGCGGCCTACGCGGCGGCGGCCATCGCCGAGGGCCCGCCCATTCCCACGGGCATCCAGGCCTTCATGTACGACATCCGCACGGCAATCCTGCCGTTCATGTTCATCTTCAACACCGAGCTGATCCTGCACGAGATCAACAGCTGGCCGCAGGGGCTGCTCATCTTCGCCATGGCCTGCCTGGGCAACTTCGCCTTCGCCTCGGCCACCCAGGGCTGGTTCATCGCCCGCAACAAGGCCTGGGAGGTGCCCCTGCTCCTGGCGGTGACCTTCATCCTCATGCAGCCCATGAACGTGCTGCCCGCCCTGGGCAACATCGCCGCGCAGCTGGTCGGCCTGTTCAGCGACGCGCCGGTGGCCTATCACTGGGCGGCGCCCTTCCATCCCTACTGGTTCTACCTGCTGGGGCTGGCGCTGCTGGTCGGCCTGTGGCTGCTGCAAAAGCCCAGAAAGGCGCAAGACGAGGCCAGCGTGGGCACCAGACAGGTGACCATCAACCCGCTGGCCGGGGAGGGCAGGCCATGAAGGTCCAGGGCAACGTCATCATCCGGCGCATGTTGCAGTGCGAGAAATGCGGCGAGATATTCTCCAAGGATTTCAACCGCTGCCCCAAGTGCAGGAGCACGCGCTTCTCGGGCTACACCGTGGTCAACCCCGTGGCCCGGCTGCCCATCGAATCCATCCTGCGCGTCATGGCCCACCTGATGTGGATGTTCGGCACGGCGGCCTGCCTGTTCCTGCTCTGGCAGACCGACTCGCCGGACACGGACCGCAACCTGCTGCTGATGCTGGCGGGCTTCGCGGCCCTGGGCGCGAGCGTGATCGTCTCCGTGGCCCTGTTCGGCATGAGCGAGATGATGTACCGCATCGTACGCATCCAGCTCCGCCTGCGGGCCTTCTTCGAAGACCAGCAAAAGCAGGACAAGTAGCCGGACAGGGCAGACGACGGCGCCGCCGCCCCGCAAGGGACGGCGGCGCCTTTGCATGGGCCGGGCGGAAGCGCGCGGGGGGAGCTACGCCGCCCCGTCCGCGCCGCGCTCTTCGAGCATGGCCCCGACCATGCGCCGCAGGTCTTCGGCCAGGCCCTGCAGGGCGGCAACGGCGTCGTAGGACCGCTGCATCCCGGCCATGGATTCCCCGGCGATGCGGTTGACCTCGTCCACGGCGCGGTTGATCTGCTCCGACGACGCGGACTGCTCCTCGCTGGCCGAGGCGATGCCCTCGACCTGCACGGTGTTCATCTCCACCAGGCGCACGATCTCCTCCTGGGCGCGGCCCGAATCCGTGGCCAGGCGCGCGCTCTGCTCCACGGCGCGCAGGGCCGCGTGCATGGTTTCGATGTTGCGCCCCGTGGCGTCGCGGATGGCCAGGATGCTGCTGTCGACCTCCTTGGTGGCGGCCATGGTCTTCTCGGCCAGCTTGCGCACCTCGTCGGCCACCACGGCGAAGCCCCGGCCCGCGTCGCCCGCCCGCGCGGCCTCGATGGCCGCGTTCAGCGCCAGCAGGTTCGTCTGGTCGGCTATCTCGCTGATCACGTCCATGACCCGGCCGATCTCCTCCACCTGGCGCCCCAGGTCCTGCATGCCCTCGCGCAGGCCCGTGGCGTGGCCGTCCACCTCGGTGATGGCCGCCACGGCGCGCTCGACCATCGCCGCGCCCGCGGTGGCCTTGTCCTTGGCCTCGCGGGCGTTCTCGGAGGCGCTGCCCGCGTTGCGGGCCACCTCGACCACGGCGGCGTTCATCTGCTCCATGGCCGTGGCCGTCTCGTCCATGCGCGTGCTCTGGACCTGGGCCCCCTGGCGGACCTGGGCGATCATGGCCGACAGCTCGGCCACGGCGTCGCCCACGCGCCCCGAAAAGGCGTCCACCCGCGTGGCCGACTCGCGCATCCGCCCCCACAGCGCCTTGACCTGCTCCTCCTGGCGCTGGGCCTCGCGCATGGCCGCGTTGGCGGCCTCGGCCTGGGCGGCGGCCTCGTCCTGCTTGCGGCGGACCTCCTCCAGGCGCGCGCGCAACTCCGCGACCATGGTCGTGATGTCTGCGGACAGGGCCGCGAACTCCGGCGGCATGTCCGCGTCGGGCTGCGCCTGCAGGTCGCCGGAGGCCA
This sequence comes from Desulfocurvus sp., assembly GCF_023230885.1. GTDB lineage: Bacteria > Desulfobacterota > Desulfovibrionia > Desulfovibrionales > Desulfovibrionaceae > Desulfocurvus. The sequence goes on along the minus strand of NZ_JALNWM010000035.1, from coordinate 8,812 downwards.
CGGCCTGCGAATAGGCCGTCAGCTTGGCCAGCGGCCGGTTGATGCCCCGCGAGGTCAGCAGGATGAACGCCCCGAGCACGAGCATGGCCAGCACCTCGACGCCCAGGATGGCGTGGTCGGCCAGCCCGGCCACACGGGCCATTTCGGCTTCGTAGTGCTCGCGCAGCGCCGTGATGGCGGGCTCCAGGGCCCGGCCGTCGGTGGCCAGGGTCTGGTCCATGGCCCGGACTTCCTTGTACAGCGTCACATAATTGCCAAAGGCCGAGTCGTAGCCGTGCAGCACGCCCATGAGCCGCGCCAGGGCGGCCTCGTCCAGGCCCAGGCTGCCCAGGCGGGCCTCCAGCTCGCGGCGGGCCTTGGCCGCGCGCTCCAGGTACTTGTCCGTTCCGCGCAGCTGGAAGTTCTTTTCCTGGCGCCGCAGTTGCAGCAGCGACACCAGGGCCTCGCGGTCGCCCAGGGCGTCGATCCCGGCCTCCAGGGCGCGCCCGGCGGCGATGAACTCGCGGCGTACGCCCTGCTCCTCGTCCAGGCCGATGCTCCGCGCGGTCTGGGCCGCACGGGCGAAGGTCGCGTCGAAGGTGTCCACCAGGCGGCGGGCGGCGGCGCACTCCTCGGCCTTGGCCGGATCCAGGGTGGCGATACGCTCCAGGGCCTCGTGGATCTTGGCCGTGTGCGCCTCCACCTTGGCCACATAGGCCTCGTCGCTGCGAATAAGGAAATTCTTCTCATGGCGCCGGGCCTGAAGCAGGTCCACGGACGCCCCGACGGCGAGGTCGCGCAGGGCGGCGCTTGCGCCGACCATGTCGTCGCCGATCTTGTTCACCCCGAAGACCACGCCGAAACCCACCAGCGACACCACCAGGACCAAAATCAGTCTCCCTTTCACGGACATAGCGTCAACTCCCCTCGGATCTCCGAGATTCGACGTTCATCGACAAGCGCCCGGGCCGCGCGGCAGACCTCGCGGTCCAGGGCCGCCCCGGCCTGGTTGCCGATCTCCTCCATGGCGCAGGCCAGCCCCAGGGCCGGCCTGTAGGGCCGGTGCGACGACATGGCCTCCAGCACATCGGCCACCGCCAGCACCCGCGCCTCGGGCAGGATATCCTCCCCCGCCAGGCCCCGGGGGTAGCCTCCGCCGTCCATGCGCTCGTGATGCGCCAGTACGGTCGCCCCCACGGGCCAGGGAAAGGGGATATTGCGCAGGATGTCGTAGCCCGTTTCAGGGTGCTGGCGCATGAGGGCCAGCTCCCCGGGCGACAGCCGGGCCGGCTTGGACAGGATGGCCATGGGCACACAGACCTTGCCCATGTCGTGCAGCAGCCCCGCGATGCGCACCGTGTCGATCTGGGCCGCGTCCATGCCCATGCGCTCGGCCAGCAGGCAGGACAGCCGCGACACCTTGTGCTGGTGCCCCGAGGTGTAGAGGTCGCGCTTTTCCAGCAGCGCGGAGAGGGACTTCACCGTCTCCTCGAGCATCCTGTTCAGGGAATGGTTGCTGCGGCGCAGCTCGCTTTCCACGCGCTTGCGCGGCGTTATGTCGCGCGAGATGGCCGATATGGCCCGGACGACGCCGTCGCGCAGGATGGGCGAATAGGTCACCGAAACGGGAAACACCGTGCCGCAGCTGCGCCGCCGCAAGGTCTCGTAGCGCGAGACGGACTTCCCGGCCACCACCTCTTCCAGGACATAGCGCATCTCGCCCTCCAGCCCGTCGGGCACGAGAACGAAGATGGACATGCCGCGCAAGGCCTCGGGGGCGTAGCCGTAGTTGCGCCCGGCGGCGCGGTTGGCCGACAGGATGCGCCCGTCGGGACAGATGCTCAGGATGGCGTCGTCGGAAGAATCCACGATCACCGCCAGGCGGGCGATCTCCTCCAGGGCCCGGCGGCGCTCGGTGATGTCGGTCAGGATGACGATGACGCCCCGGCGCGCGTCGGCGCTTTCCAGGCGGGCCAGGCGCACGCGGTAATAGTGCGGGCACTGGCAGAACCCCTGGTGCTCCTTCTCGTAGGTCCTGGCCTCGTCGCAGGATTCGCAAAAGGAGTCCACATCGGCGCGCAGCCAGGGCCCAAGCGTCGCCGACACCCGGTCGAACTGTTCGTCCTGCGAGGCACCGGCGCCTCCGAAAAGCGCCAGCGCCGCCTCGTTGGCTGCGGCCAGTTTATGGCTCGGCGCAAGCACCAGGGCTGGCTGGGGCAGGTGGCGAAACACCCTGCGGAATGGAATCACATTGGCCCCCTCGCCACAAAAACCGCTCCCGGTGCGGCCTGCGCGGCGTGTGACAGCGGCGAGGCAAGGGACGTGCCAGCCCGTCCTTGCGCGGTGGCGCCATCGGGCAAAAAGACCTGCGGCCCGCCAAGGCCGCGCCCCGGGGTAATTTCGAAGAAATGCCGCCAGGGAAAGGCTTTCCGTAATCACGCAACGGGCAAGTCCGCACGGCTCCACAGGGGCGCCCGGGCGCCCGCCTTGCGCGTATTGGCGGGAAAAACGGGGACGCACGGGGCATCGCGCAACGATTTCAGAATCCCTCCGCGCGGGCGGCGCGATTCTGGCGCCACCCGGTGCATAAAAAGCGACAAAAAAACGGCCCGGCACAAGGCCGGGCCGTCGTCGCCTCCGGAAATCAGGACCGCAGGGCCGCGGGGGCCTTGCCCTGTGGCACCGCCGCCGCCAGGTGCATGTCACGCTCCAGGCGATAGTCCACCACGTCCTGGACGGTGACGACAGGCATGGCGTGGCGCCGGGCGAACGCGACGATGCCCGGCAGCCGGGCCATGCTGCCGTCCGCGTTGGTCAGCTCGCAGAGCACCCCGCAGGGCGCCAGGCCCGCAAGGCGCATGAGGTCCACGTTGGCCTCGGTGTGCCCGCGCCGTTCCAGCACGCCGCCGGGCCGCGCGCACAGGGGGAACACATGGCCCGGGCGGCGCAGGTCCGCCGGGCGGGCGTCCTGGGCCACGGCGGCGCGCACCGTGGCCACGCGGTCGGCAGCGGAAACGCCCGTGGTCACTCCCCGGGCGGCCTCGATGGACACGGTGAACCCCGTGCCGTAGGCGCTGGTGTTCTCGGCGACCATCATCGGCAGGTCCAGTGCGCGGACCTTGTCCGGAGTCAGGCAGAGGCAGACAATGCCGCTGCACTCGCGGATGAGCAGGGCCATTTGCGCGGGGGTGACGCTTTGGGCCGCGAAGAACAGGTCGCCCTCGTTTTCGCGGTCTTCGTCGTCCACGGCCAAAACGCCCCGGCCCGCGCGCAGGGCGTCCAGGGCGCTCTCCACCCGCTGCCGGGGGGAGCCAAAAGGCGAGAGAAGGGATTCATGCATGGCGTCGCTCCTTGTGAAGTTGGCGAAACCAGGGCCAAACAGGAGAGACGCCGCCGCCCCGGCAGGCCGGGCACGGCACGGCGCGCGCGGGGCAAGACCCGCGGCGGGACGGCTGGTCCTCTCCTCTTCCATCCGGACTGTAACCGTCGGCTCCGGCCTCGCACCGGATCTGCTGACCCCGCCCCGCAAGGGACGGGCGCTCGCGGGCTCCCCGGCCGAAGCCGGGATACCGCCGGTGGGGACTTCCACCCCGCCCTGAGGATTAGGCCCGCACGCTACCGCCGCGCGCGGGCGGGGTCAACGCAAAACCCGCCTCCCCGGCCGACGCCCCCGCCGGACCCCGCAAAGGCCGCCCCGGGCCATCCGCCCCCCTGCCCCAGCCAGGGTCGCCCGCCCCCGCGCCACCGGCCCGTGCGAAGCGCGAGCACCCCCGCCACGGGGCGGACATCCCCCGGGCATGGGCACGACAAAAAGCCCGGAAGCTTGCGCTTCCGGGCTTGAGACGATTTCGCCCCGCAGGGGCGGTCAGTGTCGGTGGCGGAGCCGAAGGGACTCGAACCCTCGGCCTCCGGCGTGACAGGCCGGCGTTATAACCAACTTAACTACGGCTCCGCGATATGAACATGGCGGGTCGAACGTCGCGCCTGCGCGCGAGAGGTTCCTTCGGGCTGTGGCCGCATGACCACGGGCTCCCCCTGGAAGCCATCACCCTTGGGCGATTGCGCCCCAAATCCCGCTCTCAGTTTGGGGCATTAAGAAGGGGCTTGCCAGCAAGCCCCTGGTCTTTCAAGTGGCGGAGCCGAAGGGACTCGAACCCTCGGCCTCCGGCGTGACAGGCCGGCGTTATAACCAACTTAACTACGGCTCCGCGTGATCCCGTGCATCTGTGGTGGGCGGAACAGGGCTCGAACCTGCGACCCTCGGCTTGTAAGGCCGATGCTCTCCCAGCTGAGCTACCCGCCCGCGCTCCCACAGTCGGGAGCACTGTGTCTATCCAGAGCGCCCCGTCTTGTCAACGGTTTTCGAACCCTCGGCCAAGAAAATTCGCCCGCCCCTCCGCGCGGGGGCAACCCGCTGAAAACAAAGGGCGTTCCGGGGCGCCCTGCGGCCCCCCGGAACGCCCGGATGGACAGATTCGGCAGGCCTAGCTGCCGGTGTGGCACTCGCCGCAGGCCAGGGGCCCGGCCGCCTTCTCGACGTGGCAGTCCTTGCACTGGCGGTGGTAGGCCTCGCGCAGGCCCGGCTGACCGCCCGCGCCCTTCAGGGCGTGGCAGTCGCTGCACGGGGTGCCCACGGAGTCCTGGCCTTCCACAAGCTTGCCGTCCTCATAGTAGTGGTGGCAACGGGCGCAGTCGTCGAGCCCGGCCTTCTCGTTGTGTTCGTCGTGTTTGAAGACCGCCGCCGGGCGCAGGTGCGTCCCGAAGGCCTCGGCCTTGAGCTCCACGATATCGTCCTGGCTCCAGGCCGTGGGCGCCGCCACCAGGGCCACGGCCGCAAGGGCCGCGAGGGCCAGGGCCGCAAGAACGTGTCTGGGATGCATATGGTCCTCCCCGCCCCGTCGTCGGGGCGTTGTCGGTTAGGCTACTCTACGGCCCCGGGCTTCTCCATGTACTTGAAGAGCAGGTCGCCCAGGAACATGAGGTGCATCTCCAGCCCGTAGTAGTGGATGATGTCCTCCAGTCCGCCGTGGCAGTTGTGGCAGGGCGAGATGATGGTGTTGATGCCCTGATCCTTCATGCGCGCCAGCTGCTCGGCCTTGTAGCGGTTGGAGAGCACGCGCTTGGTCTTCCACGGCGGGCCGCAGTTGATGACGCCGCCGCCCGCGTTGCAGCAGATGTTGAAGACCTTGTTGGGCGCCATCTCCACCACGCCCTGGGTGAAGGCGTTGGCAACATAGCGGCCCATCTCGTGCAGCCCGCGCCCGCGCACGGTGTTGCAGGGGTCGTGGAAGGTCACGCGCTCGGGGAACAGCTCGCGCGGACGGATGCGCCCGGCCTTCACCAGCTCGTAGAAGAACTCGATGGAGTGGACCATAGGCACCGGGGGCATCTTCCAGCCCAGCCAGCGGTTGCCCACGTCGTAGACGCTGCGGAAGGCGTGGCCGCACTCGCCCATGACGATCTTCTTCACGCGCAGCTTCTGGGCCGCCTCGTAGTGGGCCTTCTTGATGCGGCCCATGGTCTCGAAGTCGCCGGTGAACATGGCCATGTCGGAGTTGTCCCAGCCCGGGGTGGCGGGCATGGTCCAGTCGCAGCCGGCCTGATCGAAGATCACCGCCGCCTGGTAGATCAGGTGGGTGCGGAACTTGGGCTCCGGCGCGATGACCGAATACATGAAGTCCGCCCCGACCTTGCCCACGGGGATGCGGATGTTCGGGATCTCGTCGCGGGCCTCGTCCTCCTGCCATTGCAGGGTGTCGACCCACTCGTCGTCCTTGACCCACATCTGGTTCAGGGTCGAGGCGTGGGAGTGGCAGGTGTCCTGGATATACTGCGGGGTGATGCCCAGCTTGTGGCAGATGCGCCGCACGGTCTGGATCATGTAGGCCACGTCGATGCCAAAGGGGCAGAACTGCTGGCAGCGACGGCACAGGTTGCACTCCGTCTGCGACACGACCACGGCCTCGCGGCACTCGGCAGGAGTCAGCTTGCCCTGCTTCTCAAGCATCTTCCAGATGGTGCGCTTGACCTTGCCCACCGGGGAGTACTTGGGGTCCTTGTCGTTGGAGAGGTAATGGTGGCAGGCGTCGGAGCACAACCCGCAGTGTACGCAGGTCTGCACATAGGCCCGCATCCGGGCGCCGCACTCGCCGCGCAGCACCTGGTTGATGGTTTTCTCGATGCGTTCCGGCGTCAGGCGCGCGACGCCATCGTCCACGCCCACGTCCTTGATGGACGCGAACTGGGCGTATTTCCCGTCGGCCTTGTCCTGGGCCGACTTGGCCGCGACGCGCTCAATGTAGGACATGGCATCCGTTGCGGCTTGGGTGTTTTCGGCGATGTCAGCCATTGTAGGGTCTCCTTGGCAATGCGTTCGCGGATTCGGGCCGGCCTACCAGTCGTACACGTTGCGCACCGCGCCGAACTCGGAGGCGGTGTAGCCGCGGGTGTACCAGAAGGTCAGCATATGCGACAGCCGCGTGAAGGGAATGGCCGCGAGCATGATCTCGCCGCAAAGCATGTGCAGGCTGGTCATGAGCAGATTGTCGCCCCAGCCGTGGTAGGCCATGATGCCCGTGACGAACGGGGCGGCCACCACCAGCAGGATGACGAAATCCGCCGCGCTGGTCACGAAACGAACCTCGGGCAGGGTCAGCCGGCGCCAGGCGAAATAGACGCAGCCGAGCACCACGATCCACGCGGCGGCGTCCACCACCGAGTCGGGCAGCGCGGCCCAGCTCACGCCGAGCACGCTCTCCTCCAGCAGCACCAGGTGCCCCAGGGTGAACAGGGGCACAAGGACGATGCCGATGTGGAACAGGAAGGTGACCACGGTCATCACCGGCTGGCGGCGCGAGTTGGTGCTCATGAAGGGCACAAGCCAGTGCACGAAGCTCGCGAAGGCGTGGCTCCAGCTCCAGTACTCGACGACGTAGGTGTCCTTGGCCTTGGTCTCGGCCATGAGCGAGGCTATTTTCCAGATGCTGCCGCCCAGGAACAGGGCGAAGGCCGCCCACACGAGGGGGCCGCTGACAAGGGCGTAGAATGCGTGCATGTCTCCCCCCTATTTGAAGTCGGCCACGGGCACCACGCGGCGGTGGTACTTGCCGTTTTCGATCATCTTGACGAGGACGAGGCTGCCGTCGGGGCTGAACGCCGGATCGAAGCATGCCTCGCCGGCGTGGGCGAACTCCTTGCCGTCCACGGCCACGGTGTACTTGCCGCCCTTCTCCACCTTGGCGGCCACATGCGCGCCGTCGGGGCTGAAGACCGGGGCCCAGGCCATGTCATAGCGGCCCGCCCAGGCCTTGCCGTCGACCATGACGGCCCACTTGCCGCCGTCCTTGCCCAGGGCGGCCGCGCGGGCGCCGTCGGCCGACAGGGTCAGGTCGGTGACCATCTCGCCGAAGGTCAGGCCCCAGGGCTTGTCGTCCACGGCCACGGTCCAGCGGCCGAACTGCGGGCTGACGATGGCCGCCAGCCGCGCGCCGTCGGCGCTGAAGGCCGCGTGCCAGCACTGGCCGTACTGGCTCCAGATCAGGTGCCCGTCGCGCGCGAGCGACCACTTGCCGCCCTGGCGCACCGGGGCCACCACCGACCCGTCGCGCGGGTCGAACAGCGGCTTCCACACGCCCTGGAAGCGCGCGCTCCACGGCGTGCCGTCCACCGCGACGGTGAAATCGTACAGGTTGGTGCGCACCTCGGCGGCCGCGCGGCTGCCGTCGGGCGACAGGGTCACGCCGAAGACGTTGGTGAACAGCGTCTCCCAGGGCGTGCCGTCCACGGCCACGGTGTACAGGCCTTCCTGGTAGCGTTTGATGTCGGCCTGCCCCAGTTCCTTGGCCTGGATGGCGGCGGCGCTGTGGGCGCCGTCGACGCTCAGGGCGAAGGCCGTGGCGTTCTCGAACAGGTTCTCCCAGGGCGTGCCGTCCACGGCCATGCCGTAGGTGCCGTCATTCTGGATGGCGGCGGCGATGACCGAGCCGTCGGCGCTGAAATGCGTGTCCCAGACGTAGCCGAAGCTCTCCTCCCAGGGCTCGCCGTCCACGACGAACTTCCACTCGCCCATGTCCGACGCACAGGCCGTGAGCCTGCCGTCGGGGCCGAACCCGAGGTTCCAGACGCGCTCGAAGGTGTTCTCCCAGGCCTCGTCATTGACGCAGGCCGTGAATTCGCCCTCGGAGTTGGCCACGGCGGCGATGGTCTCGCCGTCGGGGCTCGCGTAAGGCTCCTCGACCCACTCGTACTTGTCCTTGATAGCCCCGATGTCCGCCACGAGGCGATCACCCGGCTCCCAGTTCCATCCCGATGTCTCCACCGCTGCCCTCCTTTCGTGCCAAGCACGCATGACGGGGTCCACACTCCTCTCCGGCTCGGAAAGCCCGCCCCCCGAACCGGATATATCCCGCCCCCCCATAATTCGCCCAGGCCGTTTCTGTCCAGCGAAATAGGCGCAACGCATTTAAATTGCTCAAATTTCCTATCCTGGTGGTATGGTATTCTCCTGGTGTTCCGGTGGGAATGCATTGCCGCGTATTTCCAGCCGAAACGCGGGGAGCCCTCGCCCGCCAGGGCCTTCCAGGGCCGCGTTTCCGCCCGCCGACGAAGCGGATGCCTGATTCTGTATCCTTATATTCCATACTGTGAAGGTTCCGCAAGCCCGAAGGCGTCTGGACAATCGCGGGGCCGGGGGCTATTCTTCGCGACATGCCGAAAACCGCGCCGCAGCCCGACGCAGCCGCACCATGACCACCCCCCGGACGCCCCGAAAATTCCTGGCCTGGAACGGCGTGAGCCTCCAGGTGCCCAGAAGCTGGGACTCTGCCGAGTTCCG
>NZ_JALNWM010000034.1 GCF_023230885.1 Desulfocurvus sp. | reverse complement strand
TGGCGCTTGGGAAAAAGGGGGTTTCCCCGCCCCCCTCTCCCGGTTCCGCGGCCTTCGCCCGTCCCCCTCTCCCGGCGCCCCGGCCTGCGTCCGCCCCCCTCTCCCGGTTCCGTCGGCCTGCGTCCGTGCCCGGGCGGGGCCTACAGGTACCAGCGCCAGCTGCGTCCGGCCAGGTAGAGGTCGCGCAGGGTGACGATGCCTCCGGAGCGCAGTTTCTTGACCAGGAAGAGGAACAGGTAGGCGGTCTGCATGGCGTCGTAGAGGGCGTTGTGCTCGTCGAAGGCGGGCAGGCCGTATTCGCGGCACAGGTGTCCGAGCTGGTAGGACACGGAGCCGTCGAACTGGTCGTAGTAGTTTTCCCACAGTTCCTGGCGGTAGACCTGGGCCAGGCGCATGGTATCGATGCACGGGGTGCGCAGGCGGCCGCCGAAGATGACGCGGGCGGCGCGGTTGAGGAAGGAGATGTCCAGGCCCACGTTGTGGCCGACGATGAGCGCGCCGCCGCAAAAGCGCAGGAAGTCCGGGAAGGCTTCGCGCAGGCGCGGGGCGCCGCGCAGCATGTCGGGGGTCAGGCGGTGGATCATGGTCGCGACCTTGGGCACGGGGCCGCGCGGGGCCACCAGGGTGTAGAAGGAATCGGCGGTGATGGACAGGTCACGGATGCGCACGGCGCCGATGGAGACGATCTCGTCGCTGGCGGGGGACAGGCCGGTGAGCTCGGTGTCCACCACGCAGAACTCGTAGTCGGCCAGGGGCCGGTCCTGGTCGAAGGCGGCGAAGCGCTCGTGGTTGGCGCGCAGCAGCTCGCCCCGCGGGGCGCGGACCAGGCGCGAGAACACGCGGGCCAGAGCGGCGACGGGGGCGGGGGCGGGTGTCATCATGGCGGGCTCCTCGGGCGGTCTTCCCGGCTGGCGGGGTCAGCCCACGTTCAGGCTGAAGGCTTCCCTGACGAAGGTTTGCAGCGAGCGGACCACCCCGAAGGTTTCCTTGAGGGTCTGCTTTTCCAGGTCCGAGAGGCTGGCGGGGTTCAGGTGGTTGTCGGGGGCCCCGCCCGCGTCGATGCGGGCCATCTGGTGCACCAGGCGCACCTGCATGAGGAACTCGTAGGCTTCCAGGGCCTCCACGGCGAGGTCGGGCGGGATGAGGCTCCGGTCCTTGAGGGTTTCCAGGCGGTCGAAGGTATTGGTTTCGCGCAGGCCGTGGCGCAGGGCGAACAGGCGCGCGAAGTCGACGAAGGGGGTGAGGGCCCGGGTCTTGAGGTTCAGGGTGTCCTTGTGGGCGCCGTCCTTGTCCACCAGGATGTTGCGGAAGAAGGACAGGGGCGGGCGGGTGCCCAGGCAGTGGCGGGCCAGGTGGCGCAGGAACACGTCCTGCCGGGCGGCGTGGACGGCCACATGGTCGCGCAGGGCCTCGCCCAGGGCGACGTGGCCCCAGCCCGGGCGGAAATCGAAGAAGATGGTGGCCTGCAGCACCTCCTCGGGCTCGGGCAGCATGACCAGCTTCTCGAAGAAGTCGCGCATCCGGGTCATGGGCATGCGCCAGCGGGGGTTGGAGGCCATCATGCCGCCCGGGCAGGGCGGGTAGCCGCAGCGCACGAGCTGGTCGATGGCGGCCTGGGCGAAGCGGCGGAAGTAGTCGTCGCAGCGGGCGGCCTCGCCGGGATCGGCGCAGTCGGCGTAGACCAGGGCGTTGTCCTGGTCGGTCTGGAAGGTCTGTTCCTTGCGGCCCTCGGAGCCCATGAGCAGCCAGCAGAAGGGCGCGGGGGCCGGGCCCAGCTCATCCTGGACGAAGGTCAGCAGCTTCTCCAGGATCAGGTCGTTCATGACGGTGACCATGCGCGTGATGTTGCGGGCCTTGGCGCCCTCCTCCACCAGGGAGCCGACGGTCATGGGCACCCTGGCCGCCAGGGGGTGCAGGGCGTCCAGCGACCGGGCCCCGGCGATCTCGCGGAACAGGGACGTGGGCGAGCGGCCTTGCAGGAGCATGATGTCGTGGGCGGTGACCATGCCCGCCACGCGCCCCTCGCGCAGCACGGCCAGGTGATGGATCTGGGCGCTCATCATGCGCAGCAGGGCGTCGAAGCAGGGCTCGCGGTGGCCGATGGTGGCCAGGGGCGAGCTCATGATGAACTCCACGGGCGCGTCGTGGGGCTCGCCCTCGGCCACGGCGCGGCGCAGGTCCTTGTCGGTGACGATGCCCACGGCCTCGCCGCGCGGGTCGGCGACCAGCAGGGACCCCACGCCCTGTTCGACCATGATGGCGGCGGCCTCGCGCAGGCTGCGGCCCGAGGCGATGAGCAGCGGCGGACGGCGGATCACGTCGCCCACGCGGGTGGAGAACAGCACCAGCGGGCTGGCGGCGCACAGGTCGGCGTGCTGGCGGCGCAGTTCCGAGAAGGCCCGCTCGATATAGTTCTCGGAGATGTTGTGCAGGTAGTACTGGGCGATGGCCGGGTGCTCGGCGATGAGCGCCCGGAAGACCGCGCCGGGGATCTTGAAGCAGAAGGTGTCTTCCACCGTCTCGGCGCCCAGGCTGGCGCGGGCCTCGCGGATGACGCCCAGGGCGCCCACGGCGGCGCCCTCGCCGCGGTAGTCGATGAGCGTGTCGGGGCCGCCCTCGCGGGAGAGGAAGAGCTTCACGGCCCCGCTGCGGATGAGCAGGACGTGCTCCACCGGGGTCACGCCCTGGGTCAGCAGGCGGGTGCCCTTGGGGTGGAAGTCGATGGTGCAGGTCCGGGCCAGGGCCTCCAGGGCCGGACGGTCCAGGTCGCTGAAGGGCAGCGTCCGGGCCAGGAAGGGCACGAGCTCCGAAGCCTGCGCGGAAAAAACCTGATCGGGCCTGGTCATGGCGCCTCCGTTGCGGCGGGAGGGCCGGGGGCGCGCCCCGCGCGGGGCGGGGCGCGCCGGTCCGGCCGGGGTCTAGTGGTCCACCGCCGCGCCCGCCCCGCGCGGGAAGCGGACGGTTTCGACCATGTCCTGCACGGCCTGGGGCGGGGCGGGGGTCAGGGCCGAGACGACCACCGTCACCGCGAAGTTCAGAACCATGCCCACGGCGCCGATGCCCTCGGGGCTCACGCCCATGAACCACGGCGCCATGCCCAGGAACTTGGTCTGCACGATGTAGAACATGGTGAAGCCGATGCCCGCGATCATGCCGCAGATGGCGCCCTCGCGCGTGGCGCGCTTCCAGAAGATGCCGAGCACCAGGATGGGGAAGAAGCTCGACGCCCCCAGGCCGAAGGCCAGGGCCACCACCTGGGCCACGAAACCGGGCGGGTTGATGCCGAAGTATCCGGCCACGCACACGGCCACGCCGATCATCACCCGGCCCAGGGTCAGGCGCGCGCGCTCCGAGGCGCCGCGGTTGATCACGCGGTAGTAGAGGTCGTGGGACACGCTGGAGGCGATGACCAGCAGCAGCCCCGAGGCCGTGGACAGCGCCGCGGCCAGCCCGCCCGCCGCAACCAGGGCGATGACCCAGGCCGGGAGGGCGGCGATCTCGGGGTTGGCCAGGACCATGATGTCCGGGTCGACGTAGAGCTCGTTGGCACCCGGGGCCGGGGCGTTGGCCAGCAGCACCTGGCCGTGCGCGCCGATCTGGCCCGAGGACTGGGGCTTGCCCGCAAAGGGCGCCCCGGCGCGGTACTGGATGACCCCGTCGCCGTTCTTGTCCATCCAGGCGATGAGCCCGGTGCGCTCCCAGTTCTTGAACCAGGTCGGGGCCTGGGCGTAGGGCGCCTCGTTCACGGTGCCGACCATGTTGTAGCGCGCGAAGGCCGCCACGGCCGGGGCCGTGGTGTAGAGGATGGCGATGAACAGCAGGGCGTAGCCCGCCGAGAGCCGCGCGGCGCGCACGCTGGGCACTGTGTAGAAGCGGATGATCACATGGGGCAGCCCGGCGGTGCCGACCATGAGCGCCAGGGTCATGCACAGCACGTCGAGCATGGATTTGTTGCCCGGACCAAAGGCCGAGGTGTAGGCCGAGAAGCCCAGGTCCTGGCCGATCTGATCCAGGGTTTCCAGCAGGTGGCGGCCCGCGTCGGGCCCGGAAAGGATGGAGGAGCCGAAACCGAGCTGGGGGATGAAGCTGCCCGTGACCATGCGCGAGATGGCCGCCGCGGGGATGAGGAAGGCCACGATGAGCACCAGGTACTGGGCCACCTGGGTCCAGGTGATGCCCTTCATGCCGCCAAGACCCGCGTACACGAAGACGATGACCATGCCGATGATCACGCCGGTGTTCACGTCCACCTCCAGGAAGCGCGAGAACACGATGCCCACCCCGCGCATCTGCCCGGCCACATAGGTCAGGGAGACGAAGATGGCGCAGATCAGGGCCACGACCCGCGCGGTGTCGGAATAGTAGCGGTCGCCCACGAAATCCGGAACCGTGAACTTGCCGAACTTGCGCAGGTAGGGCGCGAGGAGCAGCGCCAGGAGCACATAGCCCCCGGTCCAGCCCATGAGGTAGACCGCGCCGGTGTAGCCGGTGAAGGAGATGATGCCCGCCATTGAGATGAACGACGCGGCGCTCATCCAGTCGGCGGCGGTGGCCATGCCGTTGGCCAGGGGCGGCACCCCGCCGCCGGCCACATAGAAGCCCCGGGTGTCCTTGACCCGCGACATCCAGGCGATGACCAGGTACAGGCCGAAGGTCAACCCGACCATGATGTAGGTCCATATCTTTATCGTCATGTGCGCTCCCCGGCGCCGTGGGCGCCCCTGTGCGGTGTTTCCGGCGGTTCTACTCGTGCACGTCGTATTTCCTGTCCAGCCGCAGCATGAGCAGGTAGTAGACGAAGATCAGGACCACGAAGACGAAGATGGACCCCTGCTGGGCGAACCAGAAGCCCAGGGGGAAACCGCCGACGGTCACGGCGTTGAGCGGCTCGACGAAGACGATGCCGCAGCCGTAGGAAACCGTGGCCCAGATGGCCAGCAGCACGGCCATGTAGCCCACGTTCCTGCGCCAGTATTCGCGCATGGAGCCGGTGGTCTGTGTTGATTGCGTCATGGCGGGCACCTCCCTTGCGTTTGCCCATGCGCCGGGCCCCGGCCCGGCGCGCCCGGGGCGTTGCCCACGGGTGTCCAGCCCCCGTCATAAGGGACCAGCGCGAAAAGGCGCACGTCATTTTCGGTGAACGCGCAAAAACCCGGGCGGGCGGCGGGCGGGCGGACGCCCCGCCGCTGGACGGCCCAAAGCCGCCGTCCACAGGGCCTGGGCGCCGCTGGGCGGCGGGCCGCGGCCCCGGCCGGGCGCAGACGCCCCGAAGCCCGGGGCGCCGCCCGCCACTCACCGCCCCAAGGCGGCTGTTCACCTTCGGGCCCGTTTCTGCTACATACGGCGGGGAGCACCGACCAACGCCCACGCGCCCCGGCAACCGGGGCGAAAGGACAGCCCGATGATCAGCCTGCTCGATGTCGTCTTCGGCTCCCTCGCCCTGCTCTTCGCGGTGCGGGGGCTCTTTCGCGGCCTGCTCAAGGAGGTGCTGTCCACCCTGGGGGTGGTCGGGGCCTGGTGGCTGGCCGCCGAACACGGCCCCGCCCTGGCGCCGCACCTGCGCCAGTGGGTGGAGAGCCCTGGGGTGGCCGAGTTCGCGGCCTATGTGCTGGTGTTCTTCGCCGTGATGCTCGGGGTCAAGGTTCTGACCTGGCTCATTGCCAAGATCCTCAAGGCTTCGCCCGTGGGCTGGATCGACATGCCCGGCGGGCTCCTGGTGGGCCTGGGCAAGGCGTGGCTGCTTTGCTGCGTCATCCTGGCCGGGCTGCTGGCCTTCCTGCCCGACGCCGAATTCGTGCGCAACTCGCGCACCGCGCCCTACCTCGCGCCGGGCGCCGAATACCTGCGCGAAAAGATCCACACGGGCATGGACGGCTTCGACCCCATGCGCATGCTGCCCCAGTCCCTGCCCGCCCCCGCCCGGGAGACGCAGGACGGCGGCCAGGACGACCCCGGGGCCCCGGCCTCGGCAATGACCGAAAAAGCCCGCGCCCTGCTGGAGACCCTCGGCAAGGCCATCACCAACCAAGAGGAAAAGCCCGCACAATGACCCCCGACACCGCCCACGCCCCGGACCACGGCCCGGCCCTGCGCGAACTCTTCGCCGTCATCGACGCCCTGCTGGCCGAGAACGGCTGCCCCTGGGACCGCAAGCAGACCCCGCAGACCATGACCGACTATGTGGTGGAGGAATGCTTCGAGCTGGCCGAAGCCATCCGCGCCGACAGCCCCGGGCGCTCGACCCCCGACTCCCGCGCCGAGGTCATGGAGGAACTGGGCGACGTGGCCTTCCTGCTCTTGTTCGTGGCCACCCTCTACCACCGCGCCGGGCACTTCGACCTCTCCGACTCCCTGCGCTACTCCGCCGCCAAGATGATCCGCCGCCATCCCCACGTCTTCGGCGACCTGAAGCTGGAAAGCCAGGAGGAGCTGCTGCGCAACTGGGAGCGCATCAAGCGCGCCGAAAAGGCCGAGGGCGACGAGGGGCCCAAGCGCGTCTACGAGAGCCTGCCCAGGGGCCTGCCGCCGCTGCTCAAGGCCTACCGCGTCAACTCCAAGGCCGCCCGCGCCGGGTTCACCTGGGCCACCGACGCCGACCAGGCCGCGCACATGGCCGACGAATGGCGCGAATGGGAGCAGGCCAAGGCCGACGGCGACCCCGCGCGCATGCACGAGGAGTTCGGCGACTACCTCTTCAGCCTCGTGGAGTACGGCCGCCGCCACGGCATCAAGGCCAACGCCGCCCTGGAGGACGCCAACTCCAAGTTCCTGGCCCGCTTCGGCCTCATGGAAGACGCCGCCCGCGCCCAGGGCCGCGACATCGCCGAGCTGACCCTGGACGAGATGAATGCCCTGTGGGAGCGCGCGAAGGGCTAGGGCCGGGGGGAGACAAAGCCGCCGCGCTGCGGCCACTCTTGGCCGGACGGTAAACGGAGTACCCTCGACAGAAGGATCGGCTCTCGTGAAAATCTCCACCATTCTTGACCACATCGACAGCGGACACATGGCCCTGCCGGAATTCCAGCGCGGCTATGTGTGGAACCGCGACCAGGTGCGCGGACTGTTCGACAGCCTCTACCGGCGCCATCCGGTCGGCGGCCTGCTTGTCTGGGCGACGGACTCCAGCACGGTCGCCCATCGTGGCGAGGGTCGGCTCGCCACAGGCGTGGTCAAACTGCTGCTTGACGGGCAACAACGCATAACGACCCTCTATGGCGCCGTGCGGGGCCGTCCTCCGAAATTTTTTGAAGGCAACGTCCAGACCTTTACCGGGCTCCGCTTCCACCTCGATTCCGCCGCGTTCGAGTTCTATCAGCCCGTCAAAATGCGCGACGACCCGCTCTGGATCGACGTGACGGAACTGTTGCAAAAAGGCACCGAGGGGCTGGGCTCCTTCGTGGCCCAACTTTCCTCCCAACCGGAGCGACTGCCAAAGGTTGGCGATTATGTCGGCAAATTGAGCCAACTTCTAGGTATCCTGGATGTGGAATTGCACATCGAGGAGGTCACCGGGGCGGACAAGAGCCTCGACGTGGTCGTGGACATCTTCAACCGCGTAAACAGCGGCGGAACGAAACTCTCCAAGGGCGACCTGGCCCTGGCCAAGATTTGCGCCGACTGGCCCGAAGCCCGAGAGGAGATGAAAAATCACCTCAAAAGCTGGTCTGCCGCAGGCTACACCTTCAGCCTCGACTGGCTGTTGCGCTCCGTAAACACAGCACTCACGGGCGAAGCCAAGTTCAGTTTCCTGCATGAGAAAAGCGCCCAGGAAGTGAGGGAAGCCCTGGCCCATGCAACCAAGACAATCGATACATGCCTGAATATCATCAGCGGCCGTTTGGGGCTGGACCACGACCGGGTACTTTTCGGCCGCTACGCCATCCCGGTCATGGTCCGCTATCTGAGCCTGCGCAAAGGCACGATTGACGCCACAGAACGCGACAAGCTCCTGTTCTGGTTCGCCCAGTCCGGCATGTGGGGCCGCTTTTCAGGCTCCACGGAATCCTTCATCGACCAGGATCTGGCGACCATCGAAACAGCCGACAACCCCCTGGACGCGCTTCTGGAACAACTCCGCCTGTGGCACGGCGGCCTACGGGTGGAGCCGGGACATTTCTCAGGCTGGAGCCTGGGGGCACGCTTCTATCCCGCGCTCTACATGCTCACCCGCATGGGCACAGCCTGCGACTGGGGCACCGGCCTCCCACTCAAGGCGGAAATGCTCGGCAAGCTCAACCGCCTGGAGGTGCATCACATCTTCCCAAAGGCGCAACTCTACAAACACGGTCATGCCCGACCCGAGGTCAACGCCCTGGCCAACTTCTGCTTCCTGACCAAGGAAACGAATCTGCGCATCAGCGACAGGCTGCCGGAGGAGTATTTCCCGGAGATTGAGGCCAGCCACCCGGGAGCCCTGGCTTCACAGTGGATTCCGATGGACCGGGAACTCTGGAAGATCGAGAACTACGGCGCCTTCCTGGAAGCCCGCAAACAACTTCTGGCAGCGGAGGCAAACCGCCGCATGACCGATCTGCTGCACGGCGAGGAACAGTGGCTGCAAGGCTCGGCCCCTGCCGTGTCCGCCCCTCCCACGCCCCTGGGTGGTATCGACAACGAAGCCGAGGAGCAGGCGCTTGTGGCCCTGAATGACTGGGTGACCGAGCGAGGCCTGCCCGCAGGCGACCTGGGATTTGACTTTGCCGACCCTCAGACCGGTGCGCAGCAAGCGGTATTCGACATCGCCTGGCCCGCTGGCCTGCAGGAAAGGTTGAGCGGACCCGTGGCCGTACTGATCAACGAGGGCGCCGAAGTGATCGCTCTGGCCAGCCGGGCGGGCTATCGATGCTTCACGTCCGTGGAGGCATTCAAGGACTATGTGCAAAAGGATGTCTTGTCGGCCGGGGCAAACTAAGGATCGCGCCAGACAGGCCCGGCGCCGGACGCCCCCGGTGCAGTATTCGGAAGGTCTACGCCATGCATGCAACCAAGTCATCGCGAGGTGACGCCCCCCCGGCGGGCGCAAAAAAGGGCGAGGTCATGCCTCGCCCTGGTTCGCTGAAAGGGGAAACGGCGGGGGCTACTGGTTGGCGCGTTGGCCCACGTCGGTCAGGCGGTCCAGGTAGTCCTGGACCTCGGCGGTGTTCTTCCACTGCTCGAAGCCGGACATCCAGGCCGGGAAGTCCATGAACTCCTCGTCCAGCTGGGCCTCGTGGCCCTGCATCCACAGGCCGAAGAGGTACATTTCCAGCTTCAGGGCCTTGGTGTCCCACACGCTGGTCACCGTGCCGGGGGGGTACTTGTTGCCGTCGTAGACCAGGGCCACATGGGCGCAGGTGTCGGTGCAGGATTTCTGGTAGTCCACCAGCGCGCCGTCGTACAGCTCGGCCAGCCCCACAAGGTGCTCCTGGGTCTTCTTGAGGTGCTCCATGATCTCGGCGGGGATCTCGATGCGCACGGCCTCGCCCTCCTCCTCCTTCACGAAGTAGAAGCGCAGCCAGTTCTCGAACTTCATCACCTCGGCCACGTCGGCCACGGCGCTGGTCATCAGGTCGGACATGGGCATTCTCCTGTGGTGCGTTGCCCCGCGCTGGGGGTCCACTCAAGTAGGCCGCCGCGGCCCGGGAGTCAACCCCCCGCGGGGCGGACGGAAAAGCAAGAACGGTCAGGCGGGCGCCGCGGCGATCCGCTATCCCGGGCCAGGAGGAACGCATGGCGAACGGACTGCGGGAAACATACGCCGAGCGGCTGAACCGGGCCCTCGACCACCTGGAACGCAACCTGGACGAGGACCCCTCGCTGGAAGAGCTGGCCCGGGTGGCCTGCTTCTCGCCCTTCCACTTCCACCGCATCTTCACCGGCATGGTCGGCGAGCCGCTGCGCGCCCATGTGCGCCGGTTGCGGCTGGAGCGCGCCCGGCACCGGCTGCAATTCACCTCCCTGTCGGTGACGCGGGTGGCCCTGGACGCGGGCTATGACAGCCCCGAGGCGTTCTCGCGGGCCTTCCGCGCGCAGTTCGGCATGGCGCCCAGCCACTGGCGCGACACCGCGCGGACCGGAGCAACCACAACCCCGGGAGGCCGCTCCCGGGACACAGGAGGACGGAGCATGGATGTGGCCGTGAAAACCCTGCCGGAAATGACCGTGGCCTATGTGCGCCACACGGGCCCCTACATGGAATGCGGCGCGGCCTGGGAGCGCCTGTGCGCCTGGGCCGGGCCCAAGGGCCTGCTGGGGCCGGGCACGCGCTTCCTGGGCCTGTCCCACGACGACCCCGAGATCACCGCGCCGGAGCGCGTGCGCTACGACGCCTGCATCACCGTGCCCCGGGAGACCGGCCCCGAGGGCGAGGTGGGCGTGAAGGCCATCGGCGGCGGGCAGTACGCCGTGACCCTGCACAAGGGCCCCTATGAAAAGATGCACGAGACCTACGCCCGGCTCTGCGGGGGCTGGGGCCCGGAAAGCGGGCGCGAGTTCGGCCCGCAGGCCAGCGTGGAGTTCTACCTGAACGATCCGTCCAGCACCGCCCCCGAGGAGCTGCTCACGGAAATCTGGGTCGCCCTGCTGGAGGGCTGACCCCCCGGGCCGCGGGGCGGCACGAAACGGATACGACGCGCGGGCCGTCGGCCCCGGGCGGGGCCGACGGCCCGCCACGCATCGGGGCGAGGCCCTCAGCCCGCGCCCGGGGGCTCGGGGGAGAGGCCCAGGCGCTCCAGGTCCGCCAGGTCTGCGGCGGCGGGCTCGCCGGGGGTGGTCAGGTAGTCGCCGGTCATCAGCCCGCTGGCGCCGCAGGTCAGCAGTTCGGCCTTGCGCGCGCCCATGACGGCGGGCCGCCCGCCGCAGATGCGGATATGCCTGTCGGGCAGGAGCAGCCGCAGCAGCGCCACGATGCGCAGGGCCTCGTCCGCGTCCAGCAGGGGGCGGGCCTCCAGGGGGGTGCCGGGGATGGGCGTCAGGAAGTTCACAGGCACGGAGGGCACGCCCAGGCCGCGCAGCTCCAGGGCCAGCTCCACCCGCTGGGCCCAGGTCTCGCCCATGCCGAACAACCCGCCGGAGCAGACGTACAACCCCAGGGCCACGGCGTGGCGCACGGTGTCCACGTCGTCGTCATAGGCGTGGGTGGTGCAGATGCGCGCGAAGAAGCTGCGCGCGGTCTCCAGGTTGTGGTGGTAGGCCCCGAGCCCCGCGTCGCGCAGGGCCTCCAGGCGCCCGCGATCCAGGATGCCCACCGAGGCGTCGGCGGCCAGCCCCAGCTCGCGCACGGCGGCCACGGCGCGCAGCAGCTCCTGGAAATCGGCCCCGCCCAGGGCCTTGCCGCTGGTGACGATGCCAAGCCGCGTGGCCCCGGCCGCGCGCGCGGCGCGGGCAGCCCGGACGATGGCCTCCAGGCCGATGAAGGGATACTCGCGGCAGGCGCCCCGCTGCCCGGCCCGGTGGTGGGCCGACTGGGCGCAGAAGGCGCAGTCCTCGGAGCAGGAGCCCGAGCGGGCGTTGACGATGGAGCACAGCCCGATGCGCTGGCCGAAATGGTGCTCCTTGACCCGCCGGGCCGCGTCCAGCAGCTCCCGGGCCCCGTCGGCACCGGCCTCGCCCGCCCGGCGGCCCAGCTCCCCGGCCTGGGCCCGGTCCAGGATCTCCCCGGCCAGCACCCGCCGCCCCACGTCCTCGAAATATCCGCTCACCGCTCGTCCTTCCAGTTCCACCATTTCAGGAGTTCCGGGTCGCGGGGCCGCCCCTCGGTCCGCGCGAAGTAGTGCGCGCAGCGAAAGACATAGAGCACGCAGCGGTCCACATGGCGCCCCTCCAGGGCCATGAGCCGCCGGTACATCCGCTGCGGGTCCGCCCCGGCGAGGTCCGCCACGCGCCCGTAGCCCAGGCGCAACAAATCCTCGGCCATGCGCGGCCCCACCCCGGGGATGCGCCGCAGATCCCGTATGCTCTCCCGCCTGTCCACGGCCCCGTCTTACAGCCCCGCCCCGGCCCTGGCAAGCCGCCCCGGCCGGGCGGGGCCCCCGGCCTCCCGCCTTTCCGGCCCCTGTTGCCTCCCCTCGCGGGAGTTGATAGGAAAGGCATGGTCCGGGCGAACCCTCTGCCGCGCCAGGGGGCCGTCGGCCCGACCGGGGCAGGCGGAGCCAGGACGCGGCGGCCAACGGGCGCCCCGGAGCTTCGCGCCCGCCGCCCCGCGCGGACACGGGCGCAGAGGGGGATCGCGCACATGGCCGACGACCGTTTCCCGCCGCCCCGCGCGGGGCGGCCGCAGGCACCGGCCCCCGACCGCCGCCCCCATGACCACACATGCGCCGGCCGCACCGACGGGCCGCGCCGCAAGGAGACCATGCCCATGCCCCTGTTCACCCGCCTGGCGGCCATCCCGCTGGCCCTGTCCCTCCTGGCCGGATGCTCCGCCCCCCCGGCACCCCAGCCCCCCATCCCGGCGGTGAAGACCGCCGTGGCGCAAACCACCGTCTCCGCGTTCAGCCGCGACCTGTCCGGGGTGGTGGAGGCCCAGGAGAGCACGTTCCTGTCCTTCCCCGTGGGGGGCACGGTGTCCGAGGTCGCCGTGGACGTGGGCGACGAGGTCCGGCCGGGGCAGGTGCTGGCGGCCCTGGACCCCACGCCCCTGGACAACCGGGTGCGCACCGCCCTGGCCAGGGTCCGCTCCGCCCAGGCGGAGGTGCTCAAGGCCAAGGACCAGCACCAGCGCCTGAGCACCCTGTTCAGCCAGGGCTTCGTGTCCAAGTCCGAGATCGACGACTCGCGCGCCGCCCTGGAGGCCGCCAGGGGCGGCCTGGAGGTCGCCCGGGGGGAGCTGGAGGACGCCCAGCGCGACCGCGCGCGGACGGCCATCGTGGCGCCCTATGCGGGGGTCATCGCGAAAAAGAGCGTCCAGGCGTTCCAGGAGGTCCAGCCGGGGACGACCCTCTTCGAGCTGGCGGGCAAGGGCGGGCTCAAGGTCCGGGTCATGGCCCCCGAGACCCTCATCGCCGGCATCCGGCCCGGCGACCCGGCCCGGGTGAGTTTCGCCGCCGTGAAGAACCTGTCCGTGCAGGGCCTGGTCGCCGAGATATCCGCCGTGGCCGAGACGGGCAACGCCTTCCCCGTGACCGTCGCCCTGGACTCGCCCCCGGAGGGCGTGCGGATCGGCATGACGGCCCAGGTGGCCCTGGGCACCGGCCAGGGCGCGGCCGTCTTTCTCCTGCCCATGACCGCCCTGGCCCTGAACGAGGTGCCCCGGCTGGCGGCTGGCGGCGGCCCGGGCGACAAGGCCCCGGTGTTCATCTTCGACCCCGAGCAGCAGGCCGTGACCCTCCGGCTGGTGGATGTCCTCGACATCCAGGGCAATTTCCTGGCCGTGACCCGCGGGCTGGCCCCCGGCGAGGAGGTCGTCGTCGCCGGGACGGCCTTCCTGCGCGACGGCATGCGCGTCCGGCGCTGGACCCCCGACACCCCCCAGGAGACCGTGCGCCTCGGCACCGTCGCGGGGGAAGGGGAGTAACCCATGCACGCGCTGGTCCGCTTCGTCATCACCAACTCGCGGTTCGCCCTGTTCGCCGTGGCCCTCGCCGTCCTGGGCGGGCTGTCGGTCTACTTCACCCAGGCGCGGCAGGAGGACCCCGAGATCACCATCCGCACCGCCCAGGTGCTGGCGCAGTATCCGGGCATGTCGGCGGAGCGCGTGGAGCAGCTGCTCACCCGCCCCATCGAGGAGGAGATCAAGTCCCTCCCGGAGGTCAAGGAGATCAAGTCCCTGTCCATGCCGGGAATGGCCATCGTCCTGCCCAAGCTGCACGACAGCCATTTCGACCTCGACCCCATCTGGGCCCGGCTGCGCAACAAGATGGACGACCTGCGGACCCGGCTGCCCGAAGGCACCCTCGGCCCGCAGGTCAACGACGACTTCGGGCGGGTGGCGGTGGTCACCCTGGCCCTGACCGGCGAGGGCTTTTCCGGGCGCGAGCTGCGCTGGGCGGCCCGCTGGCTGCGCGACCACTTCGCGAAGCTGCCCCTGGTGGCCAAGGTGGACCTCTACGGCGTGCAGGAAGAGCGCATCTGGCTGGTCTTCGACCCCAAGAAGCTCAACCGCTCCGGCATGAGCCCGGACCAGGTCGTCGCCCAGCTGAAGGACCGGAACATCATCCTGCCCGGAGGCACGGTGAACGCGCAGGGCATGGCCCTGTCCATCGAACCCTCCGGCAATTTCGAATCCCTGGAGGACCTGCGCCGGGTCATCCTGACCCGCCCGGACGACGCGGGCCCCATCCGCCTGCGCGACCTGGTGGAGGTGCGCCGCGACTATGTGGACCCGCCCCGGTCCCCGGTCTTCTTCAACGGCGCCCCGGGCGTGGTCCTGGGCATCTCCATGGTCGAGAACTCCAACATCGCCGAGCTGGGCAGGCAGGTCATGGGCCTGCTTCCGGGGGCGCGCGCGCAGCTGCCCCTGGGCATGTCCCTGGACGTGATGAACTACCAGCCCGAGCTTGTGGCCGAGGCCGTGCAGGGCGCCACGGACAACCTGCTCCAGACCATCGCCGTGGTCCTCGGGGTGGTCATGGTCTTCCTGGGCTGGCGCATCGGGCTCATCGTGGGGGCGGGCATCCCCCTGACCATCTTCGTGGTCCTGGTGGGCATGTCCCTGTGGGGCGTGGCCCTGCACCGCATCTCCATCGCGGCCATCATCGTGGCCCTGGGCCTGCTGGTGGACAACGGCATCGTCGTCGCCGAGGACTTCAAGAGCCGGATGGACAGGGGCGCGGCCAAGCTCGACGCGGCCCTGGACGCCTCGCGCAGCCTGGCCATTCCGCTGCTCAACAGCTCGCTGACCACCATCCTGGCCTTCCTGCCCCTCATGCTGGCCGAGAACTCCTCGGGCGAGTTCCTGGCCTCGCTGAGCCAGGTGGTGATCCTCGCCCTGCTGGCCTCCTGGTTCCTGGCGGTGGTCCTCACCCCGGCCCTGTGCTACTGGCTTTTGCCCGAAACCCCGGCGCGGGCCGCCGCGAACGGGGCGGACCAGGACCCGGACGACGCGCCCCGGAGCGGGCTCCACGCGTTCTACGGGCGCCTGCTCGGGCGCATGCTCCGCTGGCGCGCCGCGTTCCTGCTGGGGGTCGGGGCCCTGTTCATCCTGTCCCTGGCGGGCTTCGGGCTGGTCAAGCAGCGGCACATGGCCCCCTCCGAGCGCAACCAGTTCACGGTCTACCTGAACCTGCCCGCGGGCAGCGACATAACCGAAACCATCGAGGCCGCCCGGACCCTGGGGAGCTACCTGGCCGACCGGGAGCAGAACCCGGCGGTGACGGGCAACGTGGCCTATGTGGCCTCCGGAGGGCCGAGGTTCTTCCTCGCCCTCCAGCCGCCCGACCCCATGCCCCATTCGGCCTTCCTGGTGGTGAACACCGAGCGCTACGAGGATGTCGCGCCTGCCATGCGCCGCGTGGAGGAGTTCATCGCCGCCCGCCTGCCCCAGGCCGCCGGGCGCACGGAGTCCCTGTTCCTGGGGCCCGCGCCCCTGGGCACGGTGGAGCTGCGCCTGAGCGGGCCGGACATCGAAACCCTGCAACTGGTTTCCGGCCGGATGATGGCCGCCGTGGGAGGCATCCCCGGCATCCAGGCCCTGCGCAGCGACTGGGAGAACCCCGTGCTCAAGATCCGCGTGGTGGTCGACCAGGAGCGCGCCGCCCGGGCCGGGCTGACCAGCAGCGAAATCGCCCGCTCCCTGTCCGGCGTCCTGGACGGCTACAAGGCCACGGACTTCCGGGAGGGCGAAACGGTCATCCCCATCAGCCTGCGCTCGGACCAGGACGTCCGCAACAACCTGGACCGCCTGCGGACCCACGAGATGTTCTCGGCCCGGCTGAACGCCCCGGTGCCCCTGCTCCAGGTGGCCGACCTGGCCGGCGCGGTCGAACCCAGCCAGATCCGGCGCATCGACCAGGAGCGCACGGTCACCGTGGCGGCGCGCCACGCGGACATGGGCGCCAGGGAGCTCTACGCGGTCATGGGCGAGGCCCTGGCCGCCGTCCCCCTGCCGCCCGGATACGTCCTGCGCCCGGCTGGCGAGGTCGCCGACTCGGCGGAGTCCCAGTCCAAGCTCTTCCAGTACGCGCCGCACTGCCTGCTGGGCATCGTGGCCCTGCTCATCCTCCAGTTCAACTCCCTGCGGCGCATGGGCATCGTCATGGCGACCATCCCGCTGGTGCTCATCGGCGCCGTGGCGGGGCTGCTCGCCTTCCGGGCCCACTTCGAGTTCACGGCCATGCTGGGGCTCTTCTCCCTGGCCGGGATCATCATCAACAACGGCATCGTCATGATCGACCGCCTGGACCAGGAGCGCG
This sequence comes from Desulfocurvus sp., assembly GCF_023230885.1. Classification (GTDB taxonomy): domain Bacteria; phylum Desulfobacterota; class Desulfovibrionia; order Desulfovibrionales; family Desulfovibrionaceae; genus Desulfocurvus. Next base: position 3,806 of record NZ_JALNWM010000034.1, on the reverse strand, counting down.
CCCGGGGCCTGGGCGTGGACGAGGCCGTGGTGCGCGGGGCCCTGGCCCGGCTGCGGCCCATCCTCATCACCACGGCGACCACGGTCATCGGCCTCGTGCCCATGGCCCTGCTGGGCGGCCAATTCTGGTTCTCCATGAGCATCGTCATCATGTGCGGCCTCGCCGTGGGCACCGTCCTGACCCTGGGCTTCGTCCCGGTGCTCTACAGCGTCCTCTTCGGCCTGCGGAGGCGGACCCCCCCGGCCTGAGGCCGGGGGACGGGCGGGCCCGCGCCCGCCCGGTACCCGCCCAACCCCAACCCCCACGGACCCCATGCCCCGAACCTTCGTCGTCGCCGGAACGCACAGCGGATGCGGCAAAACCACGGCCGCCCTGGCGCTCATGGCGGCCATCCGCCGCCGGGGCCTGACGGTGCAGCCCTTCAAGGCCGGACCGGACTTCATCGACCCCGGATACCACGAGCTGGCCACGGGCCGGACCGGGCAGAACCTGGACGGCTGGATGATGGGCGAGGCCGGGGTGCGCCGGTGCTTCGCGCGCCACGCGGCCGGGGCGGACGTGGCAGTGGTCGAAGGCGTCATGGGCCTGTTCGACGGCGCCGAGGGCGCAGGGGAGGACGGCTCCACGGCGCAACTGGCCAAATGGCTGGGCGCCCCGGTGCTGCTGGTGGTGGACGCGCGCAGCATGGCCCGCAGCGCGGCGGCCGTGGTGGCGGGTTTTGCCGGGTTCGACCCGGGGCTCAGGCTGGCCGGGGTGCTGTTCAACCGTGTGGGCTCGGCGCGCCACGGGGAGCTGCTGGAGCAGGCCATGACGGCTGCCCTGCCGGAGGTGCCGGTGCTCGGGCTGCTGGGCCGCGACCAATCCCTGGCCCTGCCCTCGCGGCACCTGGGGCTGGTCACGGCCCAGGACCAGGGCCTGGGCCCCGAGGCCCTGGACCGGCTGGCGGACTGGATGCTGGCGGGCTGCAACGTGGGCCGCGTTCTGGCCCTGGCCCCGGACCTGACCCCGGAGCCGGAAGCCCCGCCTCCGGCCGCCCCCGGAACCGACGGCGACGCCCCCGGGCCATGCCGCCCGGACGACGCCCCCCCCGGGCGGACCGGCCCCGGAACCGACGGCTCCGGGGTGCGCATCGGCGTGGCCCGCGACGCGGCCTTCTGTTTCTACTACCCCGAGAACCTGCGCCTGCTGGAGGCCGCCGGGGCGCGGCTGGTGCCCTTCTCGCCCCTGGCCGACGCCGGGCTGCCCCCGGGGCTGCGCGGGCTGTACCTGGGCGGCGGCTACCCCGAGCTGCACGCCGCGCGGCTGGCGGCCAACGGGCCCATGCGCCGGGCCGTGCTGGCCCTGGCGGCGGCGGGCGCGCCGGTATACGCCGAGTGCGGCGGATTCATGTACCTCATGCGCACGCTCACCGACGCCTCGGGCACCGAGCATCCCATGTGCGGCGTCTTTCCCCTGCGCTCGGTCATGGGCGCCCGGCGCGGGGCCCTGGGCTACCGCGAGGTGGTCACGCGCGAGCCCGGCATCCTCGGCCCGGCCTGGACCATGCTGCGCGGCCACGAATTCCACTATTCGCGCCTGGGGGCGCCCCCGCAGGACGACCAGGCCGAGCCCCCGCGCCTGGTCTACCGCGTGCGCGACCGTCAGGGCTGGACGGACCAGGCCGAGGGCTTCGCCGTGGGCAACGCCCTGGGCACATACATCCACGCCCACTTCGCCTCCAACCCCGACGTGGCCCCGGCGCTGGTGGCGGCCTGCCGGGCCTGGGAGGGCGCGCCGTGAGCCGGGCGCTGCGCGAGGGCTTCACCACGGGCACGGCGGCGGCGGCGGCGGCCAAGGCGGCGGCCCTGTGGCTGGCCACCGGGGCGGCCCCCGCGCGGATGGACACGCCCCTGCCCCCGGGCGGGCGGCTCATGGTGCCCGTGGCCGCCGTGCTGCCCGAGGGCGGCGGCGCGCGGGGGCGCGTCATCAAGGACGGCGGCGACGACCCCGACGCCACCCACGGCCGGGCCGTGGAGGCCCTGGTGACCCTGGACCCGCACGGCCCGCCCGGGGAGATCGCCCTGGCGGGCGGGCGCGGCGTGGGCCGGGTGACCCTGCCGGGGCTGCCCGTGCCCCCCGGGGAACCGGCCATCAACCCCGCCCCGCGCGCGCAGATACGCCGCGCCGTGGCCGAGGCCCTGGAGACGGCGCGCTTCCCCGGCGCGGCGCGGGTGGTGGTGGAGGTGCCGGACGGCGAGGAGATCGCCGCCCGGACCATGAACGCGCGCCTGGGCATCGTCGGCGGTGTGTCCATCCTGGGCACGCGCGGCACGGTCCGGCCCTTCAGCCACGAATCCTGGGCCGCCACGGTGCTCCAGGGGCTGGATGTCGCCCGGGCCCAGGGCCTGGACCACGCGGCCCTGGCCACGGGCGGGCGCACCGAGGCCCTGCTGCGCGCCGACCTGCCCGGCCTGGCACCCCTGGCCTTCGTGCAGTTCGCGGACTTCTTCGCCCTGGCCCTTGGCGGCGCGGCGCAGCGCGGCTTCGCCCGCGTCACCGTGGGCTGCTATTTCGGCAAGCTGGTCAAGATGGCCCAGGGCCACGAGTACACCCACGCCCACGCCGCGGCCCTGGACTTCGAGACGCTGGCGCGCTGGTGCGCCGGGGCGGGCATGGCCCCGCAGGCCGTGGCCCGGGCGCGCCGCGCCGTCACCGCGCGCCATGTGCTGGAAATGATTTTGGCCGACGGGGCCCGGGATGCTATCATCGCCCGCATCGCCGCCCGGGCCCTGGCCGCGGCCCGGCGCCACGCCGGGGCCGCGGCCGGGCCCGCCCCGGCCATCGCCCTGCGGGTCTACGGCTTCGACGACGCCCCGCTGTACGCAATCCAAGGAGACCACGGACCATGACCATCCACGTCGTCGGCCTGGGCCAGGACCCCGACAACCTGCCCGAGCACTCCCAGGGCCTCATCGAGCACGCCGAGCTGCTCTGCGCGGGCCGGGACATCCTGGAGCATTTCGAGGACCACCCCGCCGAGAAGCTGCCCGTGGCCAGCCCGCTGGACGCGGTGATCGAGCGCCTGGCCAACGCCCACGCCGACGGACGCACGGTGGTCGTCCTGGCCGACGGCGACCCGCTGTTCTACGGCATCGGGGCCACCCTGGTGGAGCGCCTGGGCCCGGAGATCCTGCGCATCTACCCGGGCGTGAGCACGCTGCAAGCCGCCGCCGCCAAGGTCAAGATACCCTGGCAGGACGTGGCCGCCGTGTCCCTGCACGGGCGCGACGACTACGGCCCGCTGTTCGCCGCGTTGCAGTCGCGCGACTGGGTGGCCGTATTCACCGACGGGCGCAGCGTGCCCTCGGCCATCGCCCAGACCATCCTGGACAAGTGCGGCCCGCTGTTCCTCATGTGGGTGCTGGAGGACCTGGAGAGCGAATCCGAGCGCGTGCGGCGCTTCCCCCTGGAGGAGGCCGGGCGCACGAGCTTCTCGCGGCGCAACCTGGTGCTCCTGGAGCGCGTGGGCGCGCCGGAGCTGCCCCTGGGCCTGGGCCTGCCCGACGAGGGTTACGCCCGCGAGGGCAACCTGATCACCAAGGCCCCGGTGCGCGCGGCGGCCCTGGCGGCGCTGCGCCTGCGGCCCGGCTCCGTGGTCTGGGACCTGGGCGCGGGCTGCGGCGCCGTGGGCATCGAGGCCTCGGCCCTGTGCTGGCGCGGGCGGGTCCACGCGGTGGAGAAGAACGCCGCGCGCGTGGGCCTGATCCGCGCCAACGTGCGCCGCACCGGGGCCTTCCTGGTGGAGGTGGTCCACGGCACGGCCCCGG
>NZ_JALNWM010000033.1 GCF_023230885.1 Desulfocurvus sp. | reverse complement strand
GCTATGCAGAGGGGAGGGACGGCGGCACCTTGCGGAAAAACCAAGCAGGAAACGTGCGCAGGGGCTGTCAGGGAATCTCTCTCGCCAAGGGCGGCAGTGTCAGGTGAATACTATCTCTGTACAGAATAATAATGAAATTACAATAGAAAACAGAACAAAAAGCCTGCAATTTTGGGCAGTAAGCCTTGCCATGTTTGCTTTTACAGTATTTTTCAGCGTCTCATTGGCTGCTGGATACAACAAAGAAAACACCCATGTTGCTATTTTTTGTCTTTTAATTTGCATTCCATGTCTAATTTATGCGCTATATAAAGTCAAAAATAGCATAAAGTCTTCTGTTTCAATAAACAATGATGCAATCGAATTCTACTCAGACGGCACTTGTACCGCCCGCATTCAATGCGCCGATATCCAGCGCATAAATCTATTGTGCAACCCATTGCGCAACAGGATAACATATATTTCATGGCTTGGACAGCTTGGATGTATCCTTGGATTCTTTATTTTTGTACCGTTATTTATTGCAGCGATATCATTCATTGTCATATTAAAGATAACTCATTCCGCTGTCTCACGCAGAGGCACTCCGTCCTTATTCTTCGATAGCATAATCATCGAACATGAAGACGACTTATACTATATCTGGGCCCCAGAGAAAGTAAGCACGACGGCCATGCTGGATAAATTGAACGACATTTCCCGCCTTCATGAAATCGAAATTAAAAAATCTCTCCTGTTCATACCCGGCAGGACCAAGAAAAAACGGACCAACTAACGAAGCCCCCCGCCCCCCAACGAAAAGGCCCCCGCGGCGCGCGCCGCGGGGGCCCCTTCATGAGGCGGAGGCAGGAAACGGCGCCCGCCTACCGGGCGCAAACATCCTCGAACATCAGGCGCTCGGCGTATTCGGCCTTCTTGCCGTCGTTCCAGCGGCTGACCGGGCGATAGTAGCCCACGATGCGCGTGTAGACCTCGCTGTCCTTGCCGCAGGTGGGGCACTGGAAGTGCTCGCCCTGGATATAGCCGTGTTCCTTGCACACCGAGAAGGTCGGCGTGATGGACAGGAAAGGCAGCTTGGTGTTGGTGAACGCCTTGACGATAAAGCTCTTCAGGGCCGCCGTGTCGCTCACGGCCTCGCCCAGGAAGGTGTGGAACACCGTCCCGCCGGTATACAGCGGCTGGAGCGCGTTCTGGTGCTCCAGGGCGAAGAGCACGTCGTCGGAGTAGCCCACGGGCAGGGCCGTGGAGTTGGTGTAGTACGGCGTGCCGTTGCCCGAGGCGTGAATCTCCTCGTAGAGCTTCTTGTCGATGCGCGCCAGGCGGTAGCTGGTGCCCTCGGCGGGGGTGGCCTCCAGGTTGTAGAGGCTGCCCGTCTGCTCCTGGAAGCGCGCGGTCAGGTCGGCCAGGTGGCGCAGGGTGCGCTGCATGAAGCGCGTGCCCGCCGGGGTCTCGATGCCCTTGCCGAGCAGGTTCAGGCAGGCCTCGTGGCCGCCCACCAGCCCGATGGTCGAGAAATGGCCGGCAAAGCCGTTCTTCAGGTAGCGCGCGGACCACGGGAACATGCCGCGCTCCAGGTTCTCGTTGATCATCTTGCGCTTGAATTCCAAGGAATCGCGCGCCAGCTCGGCGTATTCGGTGATCAGATCCAGGAAGTCCTCCTCGCCCTGGGCGAGGTAGGCCAGCTTTGGCAGGTTCAGGGTGACCACGCCGATGGAGCCCGTGAGGTCGCCCGCGCCGAACAGGCCGCCGGTCTTCTTGCGCAGCTCGCGCAGATCCATCTTCAACCGGCAGCACATGGAGCGCACGTCCTCGGGGCTGATGTCCGAGTTGATGAAGTTCTGGAAGTAGGGCACGCCGTACTTGGCCGTGAGCTGGAGCAGAAGCTCGCCGATCTCGCTGTCCCACGGGAAGTCGTCGGTGACGTTGTAGGTCGGGATGGGGAAGGAAAATATGCGCCCGTCGGCGTCGCCCCGGAGCATGACCTCGATGAAGGCCTTGTTGATCATGGCCATCTCGGGGGCATACTCGCCGTAGGTCGAATCCTGGAGCTTGCCGCCGATGATCACGGCCTCGTTGGCGATGTGCCTGGGCGGGGCGAGGTCGAAGGTCAGGTTGGTGAACGGGCTCTGCCCGCCCCAGCGCGAGGTGGTGTTCAGGTTGAACACGAACTTCTGCATGGCCTGGCGGACCTCGTCGTAGCCGAGGCCGTCGTGGCGGATGAAGGGCGCCAGATAGGTGTCCACGTTGTTGAAGGCCTGGGCCCCGGCCCACTCGTTCTGCAACGTGCCAAGAAAGTTGTTCATCTGGCCCAGGGCGGTGTCGAAATGGCGGGCGGGCCCGGCGCAGGAGCGGCCTTCGAGGTTGAAGCCCTCCAGCAGCAGGTCGCGCAGGCTCCAGCCCGCGCAGTACCCGGCCAGCCCGAAGGACAGGTCGTGCAGATGGAAGTAGCCGTGCTCGTGGGCCAGGCGGACTTCCTCGGGATACTTCTCCAGGGCGTAGCGGGCCTGGACCGTGCCCGACAGGTGCAGCATGAGCCCCTGGAAGGAGTGGGTCATGTTGGCGTTTTCCGCCACGCGCCAGTCGGCCTTGGACAGGTAGTTGTCGATGGTGTCCTTGATGTCCAGGTAGGCGGCGGTCTGCTCGCGCAGCTCGCGGCGCTTTTCGCGGTAGATGATGTACTTGCGGGCCACGTTGTAGAGCCGGGACTCCATGAGCACCTGCTCCACGAGGTCCTGCACGTGCTCCTGCTCGGGCACGTCGATGCCGGCCAGCTTCTGCTCGACCTTACGCGCCAGCCGCTTGGAGAGAATGGGATCCTTGATGCCGCTGGCCCTGAGGGCCTTGAATATGGCTTGGGCAATGCGGTCCAGGGACCAGGTCTCCAGGCAGCTGTCGCGCTTGAGAATCTGTTTGGGCATCGGTCCTCCTCTGCGGTGCAACGTATTTTTGCTCCACCAGCGTGAAGCCCGCGGGCAGCAGCCCGCGAATGGTGTCCATGTCCCCGGCATCGAGCAATGGAACCCTGGTCGTCCTGAAATAGAAAGCCCCGGGGGCCTGGGCGGCCATGCGGAAGATGGCCTCCAGGCCAGCCCGGGCCGTGGCCGCGTCCACCCCGCCGCCCGTAAGCTCCGGGTACTTGTGGTAGGGGCCTTTCACGTCCACGGCGAAGGTCTGCACCAGCCCGGCGCCCAGCAGGGAGCGCACCACGGCCGGGCGCATGCCGTTGGTGTCGAGCTTCACGGGCAGGCCCAGGTCGGCCAGATCGGCCAGCAGGGCGGCCAGCCCCGGCACCAGGGTCGGCTCCCCGCCGGTGACGGTGATACCGTCCAGCCACCGGGCCCGGCGCGACAACAGGCCCAGGACCTCGTCGCGGTCCAGGGCGGGCAGGCGCCCGGGGGCCCAGGCCATTTCGGCGTTGTGGCAGGTGGGGCAGCGCAGGTTGCAGCCGCCGGTGAACAGCACCGCGCAGGCCCGGCCCGGCCAGTCGCAAAGGCTCAGGCGCTCGATGCCGCGAACATGGCCCCAGGCCTGATGGCGATCGGAAGGATGCATGGAAACCCTCTTGCGCGTCGGCCCCGGGAGGCGGCGCGCCCCGCCCGGAAGGCGGGCGGAAGACGTCGGCGCGCCGGGGCTGCCTGGAGAAGACAAACGCCTCCCCCGCCGCCCGCGCCGGGCGGCGCACGGCGGGCGGCGTCAGGCCCCGGCCTGCGCTCTAAAATTAATCCAAGTATTTCAACAGATTAAACAATTTCTAGATAATATAGTCGAAAAGGCCGGGCAGGTAAAGGGGGGCCCAAAAATCCCCTCGCAAGGGAATCTCCCGCTATTCCGCCCCGTTCCCGTGGCGTGTGGACAGCGGCCGAGTTGTCCACCAAATGATGCACAGGTCGGGATCAATGAAATGCCTGCCAGCACTGGCTTTGCGGCCGCCGATGTGGATAATTTTTTTCCGCCCTCCCCCGCGACGCCGACCCGGCGCGGCCCATGCGGCCAGGGCGTCGACAATCGCCCGAAAACACTTCTCATCTCCCCCAGCGGCCGGGCATGGACCGCCGCGCACACCATCCCCACCCACGGCACCCCCCGGCCCGCCGAGCCAACAGGGGCCTGCCCGGCGGGCGGGAACCGGACGCGGGCCCGATGTGGACAAAAATTTAATCGCCCGGAATACATGACGAACGCCGGGAAGCAGCGCCAGCGCGGGGCCCGCGCGCCTGCCCCAGGAGCCCTGCGGGCCCGCCACCCGGCCGGGCCAAGGCGGAAATCGCCGCCCCGGGCCCGGGGCGGCCAAAGCTGCCCCCGGCCATGCACAACCCCGGACAAGGCGGGCCGGGGCCGGGGCACATCATACCGGAAGAAATGGATTTCCAAACAAAACGCCCGGCGCGGGGCCGGGCGTCGGGGCGCCGAAACGGCGCGGGCGCAAGCCGCCGGGGCGGCTCAGGCGGTCAGGAAATCGGCCACGCTGCTCACATAGCTCTCGATGCCTTCGCGCACGCCGTCGGACACGGCGTCGAACATCACGCCCAGGACCATGCGGTTCTTGTGCATGGTGATGTTCTTGGCGCGCCCGGCCAGGCGCACGGGGCGGTTGGTGCCGATCATGAGGAAGTCCAGGTTCAGGGGCGTGTCCACCGCCAGGGACGGCAGTGTGGCGTCGGGCGCGTCGAGCACAACCTGGCAGCCGCCGCAGGACAGGTTGCGCATCATGCCCTGGTATTCGGCGTACTGCTCCTGGTCGTCGCCGCCCACGCCCACGCGGACCGGCAGGTAGCAGTCCACGCGCTGGCATTTGCGCAGGTTGAGGACCTCCACGGTGGACGGATAGCGCAGGAACAGCAGCCGGAAGGGGCCCGACTGGGTCCAGAGCACCTCGGACTCGAAGCCGTAGACGTTGCCCTGGAACATGTAACGCACGGTGACCCGCTTTTCCGTGTAGAGATGGTCGCCCACCCCCGGGATGCGCGGCAGGCGCATGATGATGAACTGGCCCTTGGCCATGCCCAGGAACTCGGTCTTGAAGCGGTCGCCCAGCCCCTGGGGCTCGATGAGCACCACGGTGCCCATGGTGATGCCCAGGGCGTCGCCTTCCAGCTTGGACACGTTGAGATTTCTGGGCACTGTCGGTCTCCTGCGCGGACTCCCTGCACTGCGCGCAGCGCAGGGGTGGATAAGAACGCACTATACCGCAAGGGCCCGTCTTTGCAAGCCTGTTGCGCAACCGTTGGGGCTCGGGGAAAAATCGCCGCCCGGGCGGGCCGGGCGGCGGGACGGGCGCAGGAGGACGGGGCCGCGCGACGGGCTGCCGCGCGGCCGGGACGCGGCTCAGGCCGGGACGCGGACCAGGGGCGCGGGCCCCGGGTGGGAGGGTCGGTCCAGGATGGCGCCGTCGCGGGCCACCACCACCTCGCGCAGGGGCAGATCCGTACGGCCCGAGGCCGCCAGCCCCTGGCGGACCGCGGCGGGCAGCCCCGCGCAGCAGGGCACCTCCATGCGCACCACCGTCACCCCGCGCACCCCCGAGCGGGCGAACAGCTCCGCGAGACGCCGGGGATAGTCCGCGTCGCCGTCGAACTTGGGGCAGCCCAGGAGCACCACGTTGCCGCCAACAAACCGGCGGTGGAAGTCCGGATGGGCCACCGCCGCGCAGTCCGCGGCGATCACCAGCTCCGCCCCGCGCAGGAACGGCGCGTCGGGCGGCACGAGGCGGATCTGCACCGGCCAGTGGCCCAGCAGGCTCGGCGGGGCGTCGTCCGCGCCCGCGGAGGCGGCCGGGGCCAGCCGCGCCGGGGCGGCCCCCGGGCAGCCCCCGCCGGGGCGCAGGCTCATGGCCGCCGCCCCCGGGCAGCCCCCGCCGGGCGCGTGGCCGTGGGCCGGGGCGCCGCCGCCAGCGGCCACATGGGCCAGGGCCGCGGCCTCGTCGAAGGGCTCGGCCTCGCGCTCCACGATGCGCAGCGCGCCGGTGGGGCACTCGCCCAGGCAGGCGCCCAGGCCGTCGCAAAAACTGTCGCGCACCACGCGGGCCTTGCCGTCCACGATGGCCAGGGCCCCCTCGGCGCACGAGGGCACGCACTGCCCGCAGCCGTTGCACAATTCCTCGTCTATCTCGATGATCTTGCGATATTCCCTGGTCATGGCCTTCTCCTGGCTGTGAAGTTCCGGCGCGGGGCCCGGGCCGCCGCCGCCACAGCTTCACCATAGGCATCCCCGCCGCGCGCGCCTTGACCTGGATCAAGCTGGAATGCGCTTTTCCCGGCGTTGCCCCCCGGCTCCGGGAATGCTAAGGGCTTGGCATGGAACTGCAAACCTTCCTGAAATCGCGCATGCCCCTCTTCCGGGGCCTGGAGGACAGGCAGATCGAGGCGCTGGCCTCCATTTGCGTGCCCGCCGACTACCCCAAGGGCCGGACCATCTTCCTGGAGGGCAGCCAGGCCCAGGGGCTGTATGTAGTCATGAGCGGGCAGGTCAAGATCTTCAAGCTGTCCCTGGAAGGACGCGAGCAGATCATCCATATCTACGGGCCGGGGGAGCCCTTCGGCGAGGTGCCCGTGTTCGAGGGCGGGCGCTTTCCGGCGAACGCCGAGGCCACGGCGGACTCGCGGGTGCTGTTCGTCCCGCGCGACGGGCTGCGCCGGCTGCTGGAAAACGACAGCACCCTGGCCATGAACATGCTGGCCGCCCTGTCGCGCAAGCTGCGCCGCTTCACCGTGAAGCTGGAGAACCTGACCCTCAAGGAGACGCCCCAGCGGGTGGCGGCCTACCTGCTGGACCTCTCCGACCGCTCGGGCGGCGCCGCCGAGGTCACCCTGGACATCTCCAAGGGCCACCTGGCCGGGCTGCTGGGCACGGCCCAGGAGACCCTCTCGCGCGTGCTCAAGCGCCTGAGCGAGGCCGGGCTGATCCGCGTGCGCGGCAAGCACATCGACATCCTGGACCCGGACGGGCTCCAGGCCGTGAGCGACGGGGACGACCGGCTGTAGCCGGGGCCGGGGTTGTGTTCCCGCCCGGGGCCTGCTAGGCTCCGCACCGCCCGGCCCGCACGAACCGCAACCGCAGGCCGCCCAGGAGTCCCGGCATGACGACCATGTTCCCCGTTCCCATGACACGCAAGGCCGTGTCCCTGCTGCTGTGCTTCGCGGCCTTCTCGGCCGGGGCCGCCATGTGGAGTTTCCGCTCCGGTTTCCTGTGGACGGGCATCTGCGTCCTGGCGGTGGCCGTGCCCATCACCGCCCTGTACTGGTTCATGCTCGTGGCCAACCCGGCCAACACGCGGATCATCGTGGACGGTGGTTCCCTGCTGGTGGACGCGCCGCCCTTCCTCAAGGCCTCCCAGCCCCTGGACGGGGTGACCCGCGCCTTTGTCTGCTCCCTGAAGGACGAAGCCGCCTTCGCCGACCTGAAAAGCGAAGGCAGCATGGCCTTTTTCGGCTACCGCAGCGGCATGTTCCGCACGGCCTCGGGCCGCGACGCCGTGGTGGTCACGCGGGGCGACCGGGTTCTGTGCCTGGAGACCGCCGAACGCTATTTCCTGCTCGGCCCCAAGGACCTGGACGGGCTGGTCGCCGCGGTGGGCGCCGTGGTCCCCGTCCGCCAGGGCTGATCCCCCACCCCCTGCGCGCCCGCTCCCCGAGGTGCCCCATGTCCCGTGTGCGCGTCTTGTGCCTGCTCCTGGCCCTGGGCCTGCTGGCCGCCTGCTCGCGGCACAGCTTCGGCCCCGAGGTCGACCCGGCCCTGCGGGCCTACCAGGCCCGCCTGGCGGCCGACCCGGCCCACCGCGAAGCCTGCGAGGTTGACGGCGTGGCCGTGACCCTGCCTCCGGGCTGGTTCGAGGTGCCCCTGCGCCCCGGCGCCAGCCCGCTGATCAGGCATTTCTACATCCACAGCGAGCGCTCGGCCCAGGCCGGGATGCTGCCCACCGTGCGCGTGTTCCTCTACCCCGCCCAGGCCGCCGAAATGCTCTTCGCCGGGCCCGAGGAATACGACGCCCTGGTCCGGGAGGGCATCCCCGGCTACGACGGCGCCGACCTGGAATACGACGGTCCGGGCCGCGTCATCCGCCACGTCTACCGCTGCCTGGCCCCGGAGCTGGGCGGGCGGCCCGTGTTCCGCTGCACGACCATCATCGCCGCAGCCTCGGGGGTGGTGGAGGTGCAGTACACCGACGCCCTGGAGAACCTGCCCAACGTCCAGAGCTACTACATGGACGTGCAGGAGCTGATGGCCTCGGTGACGCGGCGCTGAGCGGCGCCGGGCCGGAGCCGAAGGAAAGGCCCCCCGCGCGGCTTGCGCGGGGGGCCTTCGTTTTGGCCCGGGGCCGTGGTCCCGGCCCGGGCTACATCTCCTGGGACAGGGCGCGCAGCGACTCGGCCAGGTCCGCCAGCCGCTGCACGTTGTCGCGGGCGCGCAGCATGCCGTCGGCCGTTTCCTGGGCCACGGCGTTGACCTCGTCCACGGCGCGGTTGATGGCGTCGCTGGTGGCCGACTGCTCCTCGGCCGCCGTGGCGATGGACCGGATGCGGTCCGCCGTGGCGGTGACCAGCTCGCTGATCTCCCGCAGGGCCGCGCCCGAGGCGTTGACCATCTCCGTGGCGTGGGCCACGGCCTTGTCCGACTGGTCCACGGCGGCGATGTTCTCGCGCGCGCCGGTCTGGATGGCCCCGATGGCCTGGGCCACCTCCTGGGTGGCGGTCATGGTCTTCTCGGCCAGCTTGCGCACCTCGTCGGCCACCACGGCGAAGCCCCGGCCCGCATCGCCCGCCCGCGCGGCCTCGATGGCCGCGTTCAGCGCCAGCAGGTTCGTCTGGTCGGCGATGTCGCTGATGACGTTGAGCACCTGCCCGATGCCCTCGGCCTTCTCGCCCAGGGCGTCCATGTTGGACTTCAGGCTGGTCGAGCGCTCGCGGACCTCGGTAATGGCCTCCACGGCCCTGGCCACCACGTCCGAGCCCTCCTGGGCGCGGCGGCGCGAGCCGTCGGCCTGCTCTGCGGCCTCGCTGGCGCCCCGGGCCACGTCCATCACCGTCTCGTTCATCTGCTCCATGGCCTGGGCGGTCTCCCCGGCGCGGGCCTTCTGCTGCTCGGCGCCCTCGGAGACCTCGGCCACCTGCCCCGACAGCTCGCCCGATGCCTCGGCGATGGACGCGGCGGCCTCGGCCACGCGCGCGTTCACGCTGCGGATCTGCTCCAGGTGCGATTGCAGGGTCGTTTCCTTCTCCACCAGCGGGGTCACGTCGCGGGCGATCTCCATGCGGCCGATGATCTTGCCGTGGCAGTCGCGCAGCACGTCGGAGGTCGGCTGGATGTAGACCTTGCGCCCGCCCAGGTCGGCGGAGATGACGTTGCCCGCGTAGGCCTCGCCCGTGCGGCGGCACTGCTCGATGGGGCAGTTGACCGTGCCGCACAGCTCGGTGTTGAACACGTCGCGGCAGGGCGTGCCGCGCAGGGCCTCCACCGTGCTCTTGCCCAGGCGCGCCGTGGCCGCGTTGGCCACGATGAAGTTCATGTCGTCGTCCACGGCGAAGATGGGGTCGGGCACGGCGTTGATCATGTAGCCGTACATCTGGGTCTGGCACAGGATGGTGTCGAGCTTGCGCAGCAGCTTGTTGAACCACGAGGCCAGGTCGCCCATCTCGTCGCGGGCGCTCTCGTCCAGGGCCTCGGACAGGTCGGCGCGGTCCTCGGCGATGTCGCGGATCTTGTTCCGGATGGCCCGCACCGGCCGCAGCACGCTGCGCGAGAGGAAGAACCAGGTCACCAGCACCGGCAGGACCAGGATGGCCAGCAGGATGGCGCCGATGGTCGCGCCCGTGCGCCAGATGATGGCCTCGGTGGCCGAGGTGTCCAGGGCGTAGACGATGACGCCCATCTGGTCGCCCTTGTAGTCCTTGACCGGGAAGGCGGCCAGGGCCATGCCACCCATGATCTCGACGTGGCGCCCCGCGCGGCCCGCCTCCAGGAAGTCCGCCGTCACGAGCTGTTCCACGGCCTTCTCCTCGGTGCCCGACACGAGCACGAAGCGCCCGTCCAGCACCGGATACTTCGCGGGGTCCTTCAGGCGCGAGGAGATGTGCAGCATGTCGGCGTTCATGTAGAGCAGCAGGTCCTCGCCCTGCCGGGCCGCGCCCGTGGCCAGGATGGGCCCGAACTCCACGAGGGTTTCCACCGAGCCCAGGTGCTTGCCCGAGTCGGAGCGCACGGGCATCATGCCGCGGATGGCGAACCCGCCGCGCCCCAGCTCCACGCCGCCCAGGCCGCGGCCCGAGGCGTTCACGTCCAGGACCATCTGGCGGAAGGAGGACAGGTCGTCGGACACGTCCATCCACTTGCCGTCGCGGTTGACCTGCTGCTTGCGCCACAGGCGCACCAGGCTGCGCGTCGTGGGCATGTGCACATGTAGCTGGAACTTGGTGCCCAGCATCTGCTCATAGCCCTCCAGCATGGGCGCCAGCTCGCGGCGCAGCCCCTCGCGCGCCCGCTGGCTGGTGGGGTCGCTCTCGTCGCGCATGTCGCCCTGGGCGGCCAGCTCCAGCGCCCCGACCACCGCCGGCATGCGCGAGAACAGCGCGGCCAGCTCCTTGGCCCGGTCCGCCCCGGCCTGGATGCCCGCCTCGATCTCCGCCGCCTTGTTGCCGACGATCGTCTCGACGAAACGCGACTCGAGCTGGCGCAGGTTGCTCGCCAGCAGCCACAGCCCCAGCCCGCCCAGAACCAGCACCGTCGCGGCAACCGGCAGGGACACCTTCAATCGGATGCTCATGGGAAACCACCTCGGATTTCAAAGACCGCGGCGGGTTGCCCCCCGCCGCCCCCGGGAAAAGGTTTCGAACACAGGATCACATCAAGCTTAACATGAATTCAATAAGCAGAACAAGAATGTCGACTGAATGCCCTCTATTTCACAAAGCGGCACCTGAAAACAATTGTCCGCCAACCGATTTTCAGAAAAGCTCCCCGGATCCCGGCCTGGGCGGGGACGGGGGCGGCAGGACGCCGCGACGAATCGCCACGCTGTATAGCATGCATGTTTAAATAAAAATGCCTCATGCTCGCAGGGTTGCGGAAAGAACGCAGGGCGCGCTTGACATTCATTCTCAGTCTCACTATTGTCCGGCCATGCGCGGACGTTGCAAGAAACACCACGGCTGCAAGGGCTGGGACGGACACACCCTGCGTGATGCGCCCCGGGGCTGCCGGGTGCGCATCCAGGGCTTCTCCTGCTGCCCCAAGGACCGCTGCCGCCTGCTGGCCCTGGGCCTGACCCCGGGCGTCACGGCGGAGATCGGCCCTTCGGGCTGCCTGCGTGTGCGCGACGCCGACATCGTCCTGGGCGACGACCTGGCCTCGACCATCACCGTCCAGGCCCTGACCGAGGACGCCCGGGCCTGAGCCCGGAGCCCGGGCAGCCACGCCGCCGCGCCCCCGGCCCGGCGGCTTTTTTGCGCCCTGGCGCCCCGCCCGGGCCCGCCCCGCGCGCCGCCCCGCCCGCCGGGGACCGGGACGGGCACCCCACGCCCCCCCGCCGCGCGGGGCATGATGGCGACCGGGACGGGCGGCGCACCCGTTGCAAAAAGCGCACACCCCGGCGCGCGGGGCACGACTCGCGCCCGCCAGGCGGCGTGCCCGCCGCCGCCCCACCCCACCCCGGCGCCCCGCGTGCCAGCGCAGCGCCCCGCGTGCGCAGGCCCGCTATCGGCCCTGCCGGATCCGCCGACGCACCGCAGACCAGCGCGACACACCGCGCCCCGCGCCGTCCTTCACGCCGCCCGGTGCGCCCGCGCCGCGCCGGGGCCGCCGCCACGCCCCGGGCCCCAACGCACCTCCGGTGCCCCCCACCTCGCGCGGCCCGCGCCGGAGAGCCTTGACGGGCCAGTTGAAAAGCATTATCGCCCCTGGAATCCGGCCCGCCCGCGCCCACACGGCGCGCGCATCCCCCGGCTTGGACACCGTCCTTGCCGTATTTGCGGTTCGCGCCCACACGGCGCGCGCACGCCCCCTCCCGCGGGCCGGACCAAGGAGCGAAACCATGCCCCAGCCCCTGCGGCTGCGCGAACTCAAGGTCGGCCAGCGCGCCGTCATCCACACCGTTTCCGCCCAGGGCGAGCTGGGGCGGCGCATCCGCGACATGGGCCTTGTGCCCGGAACGGAGGTGGAGGTCGTCGGGCGCGCGCCCCTCAAGGACCCCGTGGCCCTGCGCATGAAGGGCTTCACCCTCTCGCTGCGCAACAACGAGGCCGACTACGTCCTCGTGAACCTGGCCCCCGGGGCGGCGGGCTGACCGTGGAGCGCGTAAAAATCGCCCTGGCGGGCAACCCCAACGCGGGCAAGACCACCCTGTTCAACGCCGTCACCGGCGCGCGCCAGCATGTGGGCAACTATCCGGGCATCACCGTGGAGAAGAAGGAAGGCTTCGCCCGGGTGGACGGAACCGAATTCCACATCCTCGACCTGCCCGGCACCTATTCGCTCACGGCCTACACCCAGGAGGAGCTGGTGGCGCGCGACGCCCTGGTGGACGAGCGCCCGGGCGTGGTGGTGGGCGTGCTCAACGCCGCGGCCCTGGAGCGCAACCTCTACCTGGCCGTGCAGATTCTTGAAATGGGCCTGCCCCTGGCCCTGGCCCTGAACATGATGGACGAGGCCCGCAAGCAGGGCCTGACCGTGGACGCCGCGCGCCTGGGCGAGCTGCTGGGCTGCCCGGTGGTCGAAACGGTGGCCCGCACCGGCGAGGGCGTGGGCGAGCTGCTGCGCGCCGCGGCGGGCCACGCCCGGGCCACGGGCGGCGTGCGCGCCCCGCTGGACATCTCCTACGGGCCGGACCTGGACCCCGTGCTGGCGCGCATGGTCGCGCGCATCCAGGAGGAGGGCTTCCTCGCCGGGCGCCACCCCGCGCGCTGGCTGGCCCTGAAATACCTGGAGGCCGACGAGCAGGTGCTGGCCGCCGGGCGCGCCGCCGGGCCCCTGGCCGCCGAGCTGGAGGGCATGGCCGAGCGCGTGGCCGACCACTGCCAGCGCACCCTGCGCACCTCGCCCGAGGCCATCATCGCCGACTCCCGCTACGGGTTCATCGCCTCGCTGCTGCGCCAGGGCGTGCTGACCAGGCCCGACGGCCCCTCGCGCGCCGACTTCTCGGACATGCTCGACCGCGTGCTGACCCACCGGGTGGCCGGGCCCCTGGGCATGCTCGGGGTGCTGCTGGCCGTCTACTGGGCCACCTTCACCCTGGGCGAGCATCCCATGCGCTGGGTGGAGGCCCTGTTCGGCCTGCTGGCGGGCGCCGCCGACGCCGCCCTGCCCGACGGGCTGCTCAAGTCCCTGGTGGTCTCGGGCGTCATCGACGGCGTGGGCGGGGTCATGGGCTTCGTGCCGCTGATCATGCTCATGTTCCTGTTCATCGCCTTCCTGGAGGACTCCGGGTACATGGCGCGCATCGCCTACATGCTCGACCGCGTGTTCCGCATCTTCGGGCTGCACGGCTGCTCGGTGATGCCGTTCATCGTCTCGGGCGGCATCGCCGGGGGCTGCGCCGTGCCGGGGGTCATGGCCGCGCGCACCCTGCGCAGCCCGCGCGAGAAGCTGGCCACCCTGCTCACCGCGCCGTTCATGACCTGCGGCGCCAAGCTGCCGGTGTTCCTGCTGCTCACGGGGGTCTTCTTCCCCGGCGCCGAGGCCACGGCGCTGTTCCTCATCACCCTGGGCGCCTGGGCCGCCGCCCTGCTGGTGGCCCGGCTGCTGCGCTCCACGGTCATCAAGGGCCCGAGCACCCCCTTCGTCATGGAGCTGCCGCCCTACCGCCTGCCCACCCTGCGCGGCATGCTCATCCATACCTGGGAGCGCACCTGGCAGTACATCAAGAAGGCCGGGACGGTGATCCTGGCCATTTCCGTCCTGCTGTGGGCGGCCATGACCTTCCCCCAGCTGCCCCGGGAGCGCGCGGCCATGTATGCCGCCGAGCGCGAGGCCCTGGCCGCCCGGGCCGCCGACCCGGGGCTGGACCAGGCCGCCCGCCAGCTCCTGGCCGAGCGCCTGGCCCTGGTGGACAACACCGAGCGCGAGGCCGCCCTGCGCCACTCCCTGGCCGGGCGCACGGGCGCGGCCCTGGAGACGATCACCGCCCCCGCCGGCTTCGAATGGCGCACGAACATCGCCCTGGTCGGCGGGTTCGCGGCCAAGGAGGTCATCGTCTCCACCCTGGGCACGGCCTACTCCCTGGGCGAAACCGACCCCGAGGACGCCAAGCCCCTGGCCGACCGCCTGCGCGTCGACCCGCACTGGTCGCGGCTGCACGCCGTGGCGCTCATCGTGTTCATCATGCTCTACGCGCCCTGCTTCGTGACCGTGGTGGCCATCCGTTCCGAAGCCGGGTCGTGGCGCTGGGCCGCCTTTTCCGTGGTCTTCAACACCGCCCTGGCCTATGCCCTGGCCGTGGCCGTCTTCCAGGGCGGGCGGCTGCTGGCCCTGGGCTGAGGCCCGCCGCGCCGCGCGCCCGCGCGCCTGTTGCCAGAAACCCACCCCTGGGGTATGAAAACCCCAGGCGCGCACAGGCGCGGGAGGGATGGGCATGACGGCACACACCGGCGGGTTGCGCCACAGCCTGCTGACCAAGATATTCGCCTCGGTCAGCCTGACGCTGCTCGCGGGGGTGGCGGGCTGGACCTGGTTCAACCTGCACCACCAGCGCGAGACGACCATGAAGCACATGGTCGACGGGGCGGACCGGCTCTCCAACACCATCCGCCTGGCCTCGCACTACGCCATGCTCCACAACTCGCGCGACGACCTGCGCCAGATCGTGCGCAACGTCGGGCGCCAGCGCGACGTGGAGGCCGTGCGCATCTACGACAAGCACGGCGTGATCCAGTTCTCCAGCCTTTTCAGCGAGGTCGGCCAGACCACCAACATCAAGGCCGAGGCCTGCGATGTCTGCCACCGCGAGGACCCGCCGCGCGCCAACGCGCCCCTGGACCAGCGCACCCGCATCTTCACCGCGCCCTCGGGCGCGCGCATGCTCGGCATCCTCACGCCCATCCACAACGAACCCTCCTGCTCCGGCCCGCCGTGCCACTTCCACCCGCCGGACAAGACCGTGCTGGGCGCCATGGACATGGTCATCTCCCTGCGCGAGGCCGACGCCGGGCTGGCCGTCTACCAGCGCAACTCCATCGCCCTGGCGGCCCTGGTCTTCCTGTTCACCACCTACATCATCCTGCTCTTCGTGCTGCGCTTCGTGAAAGAGCCCGTGCTGGCCCTCATCCAGGGCACGCGGCTCATCGCGCGCGGCGAGCAGATCCCCATGGACGACCTGGACGAAGCCGACGAGATGGGCCAGCTCGTCGCGGCCATCAACCGCATGGGCCGCGACATCAGCGCCAAGCAGGCCGAGCTGAACCGCCAGCGCGACGAATACCAGGGCCTGTTCGAGACCGTGCCCTGCCTGATCACCGTGCAGGACCGCAGCTACCGCCTGCTGCAATACAACCGCGAGTTCGCCGAGCGCTTCGCGCCCCAGGCCGGGGACTACTGCTTCCATGCCTACAAGGGCCGCGACGAGCGCTGCGAAAACTGCCCGGTGGAGAAAACCTTCGCCACCGGCAGGCCCCACTTCAGCGAGGAGGCCGGATACAACAAGGACGGCTCGCGGGCCTACTGGCTGGTCCACACCAAGCCCATCCGCAACGAGCGCGGCGAGGTCGTGGCGGCCATGGAGATGTGCCTGGACATCACCCAGCGCAAGCTGCTGGAGGAGAAGCTCGAACGCTCCGAGCGCAAGTACCACGCCATCTTCAACCAGATCCCCAACCCGGTTTTCGTCCTGGACCGCCAGACCCTGGACATCCTGGACTGCAACGACGCCGTGCTGCCCGTATACGGCCACGCCCGCGAAAGCCTCCTGGGCACCTGGTTCCCCGCGCTGTTCGCCGGGGGTGATCCCGCCGAACACGCCGCGCGCCTGCGCAGCGAAAACGCCCTGAACCAGGTCCGCCACATGACCAGCGCCGGGCGGCCCATCTATGTGGACATCAGCCTCGCGGCCACGGAGTACGCCGAGCGCCCCGTGCTGCTGGCCATCTCGCGCGACATCACCCACCGCCTGGAAACCGAGCAGAAACTCATCCAGGCCAGCAAAATGGCCACCCTGGGCGAGATGAGCACCGGCGTGGCCCACGAACTGAACCAGCCCCTGTCCGTCATCCGGACCATCTCCGGTTTCCTCATGCGCAAGCTGCGCAAAAAGGAGCCCCTGGACGAGAAAACCTTCATGCTCATGGCCGAGGGCATCGACCAGAACGTGGAGCGCGCCGCGCGCATCATCGAACACATGCGCGAGTTCGGCCGCAAGTCGGGCCTCAAGCTCGAGCGCGTGCGCCTGGACGCCGTGCTGCGCAAGGCCTTCGACCTCTTCGACCAGCAGTTCCGCGTGCGCGGCATCGCGCCGCGCTGGGAGCTGGCCGACGAGCTGCCCCCCGTGCTGGCGGAGCCCAACCGCCTGGAGCAGGTGGTCATCAACCTGCTGCTCAACGCCCGCGACGCCATCGAGGAGCGGCGCGCCGCCGAGGAGAAGACCGCCGCCCCGCAGGCCGGCCCGCAGCCCGACCCCTGCGACGCCCCGCCCTGTACGCCCGACGAGGTCCGCCTGCGGACCATGCTGCGCGACGGGCGCGTGGTCATGGAAATCGAGGACACCGGGGCCGGCTTCCCGCCGGGCATCGCCGAAAACCTCTTCGTGCCCTTCTTCACCACCAAGGAGGTGGGCAAGGGCACCGGCCTTGGCCTGTCCATCAGCTACGGCATCGTCCAGGCATACGGCGGCACCATCCACGCCGAATCCGCCCCCGGCGGCGGCGCCCTTTTCCGTGTCGAATTCCCCTCCGCACCGGAGGAGAAAAGCCCTTCCGCCACCGGCGGGACAGGCCAGGACACCCCCCCCGGCGGCGACGGGGAAGCGGGTTGCGCCGCCTCCCCCCCTTGACGAAAAAGCCTTTTTCCGCCTAAGGTTGACCCGGTTTGAAAAGAGAGCCGCAACGCTCGTTGTGGCCGCCCCTCGCCCCAACCCAGACTCGGACGGTATTGTACTCGATGCGGATTTCCACCCGCAGCCGGTATGGCACTCGCATGATGCTCGACATCGCCCTGCACGCCGAGGAAGGCCCCGTGCGCATCCAGGACGTGGCCGAGCGCCAGGGCCTGTCCCTGAAATACCTGGAAAAGCTCGTCCGGCTGCTCAAGGACGGCGGTTTCATCCGCTCCAAGCGCGGCCCCAGGGGCGGGCACCTGCCCGCCAAGCCCCTGGACCAGATCACCGTGGGCGCCCTGGTGCGCATCCTCGAAGGCGACACCATGCTCGTGGAATGCTCCTCGGACAGCCACTGCTGCGTCAACGAGCCCATGTGCCTGACCCGGCGCGTCTGGAAGGCCGCGGCCAACGCCATGTTCGAAAAGCTGGAGACCATCACCTTCGCCGAACTGGTCGGCGAATTGCGCCGCAACAACATGCTCGGGCTGCTGCCCGACCTGTTCCCCGACGTACCCGACGCCGAGTGCCGCACCGCCCGGGACATGGCCGCCACCTTCCGCCACCCCTAGGCGAAGCCCTCCGGCCCCCGCCGAAAGGCCCGCACGGCCCGACGGGCATGCCCCCGGCAAGGAAACTGCCAACGGGCCTGACGCCCGCCACAAGGGACAGCCCGAGGCCATCCCGCCCCGCCCCCCCACCGGGAGGAAAGACTCCCCGCACGCCCACCCGGCGCCCGCCCGGCGCCCGCCCGGCGCCCGCCCGCATCCCCCTCCGCGCCCGCCTGCGCCCCCACGCGCGCGGCCCGCACGCCCCGGCGGACAGGGGAGCATATGACACCGCCCGGCGTGCCTCGCCCGCGCCCCATCCGGGCCCGCCCGCGCCTTTCCCCTTCGCATCGGCCCCGCCCGCGCCAACACCGCCCCGCCCCCTCCGCCTCCGCCCCGGCGCCATGCCAGCCCCGCCCGCGTCCCCTGCTCGCGCCAGCTCCGGCCACTCCTCCTCGCCTCCGCCCCGGCCCCGCGCCAACTCCGGTCCCACCTCCTCCGCCTCCGCCCGGCCCCGCGCCAGCTCCGGCCATTCCTCCTCCGCCTCCGCCCGGCCCCGCCAGCTCCGACCCGGCCCTTCCGCCTCCGGGCCCGCCCGGCGCGCCGGGGTTTCCGACCTGGCCGCAATGCAATCTGCGCCCTTGACGCATGCGTAAATATTCCATACCTACGGCGTAGAGTTTCAACACGACACGGCGTCCCATCCCCCCACCCCTGCGCGCCCGCCCCTGCGCGCAAACGCCGCAACAGTGTCGTCCAAGCAGGAAAACCTCCATGCGTCTGACCACCAAAAGCCGCTACGGCGCCAAGATGTTCCTGGACATCGCCCTGCACTGCGACCAGGGCCCGGTACGCATCGGCGACATCTCGCGGCGACAAGGCATCTCTGTAAAATACCTGGAAAAACTCATCCGGGCGCTCAAGGATGCCAAGTACATCAAGAGCAAACGCGGCCCCAAGGGCGGGCACCTGATCACCCGGCCGCTGTCGGAAATCTCCGTGGGCGACATCGTGCGCGTCCTGGAGGACCACCGCCAGATCAACGAGTTCCTGGACCCCGGCGACGCGGCCTCCGGCGCGCGCTGCATCACCAACCGCGTCTGGCACGAGGCCAGCCGGGCCATGTTCGACAAGCTGGACTCCATCTCCTTCTCCGAACTGGTGGCCGAGGCCCGCTCCTGCCCCCGGGCGGGGTGCTGCTTCAAGGACCCCAACGGCTCGCCCGCAAACTAGATTGAGCAATCAAACAGCCCCCGCCCCCCGGTCGCCGGGGGGCGGTTTTTTTTCAATCCGCCTCGAATAATTCTTTTTTTCACGTTCCGTTTCTGGAACCCGAATTCCATACTTGACGGGTATATTCCCATTCTATACTCTCCGGGGAGACTTTTTCCGGAAATGGCGTAATAACCTGGAATACCGCACGATCCTGCAACCCGAGGGGCAATTCGGGGTGGCACGGATCATCCGGGGCCAGCCATGCCGGAAGGGAAGCAGCCACAGACCGCTCGCCGCCGGCTGGTGGGAGGGCGGCCCGGGACGCATGGGCGCCACGGGCCGCCGGGATGGCCGGGGATGCGAACTGCGGATGCGATGCGTTGCATTGGCCGTGGACTTTTCATTTCAGCCAAAGGAACGAGGGACAGCATGAAGAAGGGAAGATTCCTGGCGCGATGGGCCGGGGTCGTCGCCGTTCTCGCAGCGCTTTCCGCATACGCCATCGAGGCCGTGGGCGTGGTGCCGGCACCCCCCAGCGGCGGAGACGGACGGGCCGACATCCTGATGATCGACTCGCTCGCGGCGTTCGGAGAGCTTGAGGAGGCGCCGGTCGCTTTCCGGCACGACCAGCACACCGAAGCCCTTGCCAAGATCGGCAAGGCCGACTGCGCAACCTGCCACGAGTCCGAAAAGGACCGGCTGGTGCCCAAATTCAAGCGCCTGACGGACACCGACGCCCGGACCGTCAAGGCCGTCTATCACGACAACTGCATCGGCTGCCACAAGGACCTGGCCGCCCAGGGCCAGCCCACCGGCCCCGCAGACGTGGACTGCCGCGGCTGCCACGCCGCCGCCCCGGCCGACGCCTCGGCCTGGAAGCCCATCCGCATGGACAAGTCGCTGCACTTCCGCCACCTGGACTCCAAGTCCGTGGCCCGCGACGCCGAGGGCCGCACCTGCGCCGCCTGCCACCATGACTATGACCAGGCCGCCAGGAAGCTCGTCTATGTCAAGAACACGGAAGACTCCTGCGCCGCCTGCCACGGCCCCGTGGCCACCCCCGGGCCCGACGGCGACGTGCGCTCCCTGCGCGACGCCTCGCACCTGGCCTGCGTGTCCTGCCATGTGCAGGTGGCCGCCAAGGGCGCCGACTCCGGCCCCGTGACCTGCCAGGGCTGCCACAGCGCCCAGGCCCAGGCCGCCGTGAAGACCGTGGCCGACGTGCCCCGCCTGGAGCGCGGCCAGGCCGACGCCGTGCTCATGGGCCTGCCCGCCGCGCCCGCCCAGGGCGCCAAGCCCGTCAAGGGCCTCATGAGCCCGGTGGCCTTCAACCACAAGGCCCACGAGGGCTACGTCAAGGACTGCCGCAGCTGCCACCACGAGAAGATCGCCTCCTGCTCCGCCGAGTGCCACACCCGCGCGGGCAACG